>JAGTQO010000008.1:0-3757 GCA_018396565.1 Candidatus Bathyarchaeota archaeon
ACACCTTCGTCACGGACGGACCCATATTCAAGAGGCGGATAAAAGTTTTAGAGGTCAGACTGGTTGAAAAAAATGAGACATACTTTGCAGATATAGTGAGGTATAGACTGGAGGATAAATGAGATCATGACGTATCTTGAAACACCAATTCGATGAGGATAAGGTCTAGGGTGTGAATCATGGGTAAGTGTGCTGCTCAGAAGATTATGGAGGAGCATCTTGTTGAAGGTAGACTTGAGCCTGGGGAGGAGGTTGCTCTAAGGATCGATCAGACCCTCACCCAGGATGCGACTGGAACCTTGGCCTTCATCGAGTTTGAGGCCCTAGGCATCCCCAGAGTGAAGACTGAGCTCTCAGTAAGTTATGTGGATCATAACCTCTTGCAGACCGACAATAAGAATATGGATGACCATCTATACTTGCAGACAGCAGCGAAGAAGTTTGGGGTATATTTCTCAAAGCCTGGCAATGGAATCTCACATCAGATTCACCTCGAGAGGTTTGCGTCACCGGGAAAGACCTTGCTCGGCGCCGACAGCCACACACCTACCGCTGGAGGATGTGGAATGTTGGCTATAGGTGCAGGCGGCTTGGACGTCGCTATGGCCATGGCTGGGGCGCCGTTCTATATGGTGACCCCAAAGATTCTGGGGGTGAGATTGACCGGAAGACTCAGGCCTTGGGTCTCAGCCAAAGACGTTATTCTTGAAATTTTGAGCAGGCATACGGTGAAGGGTGGGTTTGGGAGGATCATAGAGTATTACGGTCCAGGCGTTGAAACCTTGCAGGTTCCTGAGAGGGCTACAATAGCCAATATGGGAGCTGAACTCGGCGCAACCACGACCGTATTCCCATCAGACCATAACACCAGAAGATTCCTTGAGTCCCAGGGTAGGGGAGATGTTTGGAGGGAGATCAAGCCAGACCCGGACGCAGCATATGATGAGGGGGATGAGCTTGATCTCAGTGAAATTGAACCCCTCATCGCATCTCCATCATCCCCTGACAATGTAAGGAAGGTCAGAGATGTTGAGGGTGTGAAGGTTGCTCAAGTCATTGTAGGCTCATGTGGAAACTCATCATTCAGGGATCTTATGTTGATAGCTAAGACTTTGCAGGGTAGGAGAGTCCATGAAGATGTGAGTTTCGAGATTAATCCAGGGAGCAGTCAAGTCTTGGAGAACATAGCATATAATGGAGGATTGCAGGCCTTGATAAGTTCAGGTGTGAGGCTCCACCAGCCTGGATGTTTGGGATGCATAGGTTTGGGCCAGGCTCCTGCTACAGGCGTAGTGACTGTGAGGACTTTTCCAAGAAACTTTCCAGGCAGAAGCGGAACCAAGGATGATAAGGTTTACCTGTGCAGCCCAGAGGTTGCTGTTGCAACAGCTATACATGGTGAGATAACTGATCCCAGAAGACTCGGCGAATACCCTGAGGTTCAGGAGCCTGAGAAGTATATTATCAACGACAGCATGATAATACCCCCATCAACTGAGGGAGAGGTTGATATATTCAGGGGGCCGAACATCAAACCTTTCCCAACCCTGCAGCCCCTTGAGAGGGATATCTCTGGAAAAATTCTGCTTAAGCTCGCAGATAACATAACCACAGACCACATCCTCCCAGCAGGGAGCAGGATACTACCTTTGAGAAGCAATATTCCAGCGATAAGCGAGTATACATTCGAGACCGTCGACCCCACCTTCGTCAAGAGGGTCAGGGAGGCCGGTGGAGGCTTCATAGTTGCAGGCGAGAATTACGGTCAAGGCTCAAGCAGAGAGCATGCGGCCCTCGCATGCAGATACTTGGGTGTGAAGGTAAAGATTGCCAAGAGCTTCGCGAGGATACATAGGTCGAACCTCATAAACTTCGGAGTCCTACCCCTAACATTCAAGAATCCAGATGACTATGAGAGTTTAAGTCTGGGAGAGGAGGTCGAGATCAGGAATGTTACTGAACAGTTGAGTAGGCCAGATGAGGACATAGTTGTTGATACGGTTAAGGGTCGGATAAAATGTTCCAACACCTTCACTGTGAGGGAGAGAGAGATTCTATTGTCTGGTGGACTCATAAACTATGTGAAGGAGAGGTTGAGAGCCCAATCTTAAACCTGTATGTTGAACATGTTCAGGTGAAGGCCTCCTCGAACCTTCTAGCCCACTCCTCATACTGTTGGAGTCTAGATTTCCCCATCGCCTTCACCTTGCTCAGGGCCTCCTCGAAATGTCCCATCCCAATTTTAAAGTTTGGTTTCTCACCCTTCTTCCCAGCCGTCTCCTTCACATACTCCCTTATGGCGAGCATGGATGCTTCTCGACATATAGATGCTATATCTGCACCTACATAATTCTCGGTCTTCTTGGCGAGAACGTCTAGGTCCACATCATCCGCCAGGGGCTTGCCGTCGAGGTGTATCTTGAATATCTCCCTCCTAGCTTCTTCGCTGGGAGGCTTTATTCCTATTATCCTGTCGAACCTTCCAGGTCTCAGAAGCGCCGGATCTATTATGTCGGGTCTGTTGGTGGCTGCTAGGACGACTACGTTTCTGAGCTCCTCGAGGCCATCGAGTTCAGTCAATAGTTGGCTTATCACCCTCTCAGTCACATGGGAGTCTCCAAATCCTCCACCCCTCTGTGGCGCTATAGCATCGATCTCATCGAAGAATACTATGCACGGTGCGGCTTGCCTGGCCCTCCTGAAAGTCTCCCTAACACCCTTCTCAGATTCTCCAACCCACTTAGAGAGCAGTTCTGGACCCTTTATTGAGACGAAGTTTGCTTCACTCTCAGTCGCCAGGGCCTTCGCGAGAAGGGTCTTTCCTGTTCCTGGGGGTCCATACAAGAGTATTCCTTTCGGAGGCTTTGTCTTCGCATACTCGAAGACCTCAGGATATTTGAGGGGCCACTCAACGGTCTCCCTCAACTCCTGCTTCACATCTTCAAGGTCCCCTATATCAGACCATTTCACGTTCGGAGACTCGACGAGAACCTCACGCATAGCCGAAGGCTCAACGTCTCTGAGGGCGTCTACGAAATCGTTCATCGTAACCTCGAGGCTCTCCATAACTTTTGGCGGGATGGTTTCAGACTGGAGGTCTATCTCAGGCAGGACCCTCCTCAAAGCCCTCATCGCGGCTTCCTTGCATAGAGCCTGAAGGTCTGCGCCGACGAATCCGTGGGTTACGTTTGCAAGAGCTTCCAAGTCAATATCCTTGGCCAGAGGCATACCTCTGGTGTGTATCTGGAGGATCTCGAGTCTACCGGTTCGGTCTGGGACACCTATCTCAATCTCTCTGTCGAATCTTCCTGGTCTTCTGAGGGCTGGGTCTATGGCGTTCGGTCTGTTCGTGGCTCCGATGACAACTACCTGGCCTCTAGACTGGAGGCCGTCCATCAGGGCGAGAAGTTGGGCGACGATTCTTCTCTCAACCTCGCCGGTGACCTCCTCACGTTTCGGAGCTATCGCGTCTATCTCGTCGATGAATATTATGCTCGGTGCATGTTTGTTAGCCTCTTCAAAGATCTCTCTCAGCCTGGCCTCGCTCTCACCGTAATATTTGCTCATTATCTCTGGTCCGTTCAGGGTGATGAAGTGGGCGTCTGTCTCGTTGGCAACAGCCTTGGCTATCAGAGTCTTCCCTGTTCCGGGTGGACCATGGAGCAGGATGCCTTTCGGGGGTTCGACGCCGAGTTTCTCGAAGAGTTGGGGGTAGCGGAGGGGTAGCTCTATCATCTCCCTCACCCTCTGTATCTGG
>JAGTQO010000008.1:3846-29521 GCA_018396565.1 Candidatus Bathyarchaeota archaeon
TGAGGTTATGACGACAGCATCAGCTCTGGGTCTGATGTCGACGACTACGAACTCAACTATGGTTCCAAGGAAACTGAATCTTAACCTGTCACCCTCCATGACGGGGAACGATTCGAGGACCTTGCCGATATACTCCTCCGCACCTATGAGCTGTATAGGCTCGGCGGGTGCGAGTGTGATGTGGGTTGCATTCTTACCCTCTATCTTTGAGACCTCAACCTTGTCATCTATCCCGACACCGGCGTTTCCTCTTGTTGCGCCGTCTATCCTTATCACGTTGGGCTCCTTATCCTCCGTGTAGGCAGGCATGGCCTTAGCTACTGTCCGACGTTTACCTTTGATAGCTATGAGGTCGCCTGCACTGATGTCGAGTCTCTCCATGGTCTTTGTGTCGAGTCTCGCTATTCCTCGACCTGCATCACGTTTGAAAGCGTCTTTCACCCTCAGGGTCAGAGTAAAGTCTTTAGCTGACAATAATCTTCAACCACATGAAACCTCTAGACTCACTATTGAAAAATAAACTTTTACCGGAGGAGTTGGGTCTCCAAGGTTTCATGAATTTTTCCAGTAACGTAGAGATTGTTAAAAAGTTATGGCAGTTTCGGTGGATGTTTTGAGCGATGATTTGTTTAGGGGTTTGGAACAGCTATCGCATCTATCTCTATGAGCAGCTCAGGCAGTGGCAGTTTGACCCCTACAGTAACTCTTGCAGGAGGTTCTGTCGGGAAGTATTGTTTGAAGACCTCGTTCATGCCGGCGAAGTCTTTCATGTCGGTGAGGTAAACATTCGTCTTCACAACGTCTCTCATAGACGATCCAGCTGCCTCCAGGACTGCCTTTATATTCTCCATAACTTGGGTTGCCTGCTCCTTTATACCTCCGGGAACAACTTTGCCTGTCTTAGGGTCGAAGGCGACGAACCCTGAGACGTAGATTACGCCTCCAGCCTCGACGGCTTGGGAGTAGGGTGCGACAGGTATGGGTGCCTTATCTGTTCGAATAATGTTCTTGACCAAAAGATTCACCTGCATTATAGTTGTCTACGATGGGTTTTTATGGTTTTGCATCTCTGGTTTGAAGGTTTAAAGGTTTATATTCGGATCGGTTGGAGTGATGGTTATGTTGACTGGTCGACTTGTTAAGACGGTTACTTCAGACGGTTTCGAGCTTCAAGGTTTCTGGATAGATATGGGTGGGGATACTGCAGTATTCCATTCGCATGGGACGGCGGGCGACTTTTACACGCACAAGTTTATTGATGTGATAGGTGGGAGGGTCTCTGGAATGGGTGTATCTTTTCTTACGGCTAACAATAGGGGCCACGATGTCTATGCATATTTGAGGAGGTATATTGATGGGAGGGTTAGATGGGTTCAGGTGGGAGGAGCTTTTGAGAGGTTTGAAGACTGCATATTTGACATTGAGGGTTGGCTGGACTTTCTTGAGGGGGAGGGTGTCAGGAGGGTTGTTCTTGAAGGCCACAGTCTATGCCAGAAACTCCTATACTACCAGTCGTTGAGGTCTGACCGCAGGGTTGCAGGGCAGATATACCTATCCCCTGGAAGCGACGCAAGCTACATGTATTACAGTCTTGGTGTGGAGAGGTTTAGGGAGGTTAACAGTATGGTCAGGAGGATGGTTGAGGAGGGTAGGGGAGAGGAGTTGTTGCCGAGGGAGTTGGCTATTGTATGTCCGATGGGTGCGTTGGCATATTACGGTTACATGAGTGAGGAGGGTGCTGGAAACCTTTACCCATACCATGATCCGGAGTCGCCGAGATGGGAGGCCTTATCCAAGTTGAAGGAGCCTATGCTGATTGTCTTCGGTGGGGCGGATAAGCTGATTAAACCGTCGGTTGATGTTGCAGCGAGGATGTTCAGGGAGAGAGGTGGTGGTTCAAGGGTTGAGGTGAGGGTGGTTGAGGGGGCCAACCACAGTTTCATAGGCTTTGAGGATGAACTTTCGGAGATTATTGTTGAATGGTTGGGTAGGAAGTTTATGTAGAGGTAGACCGGTCGCCAGTATGCCGGTGGTGGAGATGGTGTGTGAGTTGGGCGTTCACCCCCCCACCCCCCCTACCCCCCTTTGGTAGGGTGGAGTACCCGGACCGTAAATATCTTGGCCTTTGAATATTTATCATCTGTCAGGTTTGGACCAGAAAATTGGTTACGAACGAGTCTCGCCAAACGTTTCTGGACAGATATAGAAATAGGTTTACATTTCTGCCGAATTTAAGAGTTTGGGGGAGTATTATTGAATTATCGTTGCCGGCTGGTTGGGGAGGGGCTTGAGCCTGGTTGCTGCCTGAAGCCCCGTAGTAACCATCAGCGGCATGAACCGCCCCCTGCTCATGCCTCATCATGATCGGCTTTATCTTGTCAACTCTATCACAGAAGACGTCGGTGAAGGCTGTGCATCCGTGGCCTGGAACACCGAAAGCGTACTAGACACCTTCTGCAATAAGATAATCCACTATTATTTCTGAGATAGTATATTCAACCAATACAACATGCCCTCTACAATAGCCAATCTAGCGGGTGCAGTTGATTATTAATTGTTTTCTAATGCTTACTGCAGCAGCCTAAACAGCTAAAGCCAATGAAGAGAATGTACGGCAGAACATGAACCGTGCAATTTTCGGATCTAATGTTACTCTTTCTCTTCAAGAATTTCCTCAGGCGTTCTTATTGTTGCCATATCTTCACATTTCTTTCTTATTTCATCGTCTCTAGTGACGAGAATAGCGTCTTGGACGATCGCAGTCGCTACGTGAATAGAGTCTAGTAGCTCCAGTTTCTTTCTTATTTTGATGTCGATAGCTTCGTTAGCTATCTCTTTGTCGACCGAAACGATCCTGACCAGTTCCTCGATGAGAGAGACGGCCTTATCTGCCTTGGCCAATTCTCCTTTCTCATAGAGCGCCCACTTGATCTCCATAAGCACGACGCAGGACGCTAGCCCTTCGATTTTTCCCCGTGTAACCTTCTTCAAGAGCTCTTCTGAACCATCCAGAAACTCTTTCTCTTCACGGGCTATGTTCAAGAAGATGTTCGTATCGACCAAGACTCGCATTAGAGCTTCCCTTTTACCTCAAAGTCTACACGCTTACGGATCTCTTTTACGATTCTCACGCTCGAGTGATCACTGGGCCAAACTTCTCTTGCTAAACCTCTGAGCTCTGCCAGAGGATCTTGAGGTCTTGGTTTGATTAGAATTCCCTCCATTCTAGGAATAAGTCTAACACTCTTTCTGGGTTCAAGAGCGTATCGTTTACGTAGCTCTTTTGGTATAGTGACTTCGCCCTTATCTCTTATCTCTGCAACATATTCCACCAAAGGCGTCTTTCCTCCGAAATATGGTTATTTTATCCGAATATAAACGTTTTTGTCGGAATTGGACAGGATCTATGTATTACGTGAAGGTGAACGAACGACTCTTATTCCCGTTAAGCTCAGAACAGAGCGACATTTACATATGTATAGATTTCACCGACCGTTGATGGGTTTCCCGTTCTTGATGTCGGTTGAGAAGACTTGTTAAGTCAGGACTCATTCCCACGGAGAATGCTCAGGCATTCACCATGGAGTTGAGAGATCTTGTAGAGAAGGTATCGGATGAAGCAAATGTTAAGCGGGAGAGCGGGATTTTCAAGGCTTTGTCTGATCCTACACGTCTGAAGATGATTAGACTCCCTAGTATCCGTGAAATGTGAGTTTGTGAGATGATGACCGCGTCAGATCTAACTCAACCCACTGCATCCCATCACTTGAATATCCTTGAGGACGAAGGCTTGCTGAAGGATAAACGCAAGGAAAAATGGATATTTTACTCTCTCGCAAACCCGAAGATTCTAAGCGCCATCTCTAAAATACTCTCAATGCGCCTACCATCCTTCAGATTGAGAATATCTCTCAAGATTCGATGGGTGAGATAAAGGTTGAGATTGCCCATGCGAATTACAGTAGTGGCCATTGGGTCGATCTGATAGAGATTGACGTCAATGGGCAAGTTCAACAATTTTACCTCTCAATATATCAGTCTGAATGCAACTTGAACTGTCTGAAATGTCATTCTTGGAGGTTCACAAAGCAGGCTTCAGGAAAGTGGATGCCCCAGACAGATATAGGCAAGGTCGCCTCGGAATATTGTAAGTTGAATATGGGATGTATGTTTTGGGAGCCTAGGAGCATGCGGCGAGCTGGCATGCTCATAAGCTATGCAGGGCATGCGGCTCATGCATAGTCTTCGGAAGGAGATCAAAGTACTGCCCTAAGAGGCTCGAGCTTGACCAGGTGACTATGCTCGATGACGGATCGTGGGGGCCAGCCAGAAACATAATACCGTTCACAGGCGGGGACCTTGCCTGCCAATCAGAATTCTACATTAGAGCAGCTGAGGAGATTAAGAGTCTAGGCGAGAACCTTTGGATACTGTTCGAGACAAACGGATACAGCCCCACATCCAAGAATCTCGATTCCTCCAAGGATTCTGGAATAGACTCCTTCTGGCTGGACATAAGCCTACGATGAGAAGACCCCCCGTAGACTCACAGGGGCCTCGAACAAGCATATACTAGATCTCCCGTCCAAGATTCTGGAGAGAAGATTCATTCTGGAAGTCTCAACAGTATATGTTCCAGGGTGGGTTGAGACCGACCAGATATTCAAGATATCTGAACTCCTCAGTCGAGTCGAAAGAGATATACCGTACTCAATAGTCGCCTTCATCCCAGAGTACAAGTTGACAGGCAACCCCAACGCCAAGCCTCGAACAGATGGTCGAGGCCTTCCAGAGGTCAAGAGACGCTGGACTAAGAAACGTCAGGCTTGGAAATCCACGGTTATTCGCGTTGAACGATACAGATTACGAGATGCTCACCAAACTGGGAGCCATCTAGAAGATTCAAGTCACAGCTGAGTATAGAAACCATGCTGCGAAGAACATCAGGGTAAAAGCACATACACTGAAGATCATCCTCTGAACCTTGAGACCCCAGAATCTACTTGACTTGAACACAGCCCTTGAGATGAGGAGGTACCAGAAGAAGTCGCATAGCCAATGGGTCAAGGCGAAGAGTATGAATCCTCTGAAGCCAAACATTCTCGAGGCGGCGACCAAGGCTGAACCTATCGTAGCCCACCATAAGAAGAAGTAAGGATTCGCACCTGTTGCCGCAACCCCAGAAACTATTGAAGTAGACTTCACATCACCACCTTCATATTCAACCTCCCCCCTCAACCTGAACATTTGAAAACCCATAATCCCAAGCATCAAACCACCAGCAAACCCGATCCCCCTCCTAGCAATCTCATATGTGAATAGGTGGGCGAAACCAAGATAGATGAGGACCATCAGAGGAACCTCGACAATACCATGGCCGACAGCGACCAGCGCACCTGCATTCCCATCCCTCCTACCCTTAACTATCGTTACAGCGGTCACAGGCCCAGGCATCATCACACCTGAAAGCGATATTACTATCACCGAGGCGAGAAAGACAAGCATGTCAAACATCGAATCCACCCTCCAAAAACCTTCAATACAAGACAGACTCTTAACAAGAGACATATACACTCATGCAGGAAAAAAGTTACAGAAAAGATGTTTCTTGGGTAGAATATGCTCAATATCAGCCAAGCCTCGGCTGCCTCCTAAGTATAATGTGGCTGAGAGGAGCCCCAGCGACCAGCAAGGCCGACGAAAAAAGAAGCACCAGCCGAGGGTCTTCAGAGTATAGGTAGCCGCCTATCAAGGGACCTAGGGCTGAACTGATATAGTAGGAGATGCTCATCAGACTCTCAGCCCGACCTCTACTAGGCTGCCCAGTCGTCTGGGCGAGGATGGTTCTCTCAACAGCGTAGGTGAGGGCACCACAAACATTCAGAAGAGCCATAGAGACGAACATCATAACATCCAGGTTAAAGAGAAACATCAAGGGTGTAGAGGCCTCGAGTAAAACTAGAAAGGCATAGAGAGGTGCAGGCCTCAACCTTCCAGCGACCCCAGCCAAAGGCACAGCTGCGATGTAGGAAGCAGAGGAGAAGGATGTTATCAACCCCCAACCTGCAAAAGACACCACACCAGAATACCTCACAGCATATAGAACCGCGAAATAGTAAAACATCGAGATACCGTTCAAAAGAATCAGGCTACGTAGAACTATCAACCTCCTCACCGTCGGGTCGAGATCCCTAAAAGTTTTGGCAGCGTCCCTCCAAAGTGACGGCAAACCCCCAGAAGACCCTACAGGTCCCTTCAATGTCTCAGTCAAGAAGAGTTGCCTAACCAAGGCCAGAATCAACATTGAACCACCACCGAAAAGGAAACCAAACCTCAAACCCCATAAACCGTAAAGGTCCCTGAGAAAACCTCCGAGAACAGGTGAAGCAGTATATGGCAGATGGTCTGCTATCAGAGCAAATGTGAAAAGTCTAGGCAACCTGCCACTCTCAGCCGAATCCATTATCATCGCGTTGAAAGCTGGAAAGTAGAAGTAGGCGAAACCCTCACACACAGCTGCGACGAGAAACTCAAACGTTGAGGAAGCCAAAGCATATACTAGTTGGGACAAACCTAACAGGAAGGTTCCGATCCAGATAGGCCTCTTCCGACCAACCATATCACTTAAGTAGCCACCAAACATCAAGGAGGCGACACATACAACACTCCTAGCCGATGCAACCGTCCCAGCTATGAGGGGACTCGACGTAACAGAATATATATACTCGGAAAGGAAAGGGTAAGCAACACCCATGGAGAGACTCAGCAACGCAGAGGTTGCAAGCAAGAGCATAATATTCGAGCCCACACCCATAAACATCTGATACCTCTATGAGTCTATCTGAACCAACATCTAACGGCATAAGCATATAATGATTCTATGCCATTGTTGAATTCGACTGCCCAGACGATTCTTAAAGGCGTCGTCAAAGAGTTAGGCTCACCCAAATTTAGGATGTTAAGAAGTTAGGCAAAAAGCCTATATTTAATAGCCACATCATCCTCATAAATAAGTATGAATGTATCCGAGATCTTCGGAGGAAGAGTGAGGGGGGCCATCCTCAAAACCTTAGGCCAGTCAGTCAGCCCCCTCACAGCTAACCGGATTGCCCGCATAAACAACCTAGACCCAGCCACCACATACCGGCAGTTGAAGGCTCTAGCGGAGACCGGTTTGGTGAAGATCGTACCCTGGAAGAGGAGGCAGACCGCTTACATGTTGGTCGAGGGTGAGGTGGGTCAGGCCATACATCAGCTAGTCGAAGCAGCAGAAGCGCCAGTCCTCGAAGGTAAGCCACTCACCACCAAACATAGAGGCTACCAACTGATCAATGTCGCTAAATCTCGCAAAGCAGCTGAAGAGATATTCAGAAAGGACATATCATCTCTCAGACCCTACAATGAGGAGGTTACCTCCCCATCGAGAACAAAAGAAGAATTGGAGGCCCTGGCGATGTTGGCGAAGAAAAGGTTTGAGGAGAACTTCAAAAAGGTCGGAGAAAGAGCATACCGCATGAGACTGTGAGAAGCCATGCCGCATAAAGCGAAAACTGTTCGGCGCCACCCTCAAAGAACTTATCCCTACAGGTTTGGAAAGGCGTCCAGACCTCCATCAAAACGCAGAGAAGGTGAACGTCAAGTTGAGGCTCCGAAAATTGAATGGGAAGCGATTGGAAGGGAACCCAGCGAGTTTAAACGGAAACTTCTCGCCGTAGGCTACCTCACCGATAGGCTGGCTCGGCAAGGGGTGGAGACCTACTTAGTGGGAGGGGGGGCGGTGGAAGTCTATACTTCAGGCCAGTTCATTACCGGAGACATAGACCTAGTAGTATCAGACAGAGAGAAAGCCGTAAAACTACTTAAGAGCCTAGGATTCAGGCAAGTCAGCAGGACTTGGATCAACCTTGACCTAAACATGGCCATAGACATAGTGGGCTCGAACCTCTCTGGCTCCAAAGAAAAGATCCGAACCGTCGAGCTGGCAGGGCTCACCATCAACCTGGAAGGGGTTGAAGATCTGATAGTGAAGAGGCTCTACAGCTACAAGTTCTGGAGGCAGAAAATAGACCTGGATCAAGCAGTAGTATTGTTGAAAAATTATGAGGACATCGATACGGAGTATCTGAGGAGGAAGGCTGCAGAACAACAGGTGATAGACACCCTTGAACAGATATCGAGATTAAACTAGTTTTCTAAGGCTTCAAGCCACAGATATATTTAGAAGAATTCTATGTTCTAAACTAGAAAAACTTATAATATTTACCAATAATTAAAGAGTTAGCTATCAGCTTTGAGATTGGATGCGATGTGATTTAATCTCTGAATTCGTATGAATAACATTTGTTTCTCATTCTTACTGTGTTCCCATCTTGAACTCACTATGTCCTCCATAGTTGCCTTGAAGAGTCTAATAGCAACTCCTTTGGGAAGTGGTATTCGCCAACCATCTCAGGCAACATCCAATAACTTATCAAGTCGCCACATCGCCATGGACTTGGACTGAATAGATTCCGGCATATTTTCTGTCTTGGCCGTCGACCCTAAGCCCGGCAACAATCCTCTCAGTATTGTAGGCCAGGTCAAAAGGATTATAAGGTTTGGTCTCCGGTGTCAGGAACCTGACGTAACCATCCACCATAACCGAGCCGGCTAACTACACCACCTAAGTCGGCTGGACACGAACCCAACTATTACATGAACAGAAAGATTTATTCAACTTAACCTCTTGAACCTGACTCTCACTGGAACGGCCGTTCCACAGGATTCCTTATTTGACAGTAAAATCGAAGTAATAACTTCGTGATTTGGAAAATGTCTATTGGAAAGAGAATATTCAGCCTCTTCATCATAGTCCTGGTCTTGACGGTCTGTGTAAGTCCTATTCTAGGGTTGCAGGAGAACCAAGACCGGACCAGGGCGAGAATATTCATGGAGGTAGCCGAGAAGGCAAGAAGCATCGCAGTTGAACTTATCGATAGGGCAAGAGCCTCTGGAGAAGATATGGCGGTTAGAGTGCGACTCATCGATGAAGGCAATGAACTATTGAGCAAGACCAGGGAGGCTTACGATAAGGGCGAATATGATAAGGCAGCAGCCGATGCTAGACTGGCCCAATTCAAGTATAGGGAGGCTATGAGAGGGCTAGGACCCATAAGCCCCCTCGTTGACGGAAATATCAGGGTGAGACTCATCGAGGCGATTCAAAGGGCTAGAACAAGGATTGCCAGGGTAAGGGATGCTCTCAGAGAATCGATGGGAGTCAGCGAAGCATTGAGGGGCGAGATATCTGGGAAACTCGATGAAGCCGAGAGGATACTCAACGAAGCTGAATCAGCCATAAGGTCAAGTGTTGAAAGCGCCTCCGAGGCTGCCAGGAAGCTTGCCCAGGCTGAGAGGACCCTGAGTGAAGCCTTCACCCTCCTGAAGAAGGCGCCTCAGGAGCCTAACAGGCGAAGGGTCGAAGCCTCCCTCAGAAGGCTAGAACAGGAAATCCTCAGACTCAGAGCATGGGTCGAGAGGCTTGAGAGGAGAGGTGTGAGGGTTGAGCGTCTAGGCGAGATCCAGAATCTTCTGGAGAAGGCAGAGAATCTTGTACACGGCGCCAAGTTGAAAGTGGATGGTGGAGACCTCGCCGGAGCCCTGGCCGACATGATGGAGGCAGAGGCCACCATTAAGCGTACACTCAACCTGATAAGGGGCCAAGCCTTCAAGTGACTGCAACCTCATTCTGTATGCCGACCCTCCTCAACCTGAGATAACCCATCCTCTCCAACCTCCTAACCCTCCTCCACAGACTCGTCTTCGGCAGACCCAACTCGTCCCTGATCTCAGACTCAAAAACCTTACCACCCCTAGACCTTATGAATTCCAAGATTCGATGGTCCAACGGAGATAAGTCACCACCCCCAGATCGCCTTACGCGCCTCATGTAGAGCGCAGCCAAAACGATGGCTAGGACACCAAAAGAAACAATTGGAGCAATATCAAGAATGCGAGGAAACTCACCAGTTGATGACGGTGTGAATGTTGATGGAGCCTTACCGGTTGCAGGCAGCGGCATCACATAGCTTACCTCCCAAGACCCTTGAGCCAGATTCAGGACAGGACTGCTCCCCCTAGCCTCTATTGAGTTCGGTAGAGAGCTCAAGTATATCACTGTAGAATTTTCAGGCAGTTGGACTATACCTTGAACCGGAAGGTCTAACCTCAAAGTCCAGACAGGCCCCTCCTTCAAAGTCAAGGAAGACGTATCATACTCCAGCAGAATCATCTCCTCTCCTAAAGTGTATATTAGCAGATTATCCTCCAACTGCTCATACTGAACCAGCCGACCAGCACCATCTGTAACTATGATGTTTCCAGAGTCCTTCGGGATTGGGACCGCTACCGACGAGGTTAATGAATTCGTTTGGAGACGGATCCTTAGATGGGCCAACCCATCCCCATACACCGTCACCTCAAACCGAACAGCCCCATATGAATCTCCAGCTGAGACATAACATAAACTGAATATTATGATTGTAAAGGCGGATGGAACCCATGTTTTCCATGATATGTGTCTACACATAGGTCCGGGGCCACCACAAACTACTCTTTACAAATGTTCATAGAATTCTTTAGGTTCAAGCTCCTTGAAGCCAGCATTTGAATTTACAAGGTGCCTCCTAATGTCCAGGCATAGGTGACATTTAGATATGTACCCACGCATATCCTCCTCATAACCATATTCTCTAACCGCAAACTCGTAGAGGCTCCCCAAATTCTTCAGCAACATTCCAATTATAGGCCTCTCCTCCAAATCAATTCCTTCGAGTCGATATTCCTCCCATCGCCCAGAGAGATTCCACCACAGTACCCCGTTATATAGTTGCAGTAATTATCGATGTGCATGTGCCAACCCCTCGACAAATCCCCATGACACCTCTCACCAAAATATTTTTTCGCAGGATACTTTCGGTACAGGTCGGCGAGCCGATAAACCGTCCTACCTATAGGTAGGAGATCCACCCTTCCATACACTCCATGCAGACCAGCTAACCTCAGATAATCATCGAAACGTGGAGATCGAGCCAAACCCAGATCCTTGAACTCTTCATAGAAAACTTCCTGATATATGATCACATTGTTGGGGAAACCTCCCTGCCTATTCTGATGGCTCTATCAGTCCTCTCGAAAGGAACCCATTCAACTGTGAAAGGGTTGACACTCACCAGCACACCATGTAAACCTGCATCCCTCAACTCTCTGAATCTATCCCTGGTCACATCATCCTCGAAACACCAGAAAGCATTCGTCTCAACGAAGATCGATGGAATATCGAGTTCATGCGCCAACTTAACAGCCTCAAGCAGTAGGTTGAAGTTTAGAAAGGGCTCCCCACCGGTAAAATGTAAACCATAATTCATACTTATCCTACCAGAGCCTGCTGGACTTCCAACTATTCTACTGGCTAACTCTGTCAAAATCAGCTTCAAATCACTCTTAGAGATCCAATCACCCCGCCAGAGCGGTGAGCAAGCATACATGCAATGCCTACACTCACCGGTACACCTGTAGGACAAGAATACGCCGCCTGAAACAGGCTCATCCACATAAAATCTATCCATCCTTAAACCCCACCCAAAATCATCAGAGAGCAAAATACATCTCAAATATAAACTAAGAAAGACCTCCTACATATCTTCCTTTCAGAGTCTAATGAATAATCCTTACACTCACTATTTCCGGCCGAAAACCGGAGCCACCCGCATCCATCCATAAGTTAAGCTAATAAGATTCATAAAGGTCATAAAACTTCTAGAAACAAGAACGTTAACTTAAACCTGCAAGAATACAACACTAAGGTTATCAGGTTGGGCCCGTAGCTCAGCATGGACAGAGCGGTAGGCAACAAAAGGCCGAACCTCCTAACCATGCTGGAGAGAGCTAAAGGTCCGGGGTTCAAATCCCCGCGGGCCCGCCACAAAAATACCGCTGAAAATGGGCTCAAAATTATATAGGAGTCCTGAACAGTTACTATTGAGCAAGGTTGCCTGCTGGCAGGAAACGGAAAGATCTAACGTTACTGAATGGTAAGACTACCAAGATGTTTCTTGAGGCGATCAAGAGCCCTGTTACACGCGAGATCTACAAACGCAGACTCGCAACTTTTCTGGAATATGTCAGAATGGACGTTGACAGTTTTGTCAGCAAAGCAAAAGCTCGACCTTCATGGGCTCAGGGAAAGATTCTGACCTATCTTCTGAAGGAGAAAGAGAGCACTCAGGAAGGAGATTGAGCCCAGTACGGTTGACAATGTGAAGCCTGTAAAGCTCCTCCCCCATCTCTCCTCAGAACTTCAAACCAAAATCTTTTTTTAAGGTGACATTCAAATGACGTGAATATCGACCCTGAGGGAGGTGATGTAAATGTCTGTGGATAGAATGAAGTTGATTGTACGCGATGCTCATGATGCTCTCATGAAGGGTGATGTTGAGAAGTTTGTTTCGCTATGTTCTGAGGATGTGACCTACATCGATCCAGCAGGTGAATTCAAAGGTTTAGACCAGATAAGGCGATGGAGTAAGTGGCTTTATGGCTGGTTTCCTAAATTGACATTTAAGGAGACTGGGTTAATAGTGGAGGAGAACAAATTAGTCCACGAATACGTTTTTGAAGGAACAACTAAGGACGGCTTAACCGCAAGATTTCCAGGCGTAGCCATATACGAGTTTAAGGATGAAAAGATTCAACAGATAAGAAACTTTTATGATGTCTTGACAATAGCCAAGCAAGTGGCGAAAGGCGTAGCAAAGATATCTGTAAGCTCAATTGACAAAACGTTTAGGAAGGATTTATTGTAAAGAATGTTGTTATAAATCATTATTTGACCTGCTGCGTAAATAGGAGGCTATAGAGGAGAGATGCATTACTGACGAGAAATAAGAATAGGGCATTAAGAAGCTATGAGGTGAAATAAGAACTCTAAGAATCTCGCCCCTAAGCCCCCATAAACCGATGATAGGCGATCGATCATAGTGAAATTATTGGAATCTTCAGATCCTCTACTATTTTGAGCTGCTGTTTGTCCAATGTTGCTAATGGGAGTCTCTTCTGGATTGAAAGTGCCAGATAGAGGGAATCGTACACAGTTATCTTATGGTGGATCGCTATCTCCATAGCTGTCTCAAGAAGTTGCTCCTCAGGGTGAAATATCAGGTTCCCTGAAGAGAGCTCCCTCAAGGCTGCAAACTTCGCTTCCACATCATGATCGTCGATCAGCCCCTCATGTAGACCTTCCAGATGGCGTTGGCAGCCTCCTTTACGGCATGATCAATGGTGTGTACCCACTTCAAGTGGTCAGTTATATTATTTTGAGTTTATTTGTGATCTGCGAAGTTTTCTTCGAGTTGTTTGAAGCATGATCGCTGGTGTTAGGAGGTATATTGTCGCTGTTGAGGCTACTGCGAATATGACTGCGGCGACGGATGCTATCGACACGTTGAGAATAGCTACTGCTCTGTAAACTGCTTCTGTTACATGTGCGATTGCAAGGAGGGGTAGTAGTAGGATTTGGAAGACTGGTCGGACTGTCTTATGTTCGGCTATGAAACTTGCGATTGGAGGCGCCCATGAGTAGTAGAAAGTGTTCAGCCCGTTCACGATATGTTTTCCAATCTGGTTTGAACCTATGAGGTCGTCCCTGACATGACGAATATAGATAACCTCGGAGGCGAGGGTGGTCTCGTATGTTGCCGTTGCGATTATGCAGCTTGGGGTCGGTGTGGCCCCCAATATCTGTATGATGACGTCAATGTCGCTTGAGAGGGTTCCAGTTGTACCTGTGATTCTTAGAGTGAATGTTCCAACTGTGGCTGTGCTGCTGGCGAAGACCTGGAGTTCAGATGTTGTAGACCCGTCAGGTGGAGGCATCACCGGTCCAGGCAGAGTTACGGTGACCCCGCTCGGCGTAGCTCCTAACCATGAATAGGACAATACGATTAGGGAGGAGAATCCGGATACGGAAGAGACTGTCACCGTTGACGTTCTCAATGTGCCGGCAGGTATCGTCAATGAGTTTGGGGATGCTGATAGCATAAAGTCTGCGGCTGTACCACCTATGGTTCTGAATATCATGTCATCATTTCTCAAAGACCCTCCTTGGATTGCCCGGCCATTCGGGTAAGTGTCACCGGATGCGCAATACCACGAGATCATATCGTTCGTTCCAGATTGATGATAATATAGGCCCAGATTCACTTCGATTATGTATTGGGTTCCTGGGATTAGTCTCACAGGTGTGGGGAATATGAAGGGAGTGAATTCTCCGACATCATCATTCCTTATGCCAGGGGGTATATTGGTGGCAGCCGACCCTATGATCGTTCCTCCCCAATTATTCCTGACGTTAACGGTCACATGGTAAGTGTTTACGTTACCGACGCTGTCAAGGGCGAGATCTATTCTTGTAAGCCTATTCCCCGTCGGGATGAATGACTGCCCCCAATCGCCAATATTGGCAACAGCGGACCTCGGCACATCGTTATTCTGGTCAGTAAGCCCCAGTTGGGAGACATATTCAACATAAGGGTCCTTATCCGTCCCAGCCTGCTCAGAAGTGTAAAGATGCCATAAATTCTTCATTCCATCATTGTTCGTGTTCATCGACATCTTGATCATGAAGGCACTCCATGCTCTACCATTATTCACATCATCTTGCATCGCAGCTGTGATATCTATTGAGATATACCCGACACTCGGTGTCTGAATTGCGCCGATCAATACGCCTGGGTCGTTGCCGATAGATGGAGCATTGAAATCCCCAGCATCAAGGGAGCCATAATCGTCTATGTGAACAATAACACAGTCTCCCAGGCCTGGGTTCGGTAAGGGACTCACAAAATAGCCGGCGGCACCTATTGTAGTTCCATACACATACAGGTACAGTTTGGCAGAGGATAAAATTCCAGAAACCCCGGATAAACTAAATTTAACGAAAGCACGAAAGTAAACGTTGAGGTCCCCATCCCCAACAAATACGTAAGATGTGGATGTCTCAACGGAACCGATGCTGCTCACAAATCCATCACTTGGATCACTATAAACAACAGCCGGAGCCGCGTCAACTTCTGGAAGGGGACTGAAGCGACTTACAGATAGAGTAACCGTCAACAACAATATTATCAGAATATGGCTTATCATCTTGTGGAAAACATATTTTATGCGAAAAGGCAAACTGGTATCCTCCCTATTCTCATGTTTTGATACTATTCTTAAGCGTTTCTACCATAATACAACGGATTTTTAAGGGTTTTAGAAGGGGGCAAAGACGCGAAGAGAGTATACTTCGGAATAGCACGGGGAAAAATTAGTGGAGAAGAGCCGCAGTTCAACCGTGACTGGTACTTCAGATAAACGCATCTATTTTATGCTTAGCCCTCTGTTAGGCTCACAGTAATACTCGGTCTTCCCTCAATCGGGGCATCCACTATTTCCTCAGAGGAATTGAAAGTCGTCAGAAAAATATAAAAATCTGACTGATATAAGTTTTTAATGAGACCCATGAAGACCGAGGTTGTAAAAATTGGAAAGAGATACACAGTTGTAATCCCAAAGAGCTTCAGGGAGAAGCTAGGCGTTAAAGAGGGGCAACTTACCGAACTAACACTGGAAAAAGGGAAATTAATCTTGGTTCCGAAGACATCGGATCCATTCAAGAGGCTGAGTGAGCTTATTGGCGAAATAAAATATGATGAAAAAACAGAGAAGAAAGCTGAGAAATGGTTACTTGGAAGAATTTGAGCAAGTTTTCGGTGTAATCGGATTTGCCTGTTGCAGATACAGAATTCCTCTTCGGAATGAGAGACTCTGACCCTAAACATCAGCATGTAAAATGTATTCTAGACGAACTTGAAAGGACGGCCCCAGACAGAAGGAAAGAGCTGGTCATACCGCCTATGGCGCTCTTTGAACTGGTGATAGTGTGTATGAGTGAAAACAAGGCCGTAAATGTCATCATTGAGACTCTGGAGCTCATCAAGGATATAGCTTCCAGTTACAAGTTAGAGGTATCACACTTCAACTTTGATCAACTCATCAAAGGCTTGACCATATATAGAGATCTTCGAAGGGGATTCTTCGATTCATTGCTTGCAGGCTCAGCTTTGACACATGACAACGTCATCCTAGGAGACGATGACGCATTCTTGAACATTCCAAACTTGAAGAGAATAAAACTAGCCCAATATTCAAGTGAACTCAGGAGACGCTAGCTGAAGCCCCAATAGATGAACAACAAGAAAATATCGATGAGGGCTTGCTATCTACTTGTACCAACTCAAACTCTCTTTGATGTAGTCGATGAATGATGAGAAGAACTCTTTAACTTCTATGTTCATCCCAGTATCTGATATCAGATCTTTTGCTGAATCGGCGTGTCGTATAGATCTCTTTGCAGCCTCATTCAGGGCTCCGCATCCCCTTACAATCTCTCTAGCCTTCTCCAAGTCTTCATCTGTGAGAGTACTCTGCGCGACTCTTCTGATGAATTCTATCTGCGGTTGAGTCGCCGTCATATATGTGTAGACGATGTGTAGGGGCTTCTTGTTTCTTGTCAGGTCTCCCCCAGGCCTTCTGCCATACTCCTGCTCTGAGGCGAATGTGTCGATGATGTCGTCTTGAATGTCGAAGCAGTAGCCTATCTGCTCAGCCGCCTCCTCGAGGAGTTCAAGGTCCCTGGGAGAAGCTCCTGCCAACTGTGCTCCCACCAATATTGACGCCTTGAACAGTGACGCTGCCCTCTTCGATGCCATAATATACCATTCTGCAACGTCAGGCATCTTATGTTCGAATAGGAGGTCCAGTATCTGGCTTTCATTAACCTCCTGGAAGGCCATGTTGAGCCTCTGAATTGTTTGAATCTTCTCTTGAATGTTGAAGTCTGAGCTTCCAATTGCCCTCAAGGCTAGGCTGTAAAGGATGTTACCTGCGAATACTCCTACGCCGACACCGAACCTGAACCCGTACCACTGACAGTATTTCCTATGGATGGTCTCTGCCCCCCTCCTTGTCTCATCATCGTCTGCCAAATCATCATGTATGAGGATGGAGTGGCGGTAGAGTTCAACCCCAACACAGACATCCAAGATCTTCTCATCAACCTCCCCCCTATACCCTTTATATGTCAGGAGGGTGCTGCACGAGGCGAGTCTCTTACCCCTTCTGAGAACATATTCACTCAAATTATTGTAGAGATCGCTTATGTAAGGATGGTAGGCTGAGGCTTCCATGAGGCTTCCATCTAGAAATCTCGAGACCCTTGCCTCTATGATGCGGCTGTACTCGTCTAGAATTTTATCCCATTCAACCACCGAACAAGCCTCCAACAGAGATGTTAAGGTATAGTGAACTGGATGACTAAGAGGTTATATTAGGCCAAGTGGATGTCTGAAACTCTCACCCCTCTCCAACCCGAACTTTCTAGCCAACTTCACAACTCTCTCATACTCTTCGAATGTCGGCCGCCTCTTCAACCCATCATACTTATATGCTTTATACATCGGCCTGTACTGGTCCATTATGTTGATGTAGGTGTTTTTCGAGATCTCTTCAGCGATGAATCTGAGAACCTCCTCACTCCCAGCCCCATCCTCAGGCAAGACTAGATGTCTTATAAGTAGCCCCCTCCTGGCGACTCCATTCTCAATCACTAGGTCACCTACCTGCCTATGCATCTCCCTCACAGCCTCCTTGCAACGTTCAAAATAATCTGGTGCGTTAGAGTATTCCTTCGCAGTCTCCGCCCTCCCATATTTTATGTCCGGCATGTAAATGTCGACTATGCCCTCGAGCAGCTTTATCGTCTCAACATTCTCGTAGCCGCCGCAGTTCCAAACTATCGGCAGGGTCAATCCCTTCGGGATAGCGAGTCTGACGGCTTTAACTAGTTGAGGGGTGTAGTGGGTTGGCGTTACAAAGTTTATGTTGTGGCAGCCCCTCCTCTGCAGGTTCATCATGTAGTCTGCAACCCTATCCTCACTCACAGCCGAGCCGTATCCTAGGTGGCTGATCTCATAATTCTGGCAGTATACACATAGCAGGTTGCAGTTTGTTAGGAATATTGTCCCTGAGCCGCCTGTGCCTACCAAAGGATCCTCCTCACCGAAGTGCGGGTTGAAGCTTGAAACCATTACCTCCATTCCAGACTTGCAGTATCCCTTCTCACCTCTCATCCTGTTGACTCTACACTTTCGGGGGCACAACTCACAATTCTCAAGGATCTTATACAGTCTTTCAAGCCTCTCATCTAAGACTCCATTTTCATAGGAGCTCAAATAAACCGGTTTCATGTCACATCCTAAAGATTCTTCAATCCAAACCTACATGTAAGGTTCTACAACTTATATGGATGGGGAAAAGACCATATCTTAACTTTTCTATTCACACAAGATGGTAGGCGTCCAAAGACTTTGGCCCTGAAATACGCTTGGAGAGACAGGTCTAGGTGTAGAATGTGCCATGTATGCGATGAGATAGTGGCCTGCCCAGGGGAGGGTGTGGGCCAGGCTGAGGGATGCGTAGGATGCAGAGCGTGTGAGCTTGCTTGTCCAAACGGGGCCATAAAGTCGAAGGATAGGCTGGGAAGTGGGGAGGAGATAAAGATCAGGGTTGACGGCCATTCGGCCCATGTTCCTGGGAGGATTACAGTGAAGGATGCTCTTGAACATCTCGGCTATAAGTTCTCTAAATATCCTGGTGAAGGGGCGCTGTTTGCGCCATGTGAGGTCGGCGGATGCTACAGTTGCGCCCTAAAGATAGATGGAGTTTTGAGGCCTGCATGCGTCACCGCTGTGAGGGATGGTATGGAGATCGCGACATCACCCACAGACCTTCACGTACCGAGAAGGATTGTTGAGGGTTGGATGTGCCATACGGTTGGCGGTGTTGGAACCCCATGGTACTTGAAGGGGGGAAGGAAATATGTTGAGGCCGCGGTCTTCACCTGCGGCTGCAATCTCCGTTGCCCCCAATGCCAGAACTGGGAGATAACTTATCGTGGCAAAGGTTCACCAATGACACCTGAGGAGGCGGCTGTGAAGATGACCCTGACAAGAAGAAGCTGCGGGGTGGATAGGATGGCCATATCTGGTGGGGAGAGCACCCTGAATAGACCCTGGCTTATACAGTATATTGAAGAGTTGAGGAGGCTGAATCCAGACGAAAAGGCTAGGATCCATGTGGACACAAACGCATCGATCCTCACCAAAGACTATATCGATGAGCTGGTTGAGGCTGGGATGACAGATGTCGGCCCCGACCTGAAAGGTCTGCGACTTGATACTTTCATGAGAATATCTGGGTTGGAGGAGAGAGAGCTTGCGGAGAAGTATCGTAGAACGAGTTGGGATGCGGTGAGGTATCTGGCCGACAAGTATCTGGGGGAGGTTTTCATCGGTGTGGGGATCCCCTACAATAAGAGTCTCATCTCCATAGATGAGGTTTCCCGAATGGGTGAGGAGATATTTAAGATCGATTCGGAATTGCAGGTTTGCGTCTTAGACTATAGGCCTGAGTTTAGGCAAAGGGATATTGTGAGGCCTAGGGTTGAGGAGATGGTTAGGGTTTGGAAAATATTGAAGGACGCTGGGCTCAAGACCGTGATATGCCAGACTGAACGTGGCCACATAGGTCCATGAATCATACTCGACCGGCCAATTTAAGGTAGAGGAAGAAAAATTTGTTGCTTAACCTCTGGGCTTGATCATGTTAGGTTCTTCGACTTATCTTGCAAGATTGTTTCCAGGGTTTTTATGAAGAATCTGTTCTCATCATCCTTTCCAATGGTGACCCTGACATATTCACCTAAACCCCAGGCCTTCATATGTCTTACTATGACCCCTGACCTTAACAGTCTCTGGTAGATCTCCTCGGAGTTGGAGCCAAGTTTTACTAGGACGAAGTTTGTGGCACTCGGTACATATTCCAGGCCCAGCCTCTCAAATTCACTATATAGGAACTTCTTCCCCTTATCAGTCTCCGCCCTTACGAACCTGACATACTCCTCATCATCCAGGGCTGCTAGGGCAGCCTCCTGCGCTAGAAGATTAACGTTGAAGGGTTCCCTGACCTTGTTCATTCCATCTATTATCCTCTTATCCGCGACTCCGTACCCCAGCCTCAGACCTGCGAGACCATATATCTTAGAGAATGTTCTGGTTGTGACTATGTTGCCTCTACCCATATATCTCATTGTATCTGGGTAGTCTCTACCCTGCGCATACTCATAGTAGGCCTCATCGAAGAATAGAAGTATATCTTCTGGAACCTTCTCGATGAAGGCTTCAACCTCACCCTTTGTGACGTAGGTTCCTGTAGGATTGTCGGGGTTCGCTACGAAGATCATGCGGGTTCTGGCTGAGATCCTTGAAGCCATCGCCTCAAGGTCATATCTCATATTTCTTAAAGGGACTGATACAGTGTTAACGCCAGCGGCCTTTGACGCTATCCGGTATATTAGGAAGGTTGGATCTGCAACAATAACCTCATCCCCAGCCTCCAGGAAGGCTCTGACAGCAAGTACTATCAGCTCGTCTGAGCCGTTTCCAAATATCAAGTTGCCCTCATCGACACCCAGGATTCCAGCCAACCTCCTCCTCAAGTAATAGCAGCCACTATCAGGGTACCTGTTCACATTGTATATGGCTGATTTGAGGGCGTCCAAGGCTTTGGGCGACGGTCCGAAAGCATTCTCATTGGAGGCCAATTTTACGACATGTTTCAGATTCATCTCCCTCTGCAACTCCTCTATAGGCTTGCCTGGCACGTAGACTTCAAGGTCCCGCAGCTCCTTCCTAACCTCAACCATAACGCTCAGACTCCAAGACCCAATTTAACCATGCATATCCCCTTAAAAACTGTGTCATTCCACAAGGCGACCCCTCACCATTCAACGCTGCATAGTTATGATGTGACTGGCAAAAATTAATAGTATGGAGCCAGTAATGATTGACTGGGTTGAGTGGGTGTGCAAATCAAGATTCCTTACGGTAAGGGTGAGGTTGAGTTCGATATAGACGATAAGAGGGTCCTGGGCGTAATTACCCCTGCAGAGATCCAGCCTGCCGAAGATTATGGTATGGAGATAGAGAGGTCGTTGAAGAATCCTATAGAAGGCCCAACCGTTGAAGACCTATCTCCGAGAGATAAGACTGTAGCCATAGCTGTAGACGATCTGACCAGGGTAACACCAACCCACCTCATACTACCCAAGATTCTAGACTCGCTTGAGAGGGCTGGTGCAAAGAGGGGAGACATCAAGATAATCATAGCCTTGGGGACACATAGAGAGATGACCCCTCAAGAGATGAGGGAGAAGTACGGGGCCTCCGTCGTTGAGGAGTATGAGGTTGTCAACCATACTTTTGATGATGAGTCTAACCTGGAATATTTAGGTAAAATAGCTGGAGATGTCCCCGTCTGGATAAACAAGGAATACTTGAGGGCAGATATCAGAATAGTCACCGGAAATATTATACCCCACTTCAACGCCGGCTGGGCGGCTGGCGCTAAGATCCTGCTTCCAGGGTTGGCTGGTGAGGAGACCGTTGGCAGGATGCATGTCCACTCATCGATGACCACCCCGAACGGTTTAGGTATGGATGAGAATCCAACAAGACAGTTGATAGATGCCTTCGCAGAAAAAGTTGGAATACATCTCCTCGTCAACACAGTCATAACAAGAAACAGGGAGATAGTAAGAGTCTACACAGGAGACTTTATGAAGGCACATAGGCAAGGTGTGGAGTTTGCCAAGAAGATATATGGTGTAAAGGCCCCAGGACTAGCGGAGATATCGATCTCGAGCAGCTATCCAGCAGACATCGAGTTCTGGCAAGGTCAGAAAGCCCTCTTCCCAGCAGACTTGGCAACCAAGCCTGGCGGAGGAATAATAGAGGTCACACCATGCCCAGAAGGTATATCCGTGATGCATCCCAAATGGATAGACTATCTACACTGCAATACGGAGGAGTTGAAGAGGGGTTATGAGAGGGGTGAGGCTGAAGACCTTGTTGCCCTAGGTCTAGCTATGAACTACACAAGCATAAAAGACAAACACCCAATATGCCTGGTCTCAGAGGGAATATCCTACAGAGACGCTGAGAAGATCGGATGCCAAAAATTCAAAAGAGTTGAGGAAGCCCTAGAATATCTTACGGAACGTTACGGTTCAGATTCTAAAGTGAACATTCTCACCCATGGGGGAGAGACATATCCAATAGTAAGGTAAGTTTAACAAATGCATCTGCCTGCTCTCGATGACTGCCTCACGTGAAAGAGATGGAGACAGACAAGAGCTGGCTAATCAAATTATTGAAGTCACACAATGTGGATGTGGAGTCGACACTTGGAATCTTGAGAGTAGAGGATGAGGACCTTATACCTTTCCTACACAGAAATAAGGTAAAGTTGCCCGAAAACTTCTTCAAGGATCTGGCTAGAATTCTGAATCTGCCGTATATCAGCAGCGATCAGGTTCGAGGTAAATCTAGACTAGCCTTATTTATGCCCTACCTAACTATGAAGAATAATCTAATTTTTCCACTAGAAGTTTCAGAGGACAAGATCAAAATAGTTACTTCAAACCCTTTAAACAATAAATTCTTAAAACTTTTGGAGCAGCTTTTCAAGGATAAGTCTATAAAGCTATATGTGGCGTCGATTGAAGCTGTAGATGAAGCTATCGAGAATGGTTACAGGGAGCTACATAGGGATAAAGCGCTGAGAGACCTGATATATAGAAGACCAGAAGAGTCAGCCTACCGAGTTCTATATCCATGGCAGAGACATCTGATCATAGGATCAGCTGTACTGTTTCTAGTCTTATTTATCATAAATTATCCCGCATCATTCATCATCCTCTTCTCAACAATCAACATAATATACTTCACAGTGAATCCGATAAAATTTTACATATCTATCAGAGGCTTTCTAGGTTCACATAGAGCTGTTCGAGTATCGGATGATGAAGTCAAGAAAATAGATGAGAAGATCCTTCCAATATACACGATTTTGATACCTCTCTACAAGGAGGCTAGAGTTCTACAGCATATATTGCAGAACGTCTACAAGATGGATTATCCGAAGGATAAGCTCGATGTTAAGATCTTGATGGAGGAGGGAGACAGCGAAACTATAGGTGAAGCTAAGAGACTGGGATTGTTAGGAGATACTGAGGTGACTATTGAGTCTATGACTAGGGAGCAGTACAAGGATTTTCTTAGAACATTTGATCCAGTCATAGTTCCTTATGCTGAGATTACAACAAAGCCTCGAGCACTCAACTTCGGGCTATTCAGAGCGAAAGGAGAGTATTGTGTTATTTATGATGCTGAAGACGACCCTGAACCTGACCAGTTGAAGAAAGCTGTAATAGCCTTCTCAAAGGTTGAAGAGAATTGTGTGTGCTTGCAATCTCGCTTAAACTATTACAATTCTAAGCAAAACCTTTTGACGAGATGGTTTTCTCTAGAATACTCGTATTGGTTTGATCATTATCTTGAGGGGCTGGATCGTGTAGGCGCCCCCATACCTTTGGGTGGAACGAGTAACCATTTCAAAACTAGAAAACTGAGAGAGCTCGGTGGTTGGGACCCATATAACATGACGGAAGATGCCGACCTAGGTGTGAGGATTTCAAGAGCCGGATTTAAGACGGCTATGTTAAACTCTTACACATATGAGGAGGCAGCCAGTAAACTTAAAAGTTGGATACGCCAGCGCTCACGCTGGTATAAAGGATATGTGCAGACATACCTAGTTCATATGAGACATCCTCTGCAACTTATTAAAGAGATGGGCTGGAAACAATTCTTCTATTTCCAGTTGACATTTGGTGGAAACATATTTCTGCCTTTGGTAAATCCTCTGCTTTGGGCTGTTACACTGCTCACTCTAACTGTACCAGGTATTTTTCAGTTCCTTTTCTTTTATCCTGTAGTCTACTTCTGTATTTTTAACTTGATTGTTGGGAATACCGTCTATATTCTTCTACACATGGGCCCATATATTATTAAGAAAAACTACACGTCAATCCCTCTAGCTTTAATAATTCCTTTATACTGGGTTCTAATAAGCATCGGGGCTTGGAGGGGGACTTTGCAGTTGATTACTAAACCCTTCTACTGGGAGAAGACCGAACATGGAATTTCAAAGGCGATTAGAAAATCTTAAGAAACATAATTATGGACTATTCTCGGCTCTCACCTGACTCCAACTTCTTCAGCCTAGTCTCCATCCACTCCCTAACTTTCTCTTCACTCATACTCTCAATCTCACTCTGCTCCTTAAGCTTCTCTTCGATAACTTTGAGTAGTATGTCTGGTTTAACGGGTTTTATTATGTAGGCGTCTGCACCTAGATTTACAGCCTTGACCGCGTTTTCAACTGTTGGGTAGCCTGTTAACATTATCTTCATTACTTTAGGGGTTGTCCTATGCATCTTGACCAGTAGGTCTGTTCCTTCCATATCTGGAAGTTTTATGTCAAGTAACGCTAGATTAAAGAATCTTGCCTTCGATTTCTCTATTGCTTCCCGGCCGCTCTCTGCTGTCTCAACAATGTAACCTTTAAACTCTAAAATATTCTTCAAGCTTCTCAGAATCTCTAAGTCATCATCTACTATTAGGATTCTCTTCTTCTCAACCATGCCTTAAACCTCTCTCGAAGGTATGCAAACTGTAAATTTTGTTCCTTCACCAACATTGCTCTCAACAGTTATTTTACCATTATGGGCCTCAACAAACTTCTTGCAAACAGCTAAACCGAAACCTTGGCCTTTAGCTTTTGTTGTAAATGTTGGAGTAAAGATCTTATCTAAAATCTCCTTCGCTATGCCTATCCCCGTATCTGAGATGCTGACGCATCTCCAACCTTCACTCTCACAGGCTCTAAATGTTATGTTGCCTCCGGTTGGCATAGCCTGAATCGCATTTGTGATCAGATTAATAAAAACTCTAGTCATTAATGCCTTGTCGACCGATATCTTCACGTCTTCATTTACTTCATTTGACACTTTAATATTGCTGGGAATTGTTAGGCTTTCAACTATGTTATCTAATAACTCTTTCACCTTTATTTCTTCAATGGATAGGGTCACTGGCCTTGCGTAGTCCTGAAGATCTGAAACGATCTTATCCATGTAGCCTATCTGATCTCTTATCCTCGAACATAGGTCGGATAGACCGTGCTTCTCAAGTATCTCCAAACATTCTCTACTTGAACCTTTGAATATCTCCTCAGCCAAATACACTAGATTCATCAGAACTTGAAGGGGGTTACGTAGGTCATGGCCGACCATAGCTGCAGTCTCGCCTATGGCGGCGAACCTCTCAGCCCTCAACAGTTCTTCCTCCATCATCTTATTCTCAGTAATATCTCTTGTCACCCCAATTATATGGGTCACATTACCTTCCTCATCCTTTAACGGCGCCTTCGTGGTGCATAACACTCTTTTCGTTCCACTCGCGTCTCTCAGAGTTGCCTCAGGCAGGTAAAATGTTTTCTTTGTCTCAAGAACCTCCATATCCTGTTTTGTGAAGTAGTCAGCCAAATTTTTCGATGTTATATCATATAATGTTCTACCTAAGATTTTGTCCTTAGATAGCCCAAAGAACTTGCAGAACGACTCATTGACCAAGAC
>JAGTQO010000008.1:29614-31824 GCA_018396565.1 Candidatus Bathyarchaeota archaeon
AACTTGCAGAACGACTCATTGACCAAGACATATCTTAGGTCCCTGTCTTTTATATACATCAGGTCTGGAACATTCTCAATAATCATTTCCAAGAATTTCGTTGTCTTCTCCAAATCTCCAGTTCTCCGTTTAACTAGACTCTCCAGATTTTCAGAGTATTCCTTTATCTTTCTCTCCATATTCTTACGTTCAGTTATGTCATGAGCAATACCTAAGATGAGCTTCTTGCCTTCTACCTCAATTGGGTATGTCGATATCTCAACAACGACTTTCCCACCATCTTTCCTATTCAAAACAAATTCATCTGGCCCTGAAGGTTCTCCTAGAAGATTCTTGGCTAGAATAGTCACCGCCTTAGATATATAATCTTGAGGTAAGATCCCGGATTCAACAATCTTTCTACCTATGAATTCTTCCTTCCGGTAACCAGTCAACCTCTCAGCAGCCATGTTCGCATCTATTAGAGTACCTTCTGAATCAAGCAGGTAGTAAGCATCAGGAGCATAATCAAAAAAGATCTTCATATATTCATCTGATATTCTAAATTTCTCTGCAGGATCTTTAATATCTGCCCGTTCAATCATTGTGTATCACCTACCACCCGAACACACTTCCCCCTACCAATACATATAGTCTATTAAGGGTACGATGTCTTTTAACGTAAGTATGTTATTTCTGTATCCAACCTATTAAGCATTAGTCCGAAGATTCTCTGAGTATTGAATAAATTTATCCTTCATCAAATTTATACTCAGTTACACGTATTCTGTGGGTCTACCACCTCATATATCTAAACATCGTCATGAACGACTCACAGCATTGAATATACTTAATGAAGACTTGTTGTATCTTTTCTATTAAGATAGTAATCGTTTACAGTTGACCTACAGTCAGTTTTCTCAAAAAACTATTTAAAAGTAAAAAAGCAAAGTTTAATTTAGGTGAATATATTTTAATTATAGTTGTGATTCAAATGCCAAGAAGGAAACAGTCAAGCTTGGTTGCTGAAGTCCTGTCTTCAGCTGAAAGCCTGAAAGAAAATATCGAAAGCCTTCCACCTAACATAAGAGACAAGATCAGGGAAATTGCCTTGTCAATGATTGCCATGCCAGTGAAGAGGCGTGGTAGACCACCCAAGATGGAGGGTAAACGGAGGAGAGGAAGGCCGCCTAAGGCAGAGGCAGCGGCCGAAATCTAACCTGAAAGACAACAAATGTTCGTTCGCACCTTCAGGTTTAGAATAAATCTCATCTACATGACCTACGTTTGAGTCTGGAGGTATTTAACCTCTAAAATTCCATATTTTTCTAAAAATGTCGACAGTTCCTTAATTATCTTTTTTTATCTTCGAAATCAGATCGACCTCTGTTTTCAACAGTGTTTACTTACTGAATCTATAGGAGTTCAGAAAGATCTTACTGAATACTGTAACATATATTTACCTCCAAACATATGTTAGTTAAAAATGTGGAGTTGGATCGTTATGGGTGATGAGTTAAAATTTGATAAGATAGGTTCAGTAGCATTACTCACTTTGAACAGGCCTCAGGTCTTGAATGCGTTGAATCAACCTTTAGTCGACGCGATCATTGAAAGACTAAGAGAGGTTGAGGCTGAAGATGAGTTTGGCGCTGTTGTAATAGAGGGTTCAGGTAAGGCTTTCTGTAGTGGTCATGACCTGAAGGAGCTGTTGAAGGCTACTCCACTGGAGAGAAGAGCAATATTCACAAAGTCAATTCAGATCTATGAGGAGATTGCTAAGACGGGTAAACCTGTTATTGCTGCAGTACATGGAATCGCTACAGCCGCCGGATGCGGATTGGCTGCAGCCTGCGACCTTGTAATCGCATCTGAAGATGCAATATTTCAAACTCCAGGGGTAAACATAGGAATATTCTGTTTAACCCCAATGATTCCTTTGCAGAGGTCCATTGGAAGGAAGAGAGCTATGGAGATGCTGCTTACAGGGGATCCTGTAGATGCGAGGGAGGCTGAGAGGCTCGGCCTCGTCAATAAGGTCGTTCCAACGGGCAAACATGTTGAGACGGCCATTGAGCTAGGCCAAAAGATCTCGGGCAAATGCAGGATAGCCTACGAGATTGGTAAACCAGCCTTCTACATGATGGATGATACAGATTATGTGAAGGCCCTCCACTACGCAAAGGACCTCATAACCCTAGTCACACTGACCGAGGATGCTGAGGAAGGCC
>JAGTQO010000008.1:31858-32023 GCA_018396565.1 Candidatus Bathyarchaeota archaeon
GAAGCACAGGTGAATGCTAAAGAAACGTAAGCCAGAACTTAGGACAACTAACACCTAACTGCACTGATTTCCATGAACCTTAACATAATATGAAGTTATCATACAGCGAAGAGGTACGTGGTCAAGAGATTGGGCAATTCATTCAAATGGACCTTAACATTCTTG
>JAGTQO010000083.1:0-3359 GCA_018396565.1 Candidatus Bathyarchaeota archaeon
TATTTACATTCGGAGATAGATACTTTGGATAGGGTAGATATACTCAGAGATCTCCGCCTAGGCGTCTACGACGCGGTTGTGGGCGTAAACCTTCTCAGGGAGGGTCTGGACCTGCCTGAAGTATCCTTGGTCGCCATTCTAGACGCTGATAGTGAAGGCTTCCTACGATCCGAAACGTCACTGATACAGACAATAGGTAGAGCGTCGAGAAACGTTTCAGGCCAAGTTATAATGTATGCTGACAATATCACAGGGTCAATGAGAAGGGCTATAGAGGAGACTAATCGCAGACGTGCAATCCAGCTCGCCTACAATAGGGAGCATGGAATAGTTCCTGAGACCGTGAAGAAAGAGGTTAGGGCGATAATATCTGCAACCCAGAAGGCACATATCGGTGCCCAGCCTCCTACTGGAGAGGTGAGGCCAAGACCAAGATTCAGATCTAGACATGAGTTTGAAGCTCTCATAGCGAGTCTGGAGGAGGAGATGTTCGAGGCCGCAAGGAACCTTGAATTTGAGAAGGCTGCAGCCATAAGGGACCAGATAAGGGCCCTAAGAAGGGGTGAGAAAGCTTCGACGGCGACATAATAGTTAAAGGTGCAAGGCAGAACAACCTCAAGAATATAACTGTGGCGATTCCTAGAAACCAGCTGGTGGTCATAACTGGCCTGAGCGGCTCAGGGAAGTCATCCCTAGCCTTCGACACAATCTACGCTGAAGGCCAGAGGAGATATATCGAATCGTTATCTGCGTACGCTAGACAATTCCTAGGGCAGCTGGACAAGCCGGATGTCGACTATATCGAGAATCTCTCTCCAGCTGTGGCAATAGAGCAGAGGACGGCGGCTGCAAATCCCCGCTCAACAGTCGCTACAGCAACGGAGATCCATGACTACCTGAGGCTCCTATTCGCGAGGATAGGGGTACCTCACTGCCACATATGTGGAAGAAGAATATCCAGACAGACAGTTGAGCAGATAGTGGATTCGGTTATGAGTCAGAAGAGCGGTTCATGGATAAAGATACTCTCCCCAATAGTAAGGGGTAGGAAAGGTGAGTATAAGGATCTTCTTGAGGGTCTCAGACTCAAAGGTTTCCTAAACGCTAGAGTTGACGGTGAGGAGGTTAGGACAGACCAGCCTCATAGGCTGGAGAGGTACAAGAGACATACGGTTGAGGTTATTGTAGACCATTTGAAGCTGAACCGGAATGAGAGGTCTAGGCTGGCAGAGGCCATACAGACAGCACTCGAACTCTCAGGTGGGGTAGTCGCCGTTGAATGCGAAGGTTCAGAGTTCGCATTCAGTGAAAAACTTGCATGCCCGAAGTGTGGAGTTAACATTGAGGAGCTTGAGCCTAGAATGTTCTCGTTCAACAGTCCATACGGAGCATGTGAGGAGTGCACGGGTCTGGGTGTGAAGATAGGGATAGACCCTGAGCTTGTCCTGCCAGACAAGGAGAAGTCTATCTCTGAGGGTGCAATAAAGCCTTTCTTCGGTCCAGTAGATAGGTGGGTCCTCTCTGAGTTTGAACCAATAGCTAAGAAGTATGGCTTCGACTTCTACACGCCAATAAAGAACCTTACGAAGAAGCAGCTCAACATACTCCTATATGGAACGCCGCCGACAGATTGGGGTCAAACCTTCGAGGGTGTAGTCAACATTATTGAGAGGAGGTATAGGGAGACGAAGTCTGAGTCTATGAAGGAGTGGTATCAGAAATTCATGAGTGAGACCGTATGTCCGAAATGTAAGGGTGAGAGGTTGAAACCCCAGTCCCTAGCTGTGAAGGTAGGTGGAAAATCGATAGCGGAGGTTTCGAGAATGTCTGTGGCCGAGGCGCTCAGGTTCTTGTCGAGCCTCCAACTAACAGAGAGGGAGAGGATGGTGGCCTCCAGAATATTAAAGGAACTCAATCAGAGGCTCAACTTCCTCGTAGACGTAGGTTTAGGATACCTCACACTCGAGAGGAGAATGAGCTCCCTATCAGGAGGTGAGGCCCAGAGGACTCAGCTTGCAACTCAGATAGGTTCAGGCCTGACAGGTGTCCTTTACGTCCTCGATGAGCCTAGCATAGGTCTGCATCAGAGAGATAACCGTAAACTTCTTGAAACCTTACGTAGAATGAGGGATTTAGGAAACACAATTCTCGTCGTCGAACATGATGAGGAGACCATACTTGAGTCTGACTATGTGATAGATCTAGGTCCCGGTGCTGGTAGGCATGGAGGCTACGTAGTAGCAACAGGTACACCTGAAGAGATAATGAAGAACCCAAACTCAATAACAGGCAAATATCTCAGCCACCAACTCTCAATACCCATACCTCCAAGGAGGAGGGTTGGAAACGGAAAATATCTCACCGTCATAGGTGCCTCGGAGAATAACCTGAAAAATATAGATGTCAGGATACCTCTAGGAACCTTCATCTGTGTTACAGGAGTCTCAGGCTCAGGTAAGAGCACCTTCCTCAACGAAGTCCTCTATAAGGCCCTAGCCCAGAAAATATACGGTTCAAAGGAGAAGCCTGGAGCCCACAAGGCAATATTGGGTGTTGAAAACATCGACAAAGTAATAATAATCGATCAGTCGCCCATAGGCAGAACCCCACGTAGCAACCCAGCAACCTACATAGGCGTCTTCACACATATAAGGGAACTCTTCGCGAAGCTTCCAGAGTCCAAGGTCAGAGGATACAAGCCTGGAAGATTCAGCTTCAACGTCAAAGGTGGGAGATGTGAAGCATGCCAGGGAGCTGGAACAATAACGATAGAGATGCATTTTCTACCAAATGTCCACATACCATGCCAAGTATGTAGAGGCAAGAGGTATGGGAGGGAGACATTAGAAGTCAAGTATAAGGGAAAGTCGATATCCGACGTACTCGACATGACCGTTGAGGAAGCTCTGGAATTCTTCTCAGCCATACCCCAGATAGCGAGGAAACTGCAGACCATAGTCGACGTAGGCTTAGGATACATAACTTTAGGCCAGAGCGCTACAACCCTCTCAGGTGGAGAGGCTCAGAGGGTCAAGTTGAGCGCAGAACTTGTGAAGAGGAGCACAGGAAGAACAGTATATATTCTCGATGAGCCTACAACGGGCCTCCACTATGCAGACGTCCAGAAACTTCTAAACGTCCTGCAGAGGCTAGTCGACGCAGGAAACACAGTCCTAGTGATCGAACATAACCTGGAAGTTGTAAAGACAGCCGACTACATCATAGACCTTGGGCCTGAAGGTGGAGATGATGGTGGATACGTCATCGCCACAGGAACACCTGAGGAGGTTGCTAAAGTGAGGCATTCATATACAGGCCAGTTTCTCAAGAAGATCCTTCAACAGGAGATGTTGGAGAAG
>JAGTQO010000083.1:3424-6165 GCA_018396565.1 Candidatus Bathyarchaeota archaeon
CCTGGATAAATGGAGAGAAGCTTATAGAAAAATTTCAGAAGAATCTTGCTGAGACGTGGCCGAATTGAATTCAAACCAGCAATCTAAGAGACAGGCAACAAAAAACTTCGATAAGATCCTAGAATCTAAGAGGCGGGAGGCCATTAACATTATAAGATCATGCTTGGGACCTGAAGGCGTATATGCAAGTGGAGCATCCTCAAGCTACAATTATGAGTACTGGACCAGGGACCTATGCTATAGCTGCGATACCCTACTCAGCCTCAATCTAGAATCCTACGTGAAGAGACATGTCGATATGGTGGTGAGATCGAGGAGGAGGGGCCAGATCCCAACATTGATCCTTAAATACCCAAGAATATTCTCGTCACCAGTCAAATATACTGATCAGGTTGACAACGAACTTTTGATCCTCGACGTCCTCAGAAAATTGGAGATGACGGATCTTTACAGAGAGATATGGAACTACGTAGAGTCCAAGATTGGAGACGATGGATTCATATATGGAAGGGACTGGAGGGATGGGATGAAAATATATGTTGGAAAGGCAACATTCAACAACCAAGCTCTATTGTACAAGGTGTGCCCGGACGAATTCAAGCAGAAACTCAAAGAAAGGATTGAAGAGGTCTTCTGGCTACCTGAAATGGGCCACTACGCAGACTATGTGAGTAGAGAAGGCCTCAAATCTAAACATTTGGACGTCCTAGGCCATGCCACCGCAATTCTTTGCAACCTGATACCCGAGAGCAAGATCGGCACTGTCATGAAAAGCGTGAGTAATGCCCTCACACCCCATGGATACGTCAATATCTATCCGAGATACCCTAAGGGTGCATGTGGGGTCTGGCGGCTTATACCTGGGAACCTATACCAGAACGGTGGAGTATGGGGTCTGGTTCAAGGCCATATGGTTCTAACCCTCCTCCATATAGGATTGATAGATGAGGCTGCAGAGCAATTTAGAAGGATGTGCATGTGGGCCGGGTTCAACGAGTGGTATGACCCTGAAACCGGTGAGCCTAAAGGGAGTAGAAACCAATTATGGTCAGCAGCCCTCTGGCACAGATGCTACGAAGCCCTCGGCGACACTATCGACAGTATAAATTAGAGGGCTGGGGAGATGAACTTCTACATAACGACTACAACGAAATGTAACCTCGAATGCTCATACTGCTATGGAAAATCTTGTCTAGACTTCGGGAGCGACTTCAAAGGGTTGAAGATAGACTATTCGGTTCCGACTAGAATGAGCTATGATATCCATGATTTGGCCAGATTCATCCGCAAGGACCCCTCTCCGACAATAATATTCTACGGAGGAGAACCCTTGATTGAAGTTGAGAAGGTTGAAGAGATCATAGACAACATACCAGCTGAGAGATACATCATCCAGACAAACGGCTTACTCCTCGACAAACTCAAACCTAAGTATGTCAAGAGATTGAATACTCTTCTTGTATCTCTCGACGGCGACGAGACTGTGACAGACAGGAATAGGGGAGAGAACGTCTACAGGAGAGTTATCGAAAATTTGAAGCTGATTGAAGGGAGAGGGTTCAAAGGTGAACTCATAGCGAGGATGACAGTTACTGTAGGTTCAGAGATAGATAAGCAGGTGATGTGGCTTCTCACAAACAGAGACTTCGCCTTCAAGTCGGTACACTGGCAGCTCGACGCCCTCTTCTGGCAGAACGACTTTGACAAGGAAATTTTCGGAGACTGGTCTGAAAGAGTATATATGCCAGGGGTGAGGAGGCTCATCGAGACTTGGATTGAAAGAATCGAGGCGGCCGGTGAAGTTCTCAGAATTTATCCTCTGATAGCAATCATGTACTCCCTACTGACCGATGAAAAGTGCAAGTTAAGATGTGGCTCAGGATGGAACACGTTCAACATTCAGACCGATGGAAACATCACACCATGCCCCGTCATGTCTGGTATGCTAGACTTCTATCTTGGCAATATCTGGGACTCTAACCCACTCGACATTTCAGACTCAACCTTTGTAGGTGAACCGTGCAGTGAATGTGAGGTTCAACACGTGTGTGGTGGAAGATGCCTATTCGCAAACGTAACTAAGCTTTGGGGCGACGAAGGCTTCAGAATGGTCTGTGAGACTGTAATGGACTTGATAAACTCGTTGAGAAAGGTTGAATGGAGGGTCAGGTCGGCGATGCGAGAAGGTAAGGTTGAAGTTGGAGACTTCAACTATGGGAGATTCAACAGTTGCGAAATAATTCCGTAGAGAATATGGTTTTTAGATGAAGACCATATTCTCTCTCCTTACGACATTGTCATAGTTCTTGTAACCCAAGATCTTCTCTATCTCATCCGTATGTCTACCTTTTATCTTCTTCAATTCTTCTGAGGAGTAGTCGACTATCCCCTTAGCTATCTCCTTATTCCTGTGGACTAGAGATACCACTTCGTTCGAATCGAATTCCCCGTCTAACTCTATTATGCCTGAAGGTAGGAGACTTCCTCCTTTGAGCAATGCTTCCCTGGCTCCATCGTCTATCATGATCACACCATGACTCTTAGAATATCTTATCCACCTCTCCCTGTTCGTGTAGCCTACCTTCGAAGGTTTGAATAGGGTTCCTAACAATTCACCGTCAACGATTCTGAGGAGAACATTATTCTCCCAAGCGTTCGCAATAACCATGCAACAGTTAGACTTCATAGCTATCTTAGCCGCCTCGATCTTCGTCTTCATCCCACCCCTGCTCCTCCATGAT
>JAGTQO010000082.1 GCA_018396565.1 Candidatus Bathyarchaeota archaeon
TCCTATACACACCACCTATAAGACTTGACGAACAGTTTAATTAAGCTGGCTTTCATATTTCGCTTTTAACCGTGTGTATGTCTCTTCATCGATTTCACCTTTTCTATATTTCTCTTCTAATTGACTCAGCATGGTCGCCACCTTCTCCCTTTCCAGCCCCATCCTCGCCTCAGAGACTCCTTCCGCAGGAGAGACGACCTGTTTTTTGGTAACACCGACTGATCGCCGAAAGTTCTTTCTTCTAATTACGGCAAAGACGACGACAATTACAACGACGACTACAAAAATTCCGGCAATTGTAAAGGGCCCGAATAATATCCTGACCATTGTTATACTCTCCTTCGACGCGTCACCTTTAATCTGTGCACGCTGTCCGAGGAAGCTGATATCTGCAGTGTAGCTTTCCAAGGGGATCAGGCCAAGGTTCGCTTCACCGTCAGAGTTCACGCCAATGGTTGTCGATGTTTGGTTTGCGAAAGTTACACTAACAGTGGCGCCGACTGCTGGAAGCCTCAGCACGTCCTTTATCAGCAACTTGACTGGGAATGCTCTACAGCTGACGTTTATGGTTCTGGGCGAATCTATCGTAGTACTGAAATCTGGCGGTGCTACATTTACGCCTGCCCACTTAACAGACACTATCGTGAGCTTGCCGCTGTCTAGCCAGATATCCTGGTATGTAGTCAAGATAATCCTTTCGCCTTTGTTATCTTCAATTTCTATCGAGGAAGGTTGGATTCTATTCCTTCCCTCTCTATCAGTGAAATCAAAGGAAACTAGGTACTGTGTCTTCCATCCGGCTTTAAGTGTCGTTGGACTGCTGATTTTTATTGAAATTGAAGCGGAGTCCCCTATTAAGCGCCCCTCCTCCCACCACCCAGTAAATACCCGCCTTGTCGAGTTTCCTTGATCAATTATGGAGTCGATCGAAATCTTTGCTTCTGAACCTTCATCATACCAGCCGCTACCTGAAGGAGTGCCGTATGCTGAATCTATACTCAGTTGATACTGTCTCTTGAATATAGCTGTAAAAGTTTGGTCTTGGGTCATGACCACAGTTCGGGTGTTACTGGTCACTTTGTCTGACCATTCTACAAAAGCGGCTTTCGTTCCCGGATCGATCAATATCGATGGGAGGATAGTAAGCGTGTAGGTTCCCATTTCCTTAATCTCGATTACCGCCTTCCCCGAAACATCTGTTGTATGATCTGTGGTTGATCCATCGCGGACTAAAAAGATAAATCTTGCATTGCTAATCGGTGTGATCACGGTAAGCTGAAGCGGGTTAACCAGTAGCTCGCTTGACCCTGAACTCAGACCATAAGCTGGGGATCCTTGATAGATTGCCTTCACGGTGTATGTTCCCGCGCGAATATTGAGCTTGTATGTCAGTGATCCAATCCCTGCAGTATTGGTTGACGCTGATCCCAGAGAAATTGAATCGATTTGAAAACTAATAGTTTGGCCTTGTATAGGTTCGCCGTTATGATCCCTGAGTTTTCCAGATACAACGATGGTTTCTCCCAGCTTTGCTGACGGCTGAACAGATACATCAAGGGTTGTTGCAAGGCGAGTCACACCAACTTGTGCGGATGTCGAAACAGCAAAAGGTCTTCCGTCAAATCCCTTGTAGGAAACGGTGAAACTAACCGAATATGTGCCAATATTTACGTAGGGTGGTGCCATAACTGAAAAAATCAGAGTCTTGCTACCACTAGTTGTCACATCACCGATTTCTTGTGAAATTGGAGTTATTGCTAGTCCTGCGGAGTCACGAGTTATGATGGTGGCGCCATAAATGTAGTCATCTCCGGTATTGGTGACTCTAACAAGCCAAGTTGAAGGTGTCTTATACCCTCTCTCAACCGAAATTGACTCCGCAGACAGCTCGACGGTGAGTGATATTACTCTGATGTAAACTTTATCTGAGATATCTTGCAGCCGAACTGTATTGCCATCCTTCCAGTACAGTTTTACATAAACCTCATGTGTTCCACGAACAGATGAACTCATCGAATAACTCCATGTATACTCGGTTGCCCGCCAAACATACTGCACAGAGGAGGTGAACCAAAATTGGTTGTCCCAGTAGGCCACAAAATACAGTTCGGCACCAAAGAAACCGGCATCAATATTGCCTGCCTTAACTTCTAGGGTAAAACTATCTCCAACGTAAATCTTTGGAGTGATGCTAATTGACTTTACCACAGCATGTCTCTCTTGGGCGTAAGCCGACCCTATTGACATTGCAAAAAGACAAACAACCAGAAGCACGCAGAGCAGTCGGAGAGCACTCATGGCATCGCTTGAAGATCGCCCAATCAAAATGACTGTATGCAATCTGCTCATAAATTTTCTATAACACCCCCAACTTTGAAGCAAAAGCAAATGCGATAATTAAACATATTGGTCAATCATCATTCGTCAACATTTCCGCGAAGCATCTATTCTGCGAAATCTAGTAGCATTTGGCTTGGAAAATAGAAATTCTTATACTGTTATAAGATGTTGCAACTTGGTTAACTTGTCAGAGAGTCTCTTTAGCTGCCCTTCATACAAGGTCCTTAGCCTTACATATTCTTCCTCGCTGATTGATCCTTCTTTGTGTTTCTTCTCTAAACTCTCTAGAGTTGCTTTAGTGCTGACGTATTGAATCTCAGCCTCCACCAGCTCAGCCTTAAGCGTCTTCTCTCTGCTAAGTATATCTTTGATTATTCCAGAAACCATCTCATCCACTAAAGTTGCCATTTTTGATGAGATGTCGGTCAACTCGAGCCTTGCCTTAGTTTTACCGTCTTCGATGGTGTATTTCAAGCGTGCCAACCCAGCATCAATCAACACCCTCATATGCTTGCCCAATGCCGGTCTACTAATGCCCAGTAGCTCTACCAGCTCATCAGCATAACATGGACCAACCCTGAGATTCTTAAAGATAAGAAATCTCTTCACCTCGCCCAAAGCCCGAAATACTTCAGTCAGCCTCAGTTCCTCAGGTTCGATTTCCCCTATTTTGCCCATCAAACCATAAACCGTAGAGTTTAACTATAAGCCTTTCGGTTGAGGCTCAACCATTAGCATCAATGTGAAGACCCCTGGTTCAATTATCGTTAAGCAAAGCCCATTCCTAGTATCAGCGGAGGTGAAGAGGGTTGATGCTGAAAAGCATTAGGAAGGGGATGGGTGCTCTGAAGGTTCGTCCCAAGTATGCACCCCTTGCGGTGCTAGCTGTTCCTACGCTACCGACAGAGTTCTGGGATATGTTGATGAAGCTGTTCGCCATCATCGTGGCTTGGCTTCAACAGGTGTTGGCGAGCCTATTCGGGTAGGAGTGAAAACATCGTGAAAGGTTCCCATAAAGAGAAAGAGGGAAGAACATTTGAGGTTATCAAATCTTCCCTCACCCTTCCCTATTCCCTTGAGCTCTCGATGGCGCTCAGAAACCTCGTGAGAAGGAAGATTAGAAGCATTTTGGCAACCTTCGGTGTGGTTATCGGAATAACGACGATGGTGACACTTTCGGCAGTCAGCAACGGAATGAGTTCCCAGATGGTCGGATGGGTCAGGTCTTTTATGGGCTCCGACCTAGTTGTCACACACACCGATTCCGAAACATTCAGCATCCAAGAAAATATACCTGAAGATCTAGTGAAGCGAATCTCATCAATAGATGGGGTTACATCGCTTACAGCTGAACTTGACAATGCGGCCACAGTAGGTGAGGTTAGAACGCTCGTGAGAGGAATACGCCCAGTAGAGGAGCTTCGTGGCCTGACGTTGGTTGAGGGTGTTAACTTATTGGAAAGCCCATATGACATGCTTGTGGGAGTCGACTTAAAGAGAGAGTGTTCACTTCGCGTTGGGGATACAGTAAAGATTTCCTCTCCACACTCGGCGAAGGAATTTCGTGTCGTAGGAGTTTTTCAATCTCAATCCTCGCTCTTGGATAGGGCTGTCATTATACGTCTGGAGACTGCTCAAGAACTCTTCCGAGCTAAGAATCTTGTTTCCCTCATACTGGTCGATGTGAGGGAACCGAAGATGATTAACGAGATAAAGCGTCAGATCGAAGGCTTGACTGGAGGTGTCAAGGTGATTAGACAGGACGCCATCATCAAGACGATTCAGCAGGGCAAAGACCTTCTTGAGACATTTCTGCTATCGGTCTCATCCATCAGCCTCATCATAGCAGGCGTAGGCATCATGAACACGATGTTTATGTCCATGGTTGAAAGGAAAAGAGAAATCGGGATACTGAAAGCTATAGGACTGTCAAGAACACAGATTGTGAAAATCTTCCTCCTCGAATCCATCCTGATCGGGGTGTTTGGAGGGCTCATTGGGGTTCTGCTGGGTAGCATATTCTCCAAGGCTATAGAGTATGTCTCTTTAAACTATCTAGGAACGTCTCTATTCGTATCATTAAATTGGGGAATCCTCAGCTTCGGTTTCATTCTCGCTTTGCTCTGCGCCTCGGTCTTCGGCCTCTACCCCTCTTGGCGTGCAGCCTCTCTCAGCCCTATGGAGGCTTTAAGATATGAATAGATGGGCAGTTGAAGCCTATGACTTAGTCAAGACGTATGGAAATGGAAAGGTGAGGGTCTACGCCTTAAGGGGTGTTGACCTAAAGGTCAAGCAAGGAGAAATCGTTTCTATCGTAGGTCCATCTGGATGTGGAAAATCCACACTCCTCAACATACTGGGAGGGATTGACAAGCCGACTATAGGCAGAGTGTTCGTCTGCGGCGAAGACGTTACAGCAATGAATGAGGCAGAGCTGGCACATTTCCGACTCAAAAAGATAGGGATCGTATTCCAATTCTTCAACCTGATACCCACTTTAACCGCGCTTGAAAATGTTGAGCTACGCTTGGCGGCATCTGGATGCGGCAACGGCGTAAGGAAGGATAAGGCTTGTGAGCTACTGGCGCGAGTCGGCATGAATGGTAAGGAGGGCAGGAAGCCTAGTGAGTTGAGTGGAGGCGAGCAGCAAAGGGTGGCCATAGCGAGAGCCCTAGCGAATAACCCCGCTGTGGTGCTGATGGACGAGCCTACAGGCAACCTTGACAGCATAACAGCTAAAGATCTGATTACCATGATAGATAAGTTGAACGCTCAAGGCCAAACCTTTGTGATAGCCACTCACGACAGCTCCGTTAAGGAGAGCACAGATAGAGTTATCACCATGAGGGATGGGGTGGTTATAGATGGCTAACAGAAGTATTGGGGCTTCAATAGGCTATGGTATACTACTCTTTATCATTCTGGCCATTGGCTTCATAATGCTTGCCACCGCGATACAGCCTACGATGCAACCAACCAAGCCCACAGATCTAGCTGGTATGTTGGGTAACCTTGTTGGAACAATAATCAGCTTCGCTATGTCACTTATGCTCATTGTCTTCGGACCCTTAGAGGGATTGATAGTGGGTTCGGTTCTCGGCATTAGACACAAAGGTGAGCCTTTAAGAGGTTTCGCTTCCTCCCTTGTTGCTTCACTTGTAGGATATGTTGTGATGATTATAATCTTGCTAGGTTGGATGGCCACACGCCTTCCTTCAGCACCTACAGGTCAGCCTAGTTTAGCGGGTACTCAGCCGATTCTTCAAGAAAGCTGGCGTTTCATACTGGCGTTGGGAGCAACAACATTCACAGGAGCAGCCTCAGGTCTCATTGTCAGCTTCTCAACCAAAGAGAAAGGCATCAAGTCACATAATGGCATTGAAGAAGGTTAGCGCTGGCTGGAACTCTGCCAAATCTTCTCACCATACCTCTCAAAGAGCGCCCTCAAAGCTTCCCTTATGATCTCATTCTTAGACCCATAGACCCCTCTTTCAATCATCCTATCCATCAGTTCCAGGTAGATTTGCTCAACCTGATCGTTAGGGACTCCATTCTATGCGACATAGCTCGTCTCGTGATAGAAGGGATCTTCTCTCTAACGGTTCCTGTAATCGTTCTATGATATTGGTGTTCAAATCACCAGCTAGCCTTATGGAACGTATATGTTCTGGTCTTTCAGCTTTGTATCTTGTCCAGAACTCCTTTGTGAATGCATCCTCGTGACGGAGGCGTGGATCTTCAGCCACTAGCAGCTCTCTACAAGACTCAAGTTAGGGCTCTCGCTTCCTACCTCAATGTGCCTAAACAGATAGTTGCTAAAAGAAGCAGCCCTAGGCT
>JAGTQO010000084.1 GCA_018396565.1 Candidatus Bathyarchaeota archaeon
AGAAACATCATAATTTGGGACAGACGAGACTTAGTTAACAAGGTAGGAATCTTCGGTTGGCCAAGTAACTATATAACATTGGGAACCACGTTTGAATATATTCTTGATTTCTGGAGACCACCTTAAGGTATTCTTCCGGTTCTGGCGAAGGCAGCCATGTCCTGACCGAACTGTGTGTTAGGTTTAAAACGAGTCGTTCGATATGGAATTTCCCTTAATAAATTTGGCGGAACGTAGCAGTAACCATTAGTTTTAGTACAAAGGTCTTCCAAAACTTCGACGTTCGATCCTGTAAATTCGCTCAGCTGGTTAAAGAAGCCAAAAAGACTGTCGCCGTCAAAAGCAAGCCCTCGCGTAGCCCTCTCTCTAAGACTCACATTTTTCACTTCAACCCTGTGCCGTGTTCTGAACGACTGAATTTGAGGATGGTAAATTATAAAGTCAGTTCTCTCCTTTCTTCTAGTAAAGTGATAGTCCTTTCTCAGACCCGCCCTCTCCAATTCCCTTTGAGCACATAGTTCAGCAAGATGGCCTGATATAGGTTGAAAGGCTTGGCTAACACGCCTTGAAACTTCCTCCATAAAATTACTGTATTCTTTACCTTTAACTACAATGGGTTCTAATAGCTTGCTTTTGACTTTATCGTGAATTTCCTTAGGTAAGTTAAGCTCAGACAGTATCTCATCTACTCGTCTCTCATAATAATCTTTTCTATAACGAATTATTAAACGAAGTTTCACCATGCAACGAATTCACATCAAAATTAGGATTTCTTCTCAGCGCTTCTCTCAGTATTATTCAGCAGCCGGAACAGTTTGCATATTGAGGTAATTGTTCGCGTTTACTTATAACACCCTCGCTATGTTCCTTCCTTCCAAACCATCCATCAAAAAGCTTGTTGGCGCCCATTGATGTCCCATCTTTTCAGCTACTTTTTGACCTGTTTCCTTCATCAGTTTCTTGTTCATGCGTTGGATCCTACGAGTAACATCCCATCTTTTCGAGCTGTATTCACCCAGCCCTGCAGGTATAGCTGAATAATACTGAGAGAATTGCATATTGAGGTAATTGTTCGCGTTTACTTATAACACCCTCGCTATGTTCCTTCCTTCCAAACCATCCATCAAAAAGCTTGTTGGCGCCCATTGATGTCCCATCTTTTCAGCTACTTTTTGACCTGTTTCCTTCATCAGTTTCTTGTTCATGCGTTGGATCCTACGAGTAACATCCCATCTTTTCGAGCTGTATTCACCCAGCCCTGCAGGTATAGCTGAAGGCAGTAACCCCCCCAACGCCATTCTGCATCAGGCACGTGATGATTTCGACGTTTACCTCGTCTTCGCATGCAACTTTCTGGATATAGCTTGGCTCAAAACTAATCCACTCACGCAGCCCAGCCATCAAAGTCCTCGTTCTAACATCAACTTCGCCTATTTGCCGCTCCAAACACTTCAACAACTCAATAATATGTTTTAAACGTCCAACCTTCTCAGCCCTACTCCTACGCCTAACAAAACCCTTCTGTGCAGCCTTCCCAGAATTATCATGTACAATCTGCACGTTTCCTTCTCTTAAACCATGGACACAGCGCACATTTCGCCTCTCAAATCACCCCCATAATCAACACACAAACACCCACTCATAACGGCTAGATTCAAGCTTCTTTCAACCAGAAAAGGCAAAAATCAGCCCCCCACAGACGCCACCTAAAACATAGCCTATCCTGTGCACCAACATACTTCCAAAAAGCACCCCCACTAGCCTCCTATCACGCTTCGCTTCAACCTATCCACAGTCTCGTCAATGGCTCCGTCAGGCGCGTTAGGACGAATCTTCCGAATATTCTCAGCAACCCGATACGGAAAACGGGTCCTAAACGCCTTTCTTCCCTTCTTGCTGGCTTCCCACAACAAACCCTTAGCTTCCAACATCTTCATGTACGTCGCATTCGTGCTCTGCGTGGAACCAGTCTGAACCTCCTCGGGTAGAAAAGTCACCTCAGAGTCCATACGCAAGCAAGCCTTCAAAACAGCGCTTCCCTCTTGGGGAGGGGGCCCCAGTCTGAGGAGAGGTATAAGCATGTGGATGTGCTTAAGCGATACTTGAAATCTTTGGCATCTGGGTTCTCAGATAAAAAGAACAGGTGGTTCGCTGTCAGGAGCTTCTACGAGTATCGTAGGCTTACATTTCTTCGCTACTCTCTTCTTCTAATTATTCCCATCTGTCGTAATCTTCTGGCATTTGGTTTACCTCCTATATTACTTATGCAACCACAAGAATTAAGTGATAGGACTCTGAACCCTAGAAGGAGTCTTCGCTCAGAAATCCCTGTGGAGACTACTCATGATGCATATTCTTTATTAGATGGATATGGTGTAAGGGTGGGTCCAAGCGGGTGGGCCCCCCCGTTCCGCTTTAGAAACCCCGGGAGGAAGAAAAGTGCAGGACACTAAGGCGAGGGATGTTTCTGTATGTGTGGTCTGCTGTGGTATGTACGCGGCCTTAGTAAATATCTTTGCACCTATAAGTTTTCAACAGATCCAAATACGCGTCGCTAATTCCCTGATCGGTCTAGTGCCCCTTTTCGGGTGGCCTGCGGTTTACGGTCTGGCTCTAGGCGTCCTTCTCGGTAACATGGTAAGCCCCCTTGGCCCAATAGATTTACTGAGCGCCTTACCATCGTTTCTTGGCCTTCTGATAGTATATAGGCTGAGATTGGTGAGTGTTCTCCTAGGACTCCAATCTTACAGTACAATCGTATCTATTTGGGTGGCGTTCATGTTGAACTATATATTCCAGCTTCCGTACCTCCTAACTTTTGCATATGTCCTGGTAGGTGTGAGTGCAGCTACCACAGGTTTAGGATACGCTCTATACAAATCTCTCTCAAAATTGAGATTGCCACTTCCCTAAAGGGATAGTCCTATGAAAGTTGTAGTTATCCTCTCAGGTGGAGTCGACAGTTCAACAGTCGCATACTACGCTAGATCCAAAGCCTATGACGTGCATGCGATCACATTTGACTATGGTCAGATAGCTTCTAAAGAAGTTCACCATGCAATGATGATCGCTGACAGGCTAGGCATAAATCATAAGGTCATCAACATGTCGTCTCTGAGGTCTCTCCTCGAAAATAATGCACTGATGAATGATAGTATTCCGATGCCTTCAGAATTCAGCCCGTCCATAATTGTCCCCTTCAGAAACGCCATATTCCTGTCCATCGCAGTAGCTTATGCTGTGTCGATAAGAGCAAGCAAAGTTATGTATGGTGCACACGGGTCTGACTCTTCTTACTATCCAGATTGTAGGAAAGAGTTCTATGATGCTTTCCAAAAAGCAGCGAGGCTAGGTACAGAGACCCAGATAGAGATAGACGCCCCATTTCACAGTATGAAGAAGCCAGAGATACTCATACTGGGATCTAAACTCGGTGTTCCATATGAGATTACATGGAGCTGCTATTTAAACAAGAATAATCATTGCGGAGTATGTGAATCATGCATCAATAGGAAGAAAGCGTTCATAGAAGCCGAACTCTACGACCCCACTCAATATGAAAGATGAATAATCAATATTCATAATTCATATCAGAATAGTGAAAAACCTCTTGTCAATACTGGAGTCGTAAGGTTCAGGCCATAGTGGAACATGTTTGATCCTTAATTTAAAGGCTTCACGGTGGTATTAAGGCTTCAACGCGTATGTACTTATCTCCCTGTAAAAGTTCACTTGGGGCATCGTAGGAAGCTGAAAGGTCCTCTACAAGAATTTCTCCAGACTATAAGGGTAAATCAAGCCCAATAAGGGAGCAAGAGAAATTTTCACTTTCCCAGGGAAGCTGTCAACATGCCTTAAGGCGTCGGGATGATGCCTATCCCCTTGTGATATCAGAGCTAACAGGACGTCCGTTTCTATGAGTATTTGCAGCTCTAAACCTCCATTCGAAGTTCATTCTCAGCTATCCTGCGCAGTCTACGAATTCCCTCCTCCACATCATTAGTGCACTTAACAACGAGCTTTTCAAGTCGCCTTAAAGGATCTTCCACGGATTTCAGCACTATTTCCCCCTTTCAATAACACTCTTAAATGAATTCCTTATGTTAAGCTGTTTCCTAATGCTTGAGGGGATGATTCTTCCTTTCTCGTCAACCTTCACTATCAGATTAACCATCTAATTTACGTACCCTGGGGTAATTCTCACATCCCCAGCCTTTTCCTGTAAGGTGAATCTTGCAAAGAGCGCTGCGGCAGTGGCACTGAGAATAAGCTCCATAATGACCGATACAATTGCACGGGGACTTTGTCGGATGTTCAGATAGATTTCGCCATCAAGAATTATTATAAGGGCAAGCGCAGCCGAGTTTGGAGCCATAGCTCCAATGCTGTGATTCTTTAACGGATGTAGAAAATTGAGGAATTACATAAAAAGCGTTATATATTAATCATCTAATATTATTTTATCCAAAAATAACGGCGGTGAAAAAGTTTTGGAGCAAACGATGAAGATAGGTGAGGGACCTGAACTACCCGTCAGGGAGCTGCCGGATCCAGGGCCTACAACCTTCAGGAACTTCATAAAGTGGATCGGTCCAGGGGTCATTTTAGGATCTCTTGCGACAGGAGGATATGAAGGTCAATATGCACCGTGGATAAGCTCATTGCCTGGGGGTATCAATACGATGTGGCTCTGCACGGTTGGTCTAATACTTTCAGGACTGATGTTCACAGCCGCATCAAGATATACTATGGCGACAGGGGAGACCTTCTTTCGTGGAGTATGTAGGATCAAACCTGGCTGGTTATGGGGGCCCGTAGCTTTCATCGCCCTCTACTTAGTATTCTTATGGCCTGCGTGGGTTGCGCTTGCAGGGGCTAGTTTCGCAACACTCTTCGGTGGAAATACAGTCCACTGGACATGGGCTCTCACAGCCCTAGGCTACATCATACTGGTCTTCTCGAAATATGTCTACAGAATTGTAGAAGCCTTCATGACCATTGTATTGATTCTGACCAGTGTTGCCGTTGTGGTTTTCACAGTTGCAGCAGGTCCAAACATCTGGGGCCAAGCAGCTTTCGGATTCTTCCTAGGTTGGCTGGTGCAGAATCCGTATGCGCTCACCGTCCCAGTCCTCGGCGGTGCCGCAGCGATGGTCGGGAACCATGTCTTCCAGCAATTGAGTCCTGTGTGCCACTCAGGATTCTATACTCTCCAGATGAGAGAGAAAGGCTACGGAATGTCAAGATACTTCGGACATGTTACAGGTCTTGCGTATAAACCTGAAGACATAGCTGTTCACGGCTACACCTTCAACCATAAGGATTCAAAAGAGATTGAGAAGTGGAAGAGATGGCTCACAATCAACCGTTGGGAAGTGTGGCTTATCTATGTGCTCTGGGGTTGTTTCATATTCACCTTCCTCTACTGTCTGTCGGGCCTACTCCTTCTGGAGGCTGGACAGAAAGTTCCAGCAGCACAGATTCCAGTAACAATAGGCAAAGGCTTCGGAGCAAAATATGGCACTCTAGTTGGCCAATTCTTCTTCTTCACAGTTGGTCTATCATTCTACGACGCCGTCATCGGGGTCAGCGACTCGATAAGTAGGGCATTCACGGAAGTTGTCTGGGCCCTATCCAAACGTGCAAGGTCAAGAAGCTATAGATTCTGGTACTACGCGTTCTTGACTTTTCTCGTCATAATTTACGTGGTATTGACACCATACAAGCAGCCGACTGAGCTTTGGCTGATTGGAATGGCCAGTATAGGTGTAGCAGGAATAGTTCTGTTCCCAATGCTCTACTATCTCACAGAGAAGCTTCTTCCGGAGGAGCTTAGAGCCAAAGGTCTATATGGGGCGGCAGAGAAAGCTGGACTCATCATCTCATTCATACTCGCATGTACGATTGGAATCTACTGGCTCTGGCAGACACTGGTAGACCTAATGAAATGACATCTGAATCTGCGAATAGAATAGCTGGTGCGCTTACAGGGCTGACTATAGGGGTAGTGTCCCTATCGGTGGCTTATCTTGGATTCCCCAACCTCTTCCCCTTCTATTTTATTCCTGCATGGTTAGCGATCTCAGGATTCCTCCATGGTTACATTTTTGAATCAAAAATTCTAAACAAAATT
>JAGTQO010000085.1:0-5753 GCA_018396565.1 Candidatus Bathyarchaeota archaeon
ATAGATGATTTGGATCGAAAAATTCTGAGAGAGTACATTGAGGATGCGAGACTCTCATGTAGAGAGGTGGCTAAGAGACTTAACATCTCAACAGCCACCGTCCTCTCCCGGCTGCGTAGGCTTGAGGGTGAGGGTGTGATAAAAGGATACTCAGCTGTCTTAGACCATGAGAAGCTAGATTACACGGTCACAGCGGTGACAGAGATAGTCTTCTCCGGAGGTAGACTGCTGGATGTTGAGAGGGAAATAGCAAAATATTCAAACATCTTAGCCGTCTACGACGTGACAGGTGAGACAGACGCGATCGTCATCTCAAGATTCAAGAGCATGTCAGAGTTAAGTGCCTTCACCAAGAGACTCTTAGCTATACCATCCGTTGAGAGGACAAACACACACATAGTCCTGACAAGGGTCAAGGAAGACTTCAGGATCGCACCTTGAGCATGATCAGGAGTAAAAATATGCATCAGACATGCTTATATATCATGAGAAAAATGGTGAACTGAATCTGAAGGCTGCAGGGTAGGTGTAGACATCTGCTTGAGCCAGATAAGGGTCTTGAAGATGCCGAGTTGCAATCAATGTGGAAGGACAATAATCCCAGGCGAGGCGGCTGTAAAGTTTAACTGCCCCAACTGTGGAGACGTCCTCATATGGCGATGTGAGAAGTGTAGGCTCTTTGCCAGGGAGTATAAGTGTCCAAAATGTGGGAATGTAGGACCTTGAGAGGTTTTGCAGATGGGTAGGGTTATGGCCTCAATCAGAATATTTCCCTCAGACCCCTCATGCGACCTATCGGGTTTGAGGGGTGAGATAGTTAACCGTCTACCTAATGATGTATCGGTCCTGGGTTTCAGGGAAGATCCGATAGCGTTCGGTCTTGTCGCACTCATAGTCAACCTCACCATGCCTGAGAATGTTGACGGTGTGATGGATGGGGTTGAGAAGGTTCTGAAGTCTATCGAGGGGGTTAGTGAGATACAGGTTCTTGCCTTGACAAGAACTTAATTTTGTTACTTAAAGTAACATTTATAAGGACATACATATCGTTACTATAAGTAACAAGGAATAAACCCATGTACATGGAACTTGAACCTACGGCAAAGAATAGGAGAGCCGAACCCCAGAACATAAGCAGTTTCGAAGCCTTCAAGGAATGGGCGGGGACAGAACGTAACGAGTCTGAACTCCTAATATTTCAGAAGTATTATGGGGTCAGAGAGCTGCTCAAGGCCGGCCTCGAAGAGGTCTATGTAGACGCTCCAGTAAGATTTCTTCCAGACGACCTCAAGAGATTTATCGACGCATGCGGGGTCGGCCGTAAAAAGTTTATAACAGTCTTATGCAGCGCAGGGGCACAAGAAGAAAGGTCAAAGGAACTACTGGACCTTCTGGAGCAGTCATCGAATGTCGAGGCAATATGGATATACCCTCTACTGAGTATAAACAGGGAAGCCTACAGGAAGGCTAGACTCCAAGACAGAAGGAAGGTGAAGGTTGAGGGCGCCATCCTGGATAGGCTTGAAGAGTTCTTTGAGGGTGCATTGGAAGCCCTAGATCTATTTGAGAGCTCGGCGAGGATGAGGATGCTCTTTGCTATGTGGGACTCGCCGAAGGACAAAAGGTTCTTCAGGGAACTTGTCAATCCAAAACTTCTATATGAGAACCTTGAGATTCTTCAGAGGATGAACCTCATCCAAGAGGTCTCAAGCGGGGTTTATGGCCTCAGCGAGTGTGGAGAAAACCTGATGAGGGAATACCTCTACTTTCTGGACAAGTTGAGGAGGACGATAAGGGACCTCCAGCAAACATGAGGCCAGTAAACAGTCTTAAATGGGGGAGTATAATGTTATGGACAATTCAAGTCAAATCTTGAAAGGAAATGTATCACCCCCGGAAGATTGGGCCGGGAAAATTCATGCTTGAATATGGAGGTTGAGTATATATGAGTAGGGAAGAGGTCCAGTTGAAAGTCGCCGACGCGAAGCAGAGGGATGTCGGCCATGGGAAGGTTAGGGTTGATAATGAGACGATGAAGAAGCTGACGGTCACCGCAGGCGACTACGTCGAGATAAGGGGAAAGAAAACTACGGCGGCGATAATATGGCCTGCATATACTGAAGATCAGGGTCAAGACATTATCCGTATGGATGGGCTTCTCAGGAGAAACGCTGGAGTAGCCATAAATGAGTATGTCATAGTCAGGAAGGGAGATGTCAAGGATGCCCAGAGCATAGTCTTCGCGCCGACAGATGTGAGGCTGAATGTAGACGAGGAGTTTGTGAACTTTGTGAAGAGGAGATTCATGGACATGCCATTCGTGGAGGGCGATACAGCCATGCTCTCAATATTCGGCAGCGCAGTACCACTCATCGCAACAAGAACCAAGCCGAAAGGCCCTGTCCGAATAACGGAGAACACAATGGTCCAGGTTCTGAGTGAACCCGTCCCAGAGAAGAAGGGCATACCGATAGTCACCTATGAAGATATTGGAGGTCTACATGAACAGATACAGAGGATACGTGAGATGGTTGAGTTGCCCCTCAGACATCCAGAGATCTTCCAGAGGCTTGGAATAGACCCTCCCAGAGGCATATTCCTTTATGGCCCCCCAGGATGTGGAAAGACACTTCTGGCAAAGGCTGTAGCCAACGAGTCTGACGCAAACTTCTACGTAATCTCAGGCCCAGAGATCATGTCGAAGTTTTATGGTGAGTCTGAGGCTAGGCTCAGGGAAATATTCCAGAAGGCCCAGGAGACAGCTCCGAGCATAATCTTCATCGACGAGATGGACGCCATAGCGCCTAAGAGGGAGGAGGTCACCGGAGAAGTTGAGAGGAGGGTTGTAGCCCAACTACTGTCACTCATGGATGGCATGGCCTCCAGGGAGAACGTCATAGTCATAGGAGCCACCAACAGGCCCAACGCCATAGATCCAGCCCTCAGAAGGCCTGGGAGATTCGACAGGGAGATTGAGATAGGGGTTCCGGACAAGCAGGGAAGATTCGAGATGCTGCAGATCCATACAAGAAACATGCCTATAGCCAAGGACGTCGACTTCAAGAGGCTATCAGAGATAACCCACGGATATACAGGGGCAGACGTAGCGGCCCTATGCAGGGAGGCCGCTATGAAGTCTCTGAGAAGATACCTACCAGAGATAGACTTGGAGGAGGAGAGGATACCGTCAAGCATCCTAGAAAAGATGGAGGTGAGGATGGAGGATTTCATGCAGGCCTACCGTGAGATCACACCCACAGCCATGAGAGAGGTCTACATAGAGGTACCAACAGTTCACTGGAGCGACATCGGCGGCTTGGAACAGGTAAAGGCTGAACTTATGGAGGCTGTTGAGTGGCCCCTAAAGAATCCTGAGATATTCAAGAGGATGGGAATCAAACCTCCAAAAGGCATACTTCTGTATGGCCCCCCAGGATGCGGGAAGACACTTCTGGCCAGGGCCGTTGCAACAGAGAGTGAGGCTAACTTCATAACAATTAAGGGACCTGAGGTCTTCTCGAAATGGGTTGGTGAGAGCGAGAAGGCTATACGAGAAGTTTTCAGGAAAGGTAGATCAGCAGCCCCGGCGATAATATTCTTCGACGAACTAGACGCCATAGTCCCGAGGAGGGGCATGGGATACGCGGACTCAGGAGTTACGGAGAGGGTAATCAGCCAACTCTTGACAGAGCTCGACGGAATAGAATCCCTAGAGAACGTAGTGGTCCTGGCGGCGACCAACAGGCCAGACATCATAGATCCAGCAGTCTTAAGGCCTGGAAGATTCGACAGGATGATCTTCGTACCTGCACCGGACCAGAACAGCATAAAGCAGATATTCAAGATACACACGTCCAAGATGCCTCTATCACCAGATATCGACCTTGACCAACTTGTCAGGGCAGCGTCAGGATACTCAGGTGCAGACGTCGAAGCCGTCTGCCGTGAAGCAGCTATGAATGCCCTCAGGAGAGATCCAAATGCTAGAGAGGTCACCATGATAGACTTCAAGGAGGCCATGTCCAAGATAAGACCGAGCATAACATCTGATGTGAACATGTGGTATCAGAGCTTCTCAAAGAGGTTTGTGAGCGCAAGAGCTGCGATCCCAGTAACATAAAGGTGTGAAGAATGACTGACAGTATATGGGGACCGAGACCCCTCCAAAGTGTGGTAGTCGAGATCCTCCAGAAGAAGGGGGCCATGCCAGATACAGAGCTGCACAAGGAGTTGAAGGAGTCTTTCGGGGACGTGAGTTTCAGGGAGGTAAATAGAATACTGATGAAACTGGAGCTCACAGGCATAGTGAGGGTATCTAGACTCCTGAAGAAAAGGAGAAGAGTGGAACTGGTCATACCCGAGAAACCCAGCTAGGATCTACTAGCCACTCGACCTCTCGCCCTCCTCAAAACCTCTAGCCCATACCTGACCAGGGCAGACTCGAAATCAACAAAATCCCACCCCTCAACCCGATTCCCAAGCCATAAGGACTTTAAATCATTCAAAATCCTCAACCTATCCTCCTCAACCCCAACCTTTCCACTAATGAGACCCAGCGCAGCCGCAGCTTCTATCGCAATGTTTTGGGGGAGCGGATCGGCCTTGCTCCAAACTCCTCTCAACTCCCTAAGAAATATGTTGACTGTAACATTCCCTATACCCTTCCCCAAATCCCTGATCCTCTGTTCAAGGTCTCTCGGGTCAGATGCCTCAGAATGTAGAATGTTCAAATCTCCACAATACCTTTCCTCCAGATTGCTGACAACTTCAAGAAGCTTAGTCGCAGTCTTGAAGTCGTATCGAGCGTAACCGCCTGAGTCTAGGACCTCAACCAGCCTATCCCAACCCACCTCAATAATCTTCTCAGGGCTAGTCAATCTTTTTTCGACAAACTTACGATAAGTTTTTGAGGCTACCCTAACTGGGATCCTGGCGCCGTAAAGGACAGAGGCAATGAACCACTTGAAGATTTCACATTTATCAGAACCTTCAAGTCTTATACCAAGCTCAGTCGAGAATCTACGTCCATACCTAGACAGCAACTCTTCTAAAACCAACCTGATGGGTTTAAGCCCATAAAACCCGGCAAGATACATTCTTAACCGTTGATTATTTATTCTGATCAAGTATTTTAAGGAAGCCGTAGAAAAATATGTTTGGGGCCCGTAGTCTAGCGGTTAGGACGCCACCCTCACAAGCAAATAACAAGACGGGGATCAGTGAAACATTTGGGAACGGTGGAGGTCCCCGGTTCAAATCCGGGCGGGCCCACCAAAGAATACACTACAGATTAGTGGTCTGAAGCAGTTCATTATCTTTTTAAATGTAAAATCTAACTTTTTCTTGTAGATCAAAGTTAGCCAAGTCTGGCCAGTTGTTCGAGCGTGCGGTAGCCTACATTCTCATTTGAGAGCGATTCTTCTTATCCACTCTACCTTGTCGAAATCAGGGTCGTCACTTACTATTTCCTTGAGACCTAAACTCTTCATGATTGCGGCGTGGAAAGCGTCCCTGGGCTTAAGGTCATACTTTTCTAGAAGATCTAAGGCCAATATCGGAATGCCTGACTTCACTCCATTCACTTTCAGGTTGGGTGTTGCATAGATACCTTCAATTGCCTTTCGCAACAGCTCTTCCCTCCTATTCTTTACGAGAACCCACATCAATTCATCTAGAGACAGGACGGAGGTAATTGCTTCCACTTTGCCTTCTACAATGTTCTCATGTATCTTGGATGCGCTTTGACCCTTAGC
>JAGTQO010000085.1:5784-5998 GCA_018396565.1 Candidatus Bathyarchaeota archaeon
TTTGCATCGAGATATATCATCCGAATACCTCTTCATATAACTTGTCTCCATATACAAATTTCATTCTTGTAAGGTCGCCACCATACCTCTCTGCTATTTCTCTCCATTCTCTCACAATGTCTTCTTTAGAGATCGGTTTTATCTCCAGAGATTTTTCTTTCACTTCGATCAGAGCGTAACCCCTCTCATGTAGACCGATATGCTCTGATCGAAG
>JAGTQO010000086.1:0-1673 GCA_018396565.1 Candidatus Bathyarchaeota archaeon
GGCTCATTATATAATGACTCCAGGTCTAGATTGCTCGATAAGCTCGCAGAGATATCCCCCAAAAACCTCCAAAGATTCTTCCTCTCAAATAGTGGAGCCGAAGCTGTGGAATGCGCTATAAAACTTGCCAGAAGATACACTGGTAAGAAGGAGATCATTGCAATGATGGGGGGTTACCATGGTAAAACGTTAGGAGCTCTATCAGCCACTTGGGATAAGAAGTATCGTGCCCCATTCCTTCCTTTACTTCCAGAATTTAAACACGTACCCTACGGCGACGCAGCCAAATTGCGTGAAGCTATAACAGAGAACACTGCAGCCATCATAGTAGAGCCTATTCAAGGAGAAGGCGGCATCAGGGTCCCCCCTGAAGGATATCTCCAAGAAGTTAGAGAAATATGCGATGAGAAAGGAATATTGATGATAGCTGATGAGATTCAGACAGGGTTCGGGAGAACTGGCAAGATCTTCGCATGTGAACATTGGCAAATCGTACCTGACATATTATGCTTGGCTAAGGCTGTTGCTGGAGGCCTTCCCTTGGGAGTCACGATGGCCAAGGAGGACATAATGCTCTCTTTCAAGGTTGGTGAACACTCAACAACCTTTGGAGGAAACCCACTCGTATGCTCAGCTGCATATGCTGCAATAGAGGTCCTATTGGAGGAGAGACTTACTGAAAGAGCAAAGGAACTCGGCCGTTTCTTCATAGGTGAACTGAAGAATTTGAAGTCTAAATACAGGACTATACGTGATGTCAGAGGCTTGGGTCTAATGGTTGGTGTCGAATCGAGATTTGACGTACTCAAAATCCTTCAGAACCTATTGTCGAATGGAGTACTCGCACTTGACGCAGGAAGAAACATAGTGAGGTTTCTACCACCATTAGTAATATCGAGAGAACAGCTTTCAACAGTAGTTGAAGTTTTTGAGAGGGCCTTGGCAGAGGATGAGAATGAACGTCTACGAAGTTAAATTTCTGGTCGATATGCTGAGGCTGTATAGCCCAAGCGGTGAAGAATCCGCAATTGCGGAATATCTTAGAGAAACTCTTTCAAGAAGGAACTTTGACGTAAGAATCGACGACGCTGGAAACGTTATAGGAACCTGCGGTTCAGGGTCACCCACACTACTACTCTGTGGCCACATGGACACTGTTCCTGGGCAATTGGAGGTAAGACTTGACGGTGATCTCCTATATGGAAGAGGCGCTGTAGATGCGAAAGGACCACTCGCTAGCATGATCATGGGCTCGAAGATAATTGACCTCGATGGCAAGATAGTTGTCGCCTGCCTAGTCGATGAGGAAGGAAATGGCAAAGGTGTGAAGCAACTCATCAAAGACAATGTTCAAGCAGATTACGCTATATTTGGAGAGCCGAGTGGAGCATGCAATATCACGATAGGATATAAGGGTAGTCTGCACGTGTATGTCGAGTGTACAACCCCTACAGCACACTCATCCGCACCATGGCTTTCAAGCAACGCAATAGAGAAAACTTATGAGTTCTGGAGTGACATAAAGGGTCATAATTTTGACTGCGATAAGGCTGAAAGCCGCTTCTACTCCATAACCTCATGTTTGACAACTCTTAAGGGCGGTGGAACACCCGGCCTCATTCCATCAAGATGTGAGGCAGAGATCGACATAAGAACACCACCCCAGACCATGC
>JAGTQO010000086.1:1688-4473 GCA_018396565.1 Candidatus Bathyarchaeota archaeon
AAATAATGACGGAATTAGCTCAAGACTATGAGAGAAGAAACCCAGATGTCAAGATAAAGATTAGAGATTCGGGATATATCCCAGCTTTTGAGGCGGATCCGAGATCTATCTTGGTTAGAGCTTTAAGACACTCGATCAGGAAAGTTTGTGGGCGGACTCCAATTCTCCTTAAAAAAACAGGTACAGGAGATATGAACGAACTAGGCTCCAAATTGAATATACCTATGGTTGCCTACGGTCCTGGAGATTCTCATTTAGACCACACACCCAACGAACATATCTCAATCTCTGAATATCTCACGAGTATCAGGGTGTACCGAGAGGCGATTCCCATGATTTTCAAACTTCATAGAAACATTGGCGATTGACTATGGTCTTCAAAAGATTAAATCATAGAATTCTCATCCTCGATACAACTTTGAGGGAGGGAGAACAGACACCGAACGTGACTTTCACGATCGAAGAGAAGCTCCAGATAGCCAGGAAGCTCGATGAAATTGGTGTCAATATGATTGAGGCTGGAGATCCCAACGTTTCTAGAGATGTGAAAGAAGCTATCAGAATAATAGCCAAGGAAGGACTCAAGGCTGAGATACTTGCCCACTGTAGGGCCTTAATTCCAGACGTTGAAAATGCGGCATCATGTGACGTTGATAGGGTTGCAATATTTTTGGGAACATCTAAAACCCACCTAAAACATAAACTGAGAAGAGACGAGGAGAATGCTATTGAGCTTGTGACGAAAGCAATAGAACACGCTAGAGAACAGGGTTTAAGTGTTAGGTTTACAGCTGAGGATGCGTCGAGAACTGACTACAGATTTCTCACACGCATATGTAAAGCTGCTGAAGACGCTGGTGCAGATAGAATTAGTATCCCTGACACAGTAGGAATAATGACACCTGACAAGGTCAGGGAACTCTTTCAGAACCTCAGCAAAGAATTGAGAGTTGAACTTGATACACACTGTCACAATGACCTTGGAATGGCCACAGCCAACACTCTAGCAGCCTTGGAAGGAGGGGCGACGGCAGCTCATGTTACAATCAACGGTTTAGGCGAAAGAAGCGGAATAGCACCTCTAAGCGAAATAGCTGTAGCCTTAAAAGTGATATACGATGTCGATACGGTGAAGCTTGAAGAGTTGCCTGCCCTCTCGCTTATGGTAGAGAGGTTCAGCGGCGTCGTTCCTGCCCCGAATACACCAATAATTGGCGAGAATGCTTTCACACACAAGGCAGGAATACATGTTGCGGGTGTTCTAGCCGACCCATCGACATATGAGGGGTTCCCACCGGAGCTGATAGGCCGGCAGAGGGAAATAGTCATCGACAAATATACAGGATTTCATGCTGTCAAGTCCAGACTCGAGAGGTTGGGGGTCTACCTCAATGATGATCAAATGGCGAAGATTGTGCAAGAAATCAAGGAGCGGCCGACAATAACAAAGTTTAGAGATGCAGACCTCATAGAGCTGGCTGAGAAGATAACTGGAAGAAACCTCCAAGCGGAGATTCCAACAAAGGTTGAGGCACTCATAAGAGTCAAGTGCGAATCCAACATATATACAACAGCCATAGCTAGAAGACTAAAAGCCCTCAAGAAGATAAACAAGGTCTATGAAGTCACTGGAAACTATGATATTGAAGTCACAGTGATAGCTGACTCAACGGCTGAGCTTAATGAGATGCTGGAGAGGATAAGGGAGATAGAAGGCGTTGAGGCAACCGAAACCCAGCTGGTTCTGAAAAAATTCGAGGTATGAAAGCGGCTACCGATAGAAAATCTTTGATAGCGGAGTTACCTTACCATTTCTAGTATGAGCGTATGTATGATAGCTATTCACTTGCTCATATTGCTTCTAATCAATGCATAATTGAATTTGGAAAGTTTAATGGCACCGGTAAAGAGGATTCTAAAACACACGTTGGAGAGGGACGTCAGCCTTATAATTCGCCTGAAACATAATAAGGGCACATTATCAGGACGTAACGAAAGATTGATAAAACAGACTTTAGAGCCCTTATAACTAAAAGGCAGATGAGGATGAAGCGGATGCCTAAGCAGTTTTACGTGAAATTCCAGACTCCAAAAGAAATCTCTGAAAAAGCATTCCAAGCTTTACAAGTCGCCAGAGATACTGGAAAGATTAAGAAGGGAACAAACGAAACTACAAAAGCGGTAGAGAGGGGAGTTGCAAAGCTCGTCCTTATCGCTGAGGATGTTGAGCCACCCCAGGTCGTAGCCCATCTCCCCATACTTTGCGAAGAAAGAAAGATTCCTTACTTGTTTGTCCCAAGCAAGCTGGAGCTGGGAAGATCTGCTGGAATAGAGGTCGGTTCAGCAGCCATATCCATAATTGAGCCGGGAGAAGCAGCAGAGACGGTGAGGGAGCTTATCAGCTTCTCGGAGAAATTGATGAAGGGCGGTTGAGCAAGAAAATGAGTACAACAGAGAAGACTTCTAAGTCAAGTTTAGAAGAAGTCCTAACCCCCGCGGAAGTAACCCAAATCGTTGGTAGAACAGGAGTAACAGGGGAAGTTATCCAAGTCAGAGTGAGAATCCTTGAAGGAAGAGACAAAGGTAGAATAATCACCAGAAATGTGAAGGGCCCAGCTAGGCTTGGCGATATACTTATGCTCAGAGAGACCGAGAGGGAAGCTAAGAAGATTCGTTAACGAGGTTTTTTAAAAGTGCCAAGGACATTCAAATGCTCCTTCTGTGGTAAAGAGTATCCTCCAGCCTCTGGAATAGCCTACTTCAGAAATGACGGGTCTATATTATA
>JAGTQO010000086.1:4601-4743 GCA_018396565.1 Candidatus Bathyarchaeota archaeon
TCTTGATAAAGCCGGAAGGAGTGATGAGGGGGCTCATAGGCGAAGTTATATCGAGATTTGAGAGGAAAGGCCTGAACGTAATAGCTTTAAAAATATTGAATATTTCAAGCAGACAAGCTGAGGATCTATATTCGGTTCATAG
>JAGTQO010000086.1:4767-5902 GCA_018396565.1 Candidatus Bathyarchaeota archaeon
TCTGGAGCATATAATGTCCGGTCCAGTTGTCGCTATGGTGATCGAGGGACCGAACGCAGTTAAGGCAGTGAGAAGACTCGTTGGAGCCACGAACCCTCAAGAAGCCGATCCAGGGAGCATTAGAGCTGAATTCGCATTAAACATAACTCAGAATATTGTGCATGCAGCTGACAGTTTAGAGAATGCAAGTAACGAGATAAAAATCTTCTTTGAGGATAATGAGATACTGAACTATAAGAAACCCACGGAAACCCAATTTCTATTCTAAACCTTTAGATAAGAAGAACACCCTTAAGCAACTAATCTACGAGTCAACCTAAGGTTTAAAGAGTATGTCGATGTTGCCTTACTAGGAGATGTTGACCTTGTCGATGCGTCAACCGATCGTCGTGGTCTTAGGCCATACGTCGTAGAGTTAAAACACATTCACGACGGGCAAAGTAGACCACGGCAAAACCACACTACTTGACAAGATTCGAGGAACAACTGTTGCAAAGAGAGAACCTGGACAAATAACCCAGTGGATAGGGGCAAGCCTACTCCCTTCAGAAATAATCATGAAAAACTATGGGGAGATCCTTGAAAGATTCAAAGTCCAAATAAAGATTCCTGGATTACTATTCATAGACACGCCTGGACATGAGAGTTTTTCGAATCTACGTCGTCGCGGAGGCTCCGCCGCAGACATAGCGATATTGGTCGTAGATGTTATGCAAGGAGTTGAACGCCAGACAGAGGAGTCTATTGAGATCCTTAAATCTAGAAGGACACCATTTGTCGTAGCAGCTAATAAAGTTGACTTGATTCCTGGGTGGAGAGGCTTAGGATCAAAATCGATCGCACAATCAATCATATCTCAGACTCCTGAAGTTCAAAGGGAGATGAATAATAAAATTTACACTATAATGGGTTCATTCTCAAAACTTGGATTAAACTCTGACAGGTTTGACAGAATCAAAGATTTCACGAAGACCATTGCAATAATACCTACAAGCGCAAAAACAGGAGAGGGTATTCCTGAGCTTCTGACGATCCTAGTGGGACTCACACAATCATTCATGAGGAAAGAACTGATGACGAGTAGTGGACCGGCGAGAGGAACTATTTTAGAAGTTGAGGAGGAGGTTGGTCTAGG
>JAGTQO010000087.1 GCA_018396565.1 Candidatus Bathyarchaeota archaeon
CGTTGAAAGCCTTCATCGCATAGATATGGGCTCCTCCAGCATATGGGTAGACTGATGCAAGTTCAGCGTAGGCGAGTCCTGTGCAGATGTATGTGACTGAAGCTATTGCGAAGGCTACTGGTGAGGCACCGGCGGCGTAGAATGCTACAAGACCTAGGGCAACATATATGTCTGCCCCGACATCGGCGTAACCCATGCAGAAGGAGCCGTACCACCCGACGTCCCTCTTCAGCGAATGCTCCTCTTCATGAGACAACTCACATACCACGCCGCCCTTAGACAATAGGCTGATACGTGTCGGAAATGCGATTTGGACTTTAGGGGAGCCTCATCCAGATATTTAAGATTACTCTGGCTTAGAATCTATTCAAAAATAATCGATTACTGGTTATTTGTGTTAAAAATCTGTATCTTGGAAATCTATTTCTTGATCGATAATTCTATAATCTTGAATTGGAGAATGTTGCAGGGTCGTCAACTAGAATATTTGGGTTCGATGGTCGCTGATGGTTAAAGAAATATCCAGTTTGGTGGATAAACTGTTGAAGGGAGACCGCGCTGCTGCAGCTAGATTGATCAGCATAGTTGAGGGTGGGGGTAGGGCAGCTGCAACTGTTATGAGAAGTATAAGACGCCGTCCAAGCCGCGCATATGTTGTTGGTGTGACCGGCCCCTTCGGTGTAGGCAAGAGCACCTTGCTAGACGCCATCGTCAAGATGTATAGGATGCGTGGGTTGAAGGTTGGGGTGGTTGCGGTGGACCCTTCCAGTAAGATCTCCGGAGGCGCCTTGCTAGGGGATAGGATCAGGTTGATAAGCAATATAGGTGATGAGGGGGTCTTCTTCAGGAGCCTCTCGAATAGGGGAAACTTAGGGGGGCTCTCAAAATGCACCGGAGACGTAGTTAGAATACTTGACGCTTACGGTAGTGATCTGATTGTTATTGAGACTGTTGGGGCCGGCCAATCTGATGTTGATGTTGCTAAGCTCGCACATACAACATTAGTTGTCTTAACACCTGCCATTGGTGATGAGATACAGTTGATGAAGAGCGGCTTGATCGAGATAGCTGACATATTCGTCGTCAATAAGGCTGATCTTCCTGATGCAGATCTTATGGAGGAGATGTTGAAGTTGAGTATGCCTAAGGATGGTTGGGTACGTCCAGTCATCAAGACAATTGCGAAGGTGGGAGTGGGAGTTCAAGAGGTTGTTGAATCGATTGATAAACACAGGAAGTATATCGAGTCTAAAATATCACCCAGAGGATCTTAAGCTTTTCACTTTCACTGTTCGAGCTTCTAGTTTGGTGTCGAGGATGTTTTTGACCCTGCGCACTTCTTGAAGTATTCAACTATTTCTCTCAGGGATGAGCCTGGTGGGAAGACTTCGCTGACCCCATGCTCCTCCTTCAGCTCCTTAGCCTCGTTTAACGGGATTATTCCCCCACACACTACGGGGACATGTATCCCCCTTCTTCTCAGTTCCCTCATCAACTCAGGGATCTTCACATGGTGCATTCCTTCCATTGAGCTGATACCTATTATGTCGACATCTTCCTCCTCTGCGGCCTTGACTATTTCATCTTGGAATCTGGAGGCGCCTAAGTATATCACTTCCATGCCTGCATCCCTGAGGGCTGATGCTACAACCTTCAACCCCCTGTCATGGACGTCCACTCCAACCTTTGAGAGCAGGACCCTGATCTTTCCGCTCCCCCGCACCATATCCAAACCTCCTACTACTCCAGGTGTGGGCCTTCACCGTATACTTCTCTGAAGACCTGGTACATCTCACCGTTCGTGACGTAAACCTTCGCTGCCTTTATAGCGTAGGGTGTTACGTTTACTCCTTTCAAGCAGGCTTCCCTGAATTCTTTGAGGGCTTCCTCAACCTTCTTCTGGTCCCTCATCCTCTTCACCCTTCTAAGAGCTTCTATCTCAGCATTTTCCTGCTCAAGCTTCACTCTACATATCTCAATATTTTCAATATTGCTTCTGAATATGTTGACTCCAACTATCGGCATCTCTCCACGTTCAATTGCAAGCTGCGTCATGTAGCTTGTCTGAGATATCTCCCTTCTAGGTATCCCAGCCTCCGTATACCTCAGCATACCACCAGCCGCCTCTATTCTGTCGAAGTAACGCCAGATCTCCTCCTCAATCTTATCTGTTAACCATTCGACGTAGTATGAGCCTCCGAGAGGGTCTATAACATTTGGGACCCCGCTCTCATGCAGTATGATATGTTGGGTTCTGAGGGCAAGCCTCGCCGCCTTCTCTGTAGGGAGTCCGAGGGCCTCATCGTATGAGTCTGTATGTAATGATTGGGTTCCACCCATTACGGCGGCTAGGCTGTGGATTGTTGCTCTGATGACATTGTTCAGGGGATCCTGGGCTGTAAGGGCTGATCCTGCGGTTTGTGTGTGGAATTTGAAGATCATCGACCGGGGGTTCTTGGCGTGATATTTCTCTTTTACAATCTTTGCCCAAACCCTTCTCATCGCCCTGAACTTCGCAACCTCTTCGAAGAGGTTGTTGTGGGCGTTCATGAAGAATGATACTTGTGGGGCAACATCATCTATATCCCAGCCTCTGCTCAGAGCTTCATCCAAAAAGACTGTTGCGTCGGCTAGGGTGAATGCTGCCTCTTGGACAGCGTTTGAACCTGCCTCTCTGATATGGTACCCACTCACATTGATCCCATACCATTTCGGCATGTGTTCAAGACAGAATTCGAGCAGGTCTACAGCCAGCTTCACCGACGGTTTTAGGGGTAAAGGTGGGTTGCCTACATGGAAGAGCCATAACGGGTCGTTCTGGGTTGTGCCCCTGAGGTCCTTCAAAGATATTCCCCTCCTCTCAGCCATGGCTACATACATTGCGAAGGTTGGGAGGCCTAGAAAGTGGGTTACAAGGGATGTTGAGAGTCTCTCTATCGGTAGACCTTCAAAGATCCTCTCTATCGCCTCTAAAGAGGATATGGATGCTCCGCCCTGACCAACCTCACCCCTGACCCTTGGATCGTCTGCATCATAGCCGTAGATTGTTGGTGAGTCTAGAGCGAGGTTCAGACCGGTCTCACCCTCCTTCACTAGGAATTTGAATCTTTCATTTGCATCCTCGCCTGTACCGTAACCGCTCAGCAACCTTACCGTCCAAGGTCTACCCCTGTACATTGTGGGGTATATGCCCCTGGTGAAAGGGTAGATCCCTGGGAACCCCAGTTTCTCCATGTAGTCGAAGCCCTTAAGGTCGAGTGGAGTATATATCGGCTTGAGCGGTATTCCAGATGGGGTTGTCTTTGGGGCTCTATCTTTGATCTTAGTCTCCTCAACCCATTCCTCACAGGCTTTATTCCACTCCTCCTCCGCCTTCCTAATATTCTCGAGCCTAGTTTCATCAGACATTTCTTGAGCCCATTTCCATATTGACTTGAATCTCAATGAAAAAGTTTGGGTTCTTAAAGTTGACTCTCAAGACCCTGATACCGTTTAATAACTCGTCATGACCCGACTGTTATCGGTGGAGGTGCAGAATATTTATCACGTATCGCTTAGGCAGTATGCTGAGAGTCTTGAATCATATTGGAGGCGATTCAAATGTATGGTGAGGTCTTGGCCGTTATCGCTGCAATTCTTTGGGCTGCCTCAATGGTCTCCGCGGTTGGCACACTCAAGGATGTTGACCCTCTCTGCGCTAACACTATGAAGATACTTTTTGGAGCGTCATCTATGTTGCCGATAGCGCTTATCATGTCTCGGTCAGGGGATCTATTCAACTTCGACATTACTGGCGTTTTCTTTGTCATTGTAGCTGCTATGGTCGGTATTGGGCTGGGAGATACATGTCTACTGAAGAGCACAACTTACATTGGAATCTCAAGGTCATATACAATAGCTTACTCATACCCTATTTTCACTATGTTCCTTGCAAATCTTTTTCTCGGCGAGCCTTTCCACTACCGATATTTGGTCGGATCTATCCTCATATTTCTTGGAGTCGCGAATGCACTCTCTGCGAGGAGTGTGGGCGTTGGAGATAGAAGGAGGGTTGGCCTCATGTATTCTCTGGCAGCTTCCTTGTCGTGGGCTCTAGGTACTGTTCTGGTTACTCAGGGTGTAAAAAGTGTGAATATAGTCTTAGCCAACACGATCCGTTACCCAATAGTCTTTTTGACATTACTTCCAGTAATGGTTTCCAGGGGTGGTAGAATGGGTTTGAACAGGAGGGATTTAGGGTTGCTAGTTTTCTCAGGGATATTGGGGATGACTCTTGGAGGCATAATATTTCTACATAGTGTCCAGTTGATAGGGGCCTCTAAGGCGGCTCCTTTAAGCTCATCATCCCCATTCTGGGCATCAATATTGTCGAGCGTATTCCTTAAGGAAAAGTTAACATTGAGAATTCTTGCCTCCACAATATTGGTCATCGCAGGAATATTCTTCCTCTTTTAAACATATTCGTCGACTCAACATCAAGAAATCTTCAGATACTTGCAGGATGATTTTCAGATATCAATGCAGGAGCTCATTTGGGAGGCGATACGTGGCTGAATGATATTATCTGAGGATCATGAACGATGCTCCTGCCTTAGCGAGAAGCCTACTCTCACCGTCGAGAACATCAGCCTCAGCCGTCACTATGTGTCGACCCTTCCTAACAATCCTTGCAACCGTATAGATCTCACCCTCCTTGATAGGCCTCAAGTATCGCATATTCATCTCAATTGTTGTGGTCGATTCTCCCTCCTCAAGATTGGCTAAGACTACATGTGCCATCGCCTCATCAGCGACGGTGGCCAATACGCCGCCTGCAACTATGCCAGCTCCTTGGATAAACCCATGCCTAACAGGCAATCTTAATGTAGCTCTCTCAGAATTTATCTCCTCCACAACGATCCCGAGATAATTGAAGAGGGGGTTAACCGTCTGGCTTGGCATCCTGACTTTGCCAAGATAATCCTTGACCTCCATAAGTACTTACACCAAACCTTTCAAGACTTTTCGAGATGCCAAACGATCTACGTAGCAGCTTCAACATATAAATTGAGTGTCACAGTTTAGGCTGAGATTCAATGTTACATCGTCGTATGGCATGTGTTAATAACGGGTTGCTGAAGTGGTGCGCACACACAGCTCGTATACTGCTCGCTAGCGCTTTAATATTGAATGATTCAGTCTGGCTGGTGGCTTCTTTTCCACCAAGTCCAGAAATATACGTCGGTGATCGAGTTTTGAATGTTTTATTTTCTTAATTTAACTCCTTTTCTTTGGCTAACGTACATATTGCCGAGCATTTAAGAATCCAGGCAGGTAGGGTTGAGAATGAGGCGGACATACTGGCTAAGATGTATCCTAGATTGGGCAGATATCAGCCGGCGGAACACATCAAGCTGAGGAGTCTCCTCAACGTTATTTTTGAGTACAGCCAACGCTCCCGCGTATGATGGCGGGCTGAAAGTATGAAAGGAATATTTCTTTAAACACTCACGGAAATGCGCCCATATTGATGCAGGTTGCATATCATGTGCTTTGCTGTCGGAAAATTGTCTTGAATGGTTTGTGGCTTGCTTATGCTACATGTTTCTAGGAAAAAAGGTTAAGGGTAAGGGTCTTCAGTCTTCGCGTTTCCTTCTTACCGCTATGATGGCGGTGACGACTCCGACGAGCCCAACCAAAGCCAAGTACGGGGTCAGGAGTTCAAGCTTGTTCACAGGCACCAAGACACCGCCGACAGGCCTAGGTGTTGGGGTAGGTGTTGACCAGTCTAC
>JAGTQO010000009.1 GCA_018396565.1 Candidatus Bathyarchaeota archaeon
CATGATGTTGAAGTGAGGGTTCGCCTCATGCTCCTTCTATACATCGCCAATCGTAATGAAATATCGGGCGAATCAATAGTGTAAAATTGGGTTGTAGTGTCTTAGATGATGGTAACTCTGAGAGATCATCTTGGAGGGGTTAGAGCGGATTTAGCATCCCTAATCCTGAAGATATGTGAGATATGCGACATTATAAGCGATGGGATCGCATATCGGATGGGTAGGGCTGAGACAAGGAACATCTTCGAAGAGTTCCAGACAACCTTGGATATTTGGGCTGATAACCTCTTCATCGAGGAGTTGGCTCGAACAGGCCTCGTAAGAACAATATTCTCTGAGGAGCAACATAAACCGGTGAGAATAGATGATTATGGAGTCTTCGACGTAGCTATAGATCCTGTTGATGGATCATCGAACCTACGTAGCAACAACCTGGTTGCATCGATAATCAGCATATACGAGAAGAGGATGCCTACGAAGGGAAGAGACCAGATAGCCTCCATGTATATTCTATATGGGCCAGTGACCAGCATGGTCTACACAGTAGGGGAGGGAGTCCATGAACTGTTGAGGACAAAGGAAGGTTTCATGTTGAGCAGGGAGAATTTAGAGTTACCTGAGCCTGGAGAACTCTATAGTGTTGGAGGTTTGAGGAAGGATTGGCCTACAAAAATCAAGGCTTACATTGAAAAGTTGGAGGGTGAAGGTTTGAAGTTGAGGTATGGAGGATCACTGGTCGGGGACCTCAACCAGATACTCCATTACGGTGGAATATATGCTTACCCAACTTTAACCAGCAGTCCCGAAGGAAAGTTGAGGCTGATCTTCGAGAGCAACCCGGTCGCATACATAGTTGAGCAGGCTGGAGGCTCATCTAGCGACGGTGAAAAATCAATACTTGACATTGAGCCTGAAGGCCTCACCCAGAGAACTCCAACATACCTCGGTAATAAGAGACTGATCAGAAAATTAGAGAAGGACCTGAAAGATCCATAAAAATAAAAACTGCCAAAATCTAAAATATTAATAATTTGGTTTCGAAGAGGCTGAAACGAGTTCGAGCAGCTTCGAAACCCTTACATCTAAGCCTTGCTAGAATGATGGAACGATTTCCTTCATGAAGGCCTTTTGAGGCTTCAGATCCTCAGGGTAGGGGAAGTGGGGTATAAAATAGTTCATACCCCTGCTAACATAGTCCTGAATCTTATTGATACATTCTTGGGGTGTTCCGACAATCATTATCTTGAAGAGATCATCTAAACTCTTGCTTTGGATCTCTGGAATACAAGATTCGTACCTGAACCTCATAACCTTCTCTTTAATTTCATCCTTATCACCGATTATCACATTGCAATGGTAACTCTTAGTGATGCTGCCGTAATCCCTTCCAGCCTCTGAGCAATACTTTGCGAAAGTGTTGAGCCTACTCTCATACTCTTCAGGTGTGCAATTCACCAAATTAATATTGTCTGCATGTTCGGCTGCTATCCTCAAAAGCTTGTTGCTTTTGCCGCCTATCATCATCGGAGGATATGGCTTCTGTAGTGGCTTGGGATAGGATACTAAATCCCTCACCGAGTAATATTTGCCTTTGAAGCTCACCTTGTCTTGAATCCAGATCTTCTTTATCAGGTCGACAGCCTCAGAGAGCTGTTCCAACCTCACTCTTGCAGTTGGGAATGGTATGCCGTAAGCGTCATACTCGATCTTATGCCATCCAGCCCCTATTCCAAACTCTAACCTACCGCCACTTATAACATCGACCGTCGCTGCTATCTTGGCCAAGATAGGTGGGGGCCTGTAAGAGTTGCATGTGACCAGGACCCCTAGCCTGAGCCGATCGGTCGCATCAGCCAGATATGGTAGAACAGTCCAAGCCTCAGGTATATACAGGCTCGTATCCTTGGACATCGGGTAGAAATGATCGTAGATCCAGGCTGAGTCGAATCCCATACGTTCGAGTTCACACCAAGCCTCCCTCAAACCTTTGAGGTCGAATTCCTCAAGCCATAATTGAACCCCAAACCTAACCTTCAAGACCCAACACCTATCCTTAGGAACTGACCATAAGCGCTTCCATATAATATAAACAATACCCATAACCCAAGCGAATGTTGTCTCGGTGACGGCGAATATTTTCAGACCTAATCTTTAGGTGGCTCCATTATCTTCGACAGGATCATGTTGGCATATCCCTCATCTAATACATCGTCGGAGAGGATCAGGTAGGTCTCATCGTCGACGAAAGCAACTGCAAACCTGCCGAATCTCTTCTTCAACATTCTAAGTATCGCAAATATTTGATCAGTACTGTATCTTCTCGAGATTCTCCATGCTGGAAACCAGTATCCTCCGTCAGCAGCAGCTTTTGGAATCTTGCCCAATCGAACTATGATATTTAAATCCGCAACTGGATAGACGTCTCGGTTCTTGACCCTTAAGAATTTAATGGCCTCCACCAGACTCATAGCTCTACACATGAACCCCTAGATCCGGCCAGCTCCACCTGAGATGGTAAATATTCAGCCTGTTTGTAAGCATGTTCTCCACTCATAGGGTTATCAGCCTTATGTAATATATGGATCGGCCCAAGTAACGTTCACCTACCCTCTTGAACCTTTCAGGATTGTCTGTAACTATGTATAGATGTCTTGGTGAGTCATCCTCAGTCGTCATATTATTCTCTCTCAAGATTCTCGAGGTCTCCTCAGCGACGGCGACAGCTGGATCTATCAATTCAACATGTTCAGGTAGAGCGCTCCTTATAGCCTCAATGAGGGGCGGGTAATGTGTACAACCCAGTATCAAGGTGTCTATCCCCTCATCGACGAGGGGTCCAACATATTTCCTGGTGATCGAGTAGGTTTCAGGCTCCTTGAACCATCCCTCCTCGGATAGGGGCATCAGTAGAGGGCATGGCTGCGGGAACACCTTAACATCTCCCCGCTCCTCAAGCTTCTTCTTGTAAATGTTGCTGTTTATGAGGGCCTCTGTTCCAATAACCCCGATCCTGCGATTCCTAGTCGCCTTCATAGCCAAGTCTACAGTAGGTCCAACAACCTCGACAAGAGGGGCATCAACCATGCTCTTCAAATGTTCATAGGCAACAGCCGATATTGTGTGGCAGGCTAAAACCACAAGTTTTACAGGGTAATTGTTCAGGAGAAACTTGATACCCTCCTCGGCAAACCTCAAAATACTCTCCATACTCTTCGAACCGTAGGGAGCCCTGCCGGTGTCTCCGAAATAGACTGTGCTCTCATTCGGCAGATGGTTTAAAATCTCCCTCTGAATAGTCAGACCGCCGACACCTGAATCCAGCATCCCTATAGCCTTCCAGCGACTACTCAACAGAGACCACCCCAAAAACATTTACACTAAAGGTAGACTAAAACATTATCAAACATATTTGAAGGAGCAAATGGAAGGTATGCTTTTGAATATTCTTCTATTGAATCATGAACTGGTGGGGTCAAGATGAGCAGACCACTATACCTTGAAGACTCATACTTGAAGGAGTGTGAGGCAGAGGTTAAAACGGTGAAAGAGTCAAAGTATATTGTTCTAGATCAAACCGTCTTCTATCCGAAAGGCGGAGGCCAACCAAACGACACCGGAGTCATCATCAAAGAAGGAGATGTTTACTCAGTAGTCTATGTTGGAAAGTTTTCAGGCGAGACATCCCATGAAGTTGACAAGCCAGGCCTTAAGGTTGGAGATAGGGTTCTGTGCAGGCTCGACTGGGATAGAAGGTATAGGCTGATGAGAAGCCACACCTCAGCCCACGTATTGGCCGCGATACTATGCAACAGAACAGGAGCCCTGATAACAGGGAACGAGCTATCCACCGAGAAGGTTAGATTTGACTTCAACCTGGAAAGCTTCGACAGAGAGATATTCATGAACTGTGTCCAAGAAGCCAACATTCTATTGAAGAAGAATATTCCGGTGAAGACCTATGAGCTTCCACGGGAGGAGGCTCTGAAGATTCCTGGGGTGATAAAGATGGCTGAAGCTCTTCCACCAGCTGTATCTAGACTCAGAATAGTTGAGATTGAAGGTGTCGATAGGCAGGCTGATGGAGGAACACATGTCAGAAACCTGAACGAGGTAGGTGAGATAGTCTTTCTGAAAGCAGAGAACAAGGGGAGAAACAACAGGCGAATCTACTATAAACTCATACCTTGAACAATCAGACATACAGAGAAGTGGATTCATGCATGTATCATCAAAATATGCTTCCATTAGGAACTGGAACATAACATTGTAATAATATGCCATTTTGATCAATTCTATGTGGCGACACAAGTAGGAATACGTAAATGTTTTATATGGGGCAACATCATCTCTAGCCGATGGAAGGTCGGATGCGAATGCCAGGTTTCAGAGACTGGTTCAGGATACCTGAAAAATTCAAGATTCTACTGATCTTACCAGTTCAGATAGTTATGAATTTCACGGCGATAATACCTTTCGCACTCGTTTGGTACATTGGAATGACCAATTGGAGCCCACAGTTCGTAGGCGGAGACTGGTGGCGAGCCGACTTTATAGGACCATACAACTTCGTCCTTGCAGTCAGAGATGAACTATTCCTAAACGCGATTGCGAGAACACTGCTCATATCCGCTATATGTGTACCAACAGAATTTCTACTTGGATTCACATTAGCCTATGTATTGAGTGGAAACTTCCTTGGAAAGAGATTCTTCACCTTGGTTGCTGTTGTTCCAATGATGGTTGTGCCAGCTGCCGGAGGCTGGATATTCTACCTCATGTTTATTGAGACCGGTCCAGTGAACGGTTTGTTAAGCATAGTAACAGGGCACAAGGTAATGATTCCTTTCATGAACGATCCATTCTGGGCTATGATTGCCATCATGCTCGCTGATATATGGCAGTGGACACCATTCATATTCCTGATAATGACAGCGGCTCTCCTTGGCCTACCACCCGAACCTATCAACGCAGCATATATCTTAGGAGCTACGAAATGGTACACCTTCAGAAGAGTGGTTCTGCCAATGTTGAAGAGACCAATGATGATAGCGGTTATTCTCAGGGCTATTGAAAGCCTCAAAATCTTCGACTATCCATATATGATGACGAGGGGTGGCCCAGGATATGCTACCCAAACGATAACAATGAACCTTTACGAGTCAGGATTCAAATATCTAAAATACGGCCTGACGAACGCGCAGTGCCTCATAATATTTATTTCATGTATCTTCATAGCATGGTACGCCGTTAAGCCTTTGAGGGCTGCGCAGAGGGGAGGCTGAAGATAATATGGATAAACATATAGAGAACCTATTATACACGGCTGTCAGATACATCTTCGCCCTAGGTGTAGCATTCTTCTCCCTATTCCCAATATACTGGATGTTCACAATGTCGATCAAGCCACCGATAGAGTGGGCGTCGCCAGACATTCACTGGTGGCCATGGTACCCCACAGCATCAAACTATCTTATGCTCTTCTTCCACAAGAACACACTTCTAGAATGGGGTGTGATCAAACCATGGGAGATATCGGTCCCTGAGACGGCGGTTAAAGCAATAATGAACAGTTTGATCTTAAGCATAAGTGGAACAGCCTTATCACTCTTCATAGGAACATTCGCAGCCTATGCTATGTCGAGGTATAGGGCTGGAGGAGATTACATGTTCCTAACCTTCAGGATGCTCCCCCCAATAGCGATCCTCATGCCGATAGTGATGTGGCTGAGCACCCTCAGACTATTAGACACCCATATTGGAGTGATACTACTCTATGGCTTGTTCCCAGTGCCATTCGTAATATGGCTCATGAGAAGTTTCTTCGACGATTTACCAAGAGAGATAGATGAAGCCGCTATCATGGATGGATGCACTCCAGCAACAACCTTCATCAAGGTCATCCTGCCACTAGTCAGGGGGGGATTGGCTGTCACAGCCCTATTCATATTCATTCTCAACTGGAGCGACCTGATAGTCGCCCTACTCGTAACATACAGAACAGCGATAACTATACCTGTTCAAATCGGCCTCTACTACTCGGATATAGGCCACCTCTATGGAATAATGTCCGCCCTAGGAATATTTGCGGTAATTCCAACCTTAGCATTCGGCCTGGCAATTCAGAAGTATTTGGTTAGAGGCCTTACTTTCGGAGCCATAAAGGGTTAGGGTCGATCTGGACAATCCATTTTTCTTTAAACTTCCAAACATATAGAATTAGTGATATCGAATCCTAATAAACCATTGAAAATTTGCAGATGAGAAACCGAGACATATTAGAATATCAGACTCGTTATTGAATGTGTCCCATAGGCTTAAATATGTTCAGCCATCAACAATATGAGTGGAAAAGGAGTGTCTCGTGAAATGAGTGAGGAGAAGAAAGAAGTTTCTAGAAGGGGATTCATGAAGACAGCTGGAGCAGGAATAGTTGGATTGGCAGTAGGCGCAGGAATAGGTTACGGTGCCTCTCAAATGGCCGGACCGGCTGCAGGACCTGCACCGACTGTAACTGTGACTAAACCGGGCGAGATGCCCTTCCCATTCAACCTACCCAGAAAGGGAGATACGCCAGCAGAGAGAGCAATAAACGCAGCAAAATATGTGCTGGATAAACATCCTGAATGGAAAGGGACAGAGCTTGTCTTAGCCTGTGTTGGAGGATACCAGGTTGGATTTGAAGCGATGAAGAAGAGATGGGAGAGCGAGACGGGGACGAAGGTGACCATTGCAACGACACCCCTACCAGAATTCTTTGACAAGCTGATGGTTGAGGCGGTGACCAAGACCGGGGCCATAGATTTGGTGAACATACAGCCCATGCATGTCTCAGACTTAGTTGAGGCAGGCCTCCTATATCAATTAGATGATGTGGCCATGTGGATAGACATCTTGGAACATGGTAGACCATACGGGTATGTATATCCGTTAGAGTATTTCATACCGAGATATAGAGGAAAACTGTACGGGTTCGTCCAGGACGGAGATGTCGCAACATTATACTACAGGAAGGACTGGATGAGTGACCCGAAGGAAAAGGAAGGTTTCGAGAAACAGTATGGCTACCCGCTCGCGCCTGCAAAGACGATTATAGAATACAGGGATCAGGCTGCGTGGTTCTACAGACCCAATGAGAAGAGATACGGTTTTGTCGAATATAGGGAGCTTACCAGAAACGCAAACAAGTTCTACTGTTACTTCAACTCTAAGAAGTGGCCCAATAACTATTACTTCGACGACAATATGAAACCTCAATTGACAACAAAAGAGGGCATAGAGGCAGCGACGATATATGTGGAAATGATGAAGTACGGACCACCCGACTTGCCATCCCTTCTTGGAATAGCGCCCGCGACATACTTCGCTGAAGGAAAAGCTTTCGAGAGCATAAACTTTCCATCCTTCGCAAACTTAATCCAAGACCCGAAAGCAGCTTCAAGGAACAAGTGGGAGACTGCGCCTGTGCCTGGATGGTATGTTGACGGGCCTGAAGGAAAGAAGATCCTCAACAGGAGGAGTGTCAACCTGGCAAGCTGGTGCCTAGCTGTGAGCAACCATAGCAAGAAGAGGGACCTGGCATGTTGTCTAGCGGCCTACATGGCCGATCCATGGGTGCTTCTCGAGGGGATGCTTCAACCAGCCACATGGCATGACATGAGCAGGTATTGCCATGTAGGCTTTGCTGCACCAGCCCAGTTAAGAGATCGTAGGGGACCTTTACTCAGCTATTTCGAGGAGAATGCGTCTGTTCTGACACCTATGGTCACCGGCCTAATAGCCGCAACCGAGTATAACGTAACCTTGAGCAAGAATCTGCATGCAGCGATGGTTGGAACAATGGACCCAGTGAAAGCCTTGGAAACGACTGAGAAGCAGTGGGAAGAGATCACTAACCGTGTCGGAAGACAGAAACAGATCGAAGCTTGGAAAGAGCTGAAGAAGTGGTACCCCACCACCATAATTTAAATAGTGTAAGGAGAGAAGCTATCTATAGCTTCTCCTTTTTTTAAAAAATCGGTGAGCATTCATTCTGACAAGCTGGCATTCATTGCTTTTCTCCACATATGTGGCAGAATCTTGACCCTGAAGTGATTACTCCTCCACATTTAGGACAGATCTTTGTAGGCTGAACATAGTCTTCCATATTGAGAACAAGTAATGCGAGGCTTGAGGAGGTAAGTTCGCCAAACTTTGATATATTCTTGATCGATTCCGCAACTTTTGAAGGAGGCCCACTCACCTCTCCAGATATAAAGCGACTATTCGATACTATGTCTATCTTGACCGTGATCCTCTTTGAGTCCAGATAGTATTCTCTTAGAAGTTTCGAAGCAACATTCATAATATTATAGGCTGATGAGGGGTTGAGTATTGTTAATGTTAACTCTGGAAAGTATGGTGGAATAGGAAGATTTGGAGGGGGCTCAGGTGCTTTAAGGACTTGCGCCTTCAAACCTTCTGATTCAAGTCTCATTTCAAACTCATCTAAAAATGAATCTTCAGAAGCTCTGGGGTTCCTCCATATGATGGTGTCGAAACCCGCATCGATGTAAGTTTTAAAGTAATCTGGTGGGGGAGCGGCTTGACCCATATCAGGCTACACCAAGCCTATGCTTGAAGTATCGATGACTAATGTTTAAACTTGATGGGTGAAACTTTTACCTGTTAACTTACATATTATTTTAACTGGAAGATATTAGACTCTAGGTGAAGTTTTCCTTAGAATGAGAATGGATATGGTGAAAGTTGCTATTGAGATTGAGATCGACGCTTCAACAAACAGCCATATCATATTGGGGTCTTCCTGTCTCAACATCCAAATAGCCTTCACCGACTTAGGCTCATTTACGTAGACCTTGCGTGTTAGGCTACTGCTTTCAGGATCGTCGTTCCACCCTTGAAAAGTCAGGTATCGGTCAACCCCTTTGATGGATGTGTCACCCTTGTCCAGGAGTATTCTGATCAAGGCTGTGCTGTTCTCATCGTACCAGCCAGCGCCCTCGACAGTTCCATAGTCTGAAGTGACTTCGAGTAAGTATTGGATCCGGTACCTCGCCTCTAAAAGACCGTCTTTATAAAGATAAACCTCTCTTAGACTCTCCTGTACACCATCTCCCCAGGAGGTGAAGAGAAGCCTTTCCCCGTCAGAGAGTCTAATAACCACCGGCAGCTCGACAACATGCCTTCCACCACTCAAATAAACCTCAAGAGTCCCATCTCCATCGGTGAGGTATCTCTTACCGTCTACGGTCACATCGATTCTTGGAACTCCGGTCTCAACCCTCAGCAACGGACTTTCGACGACACTTATCCTTAAAGGTTGTGAAGAATCTAGAATCTCAACCTCCCCACCCATCTTAGCAAATAGAATCGCTTGGAGGTTTCTGGTCGTCTGATTCTTAGCGAGAGCCAACTCTAAAGTCTTCAATTCACATCTGCTCAAATCGAAGTTGGCCACAGTTACAAATGAATCCTCATCCAAGTCATAAACCGCAAACTCTCCAATTCTTATCCCCTCAACGCATGGAATTTTGAGGCTGAGTTGAATCAGGGTGTATGATCTTGCTGATTTTGGATAATCGATCTTGAGATTCCCTATTCTTTCTTGGATCTTGGATGTGATAGGTTCAAAATTCTTCAGATGCGAGGCCCGGATCCTATCTAGAAAATCAACGATCATAACGAAAGGTTTGGGGTCATAGGTTCCATCCTTCTCTAAAGTGAATACTTCATGTTCAACACCTTTCATGAGCCTCCACTCCTTAAAGAACCAGTATCCATTGATCCATCTCTGTCTTGGAAGATTCTTGTAATATTCTTCGCCTTGCTTCCAGAACCAGGCGAGCTCGCCGTAGATAAGTAGTATACTTCTTCGTACATTCCATGAGTATCTGGCGCTGGTATACAATTCAACCCCACTCGAAGTCTTATATTTCTCAGCCATCTCCCTCCAATCAACCATAGAACTTATTATTACAGCCCCGTCTGGACTTGAGTCGGCAACGTCTGGAAAGGCCAACTCATATGCTAGAGCCATACCGCCTGTTGAGTATCCTACGGCAAAAGCGTATTTGTAGCCCCGGCTCCTAATCCATAAACACAGTTTCGAGACAAGTCTCGAATCGACCCTATACTCCACCTCACCATAAGCCAGAGCGATCAGCCCATATCTGCTTGAGAGGTCCTGGATGAAACGCATCGTATTCAGGGACTCAAGAATGTAGGGGTTGACTGTGACATATGTCGGTGTGACTTTTCCACCTCCAAGCCAGATAATGCATGAATCCGATCCAGCCCTCCGCCAATGGTACCAGCTGTAACCGGCTATCCTCTCTACTGAGGCTCCTTCCGGTTGATCAAACCCAAAAGACAGGTGGACGAGAATAGAGGAAAACATCAGCATAAGGGCGAACATGATCATGACAGGCCTTTTCATATCAGGCGCCTCCTAAAAACCAGAAAAATTATGATAGCAATATTCGCTGCGATTATTATGAGTGAAGTTGCAGCTACCATCCTCGAAAATTCATCATTGACCCATAACGCCTTCACGGATATTGGAGAAGTCATTTTGACATGCACTGTAGGCGTTGTGGCGTTGATGTCGCCAACCCAACCCTTGAACATATATCTCTCAGGGAGGAGAGGGGAGCTGCCTATATGGGCAACTATGCTTGAAATGGAGATGGTGGCCTCTAAGCCTGCGGGGTACCAGCCCCCACCATAAGCCACACCGAACCTGGAATCCACAGTCAAGTAATATTCAGGTTCATATTCAGCGTCAAGGTTGAGGTCACTCTTAGCCTCAACAATCCTCGGATTACTTACTGAACCATCACTCCATCCTGAGAACACCAACCTAGTATCCGCTGTAAGGTCTATCTTCTGAGGAACCTTAACCAGGTGCCTCCCAACCTTCAATATGGTTTGGGCCACTCCTGAATCGTCGGTCTCCAATCTCAAGCCGTCGACTTCAACACCCACTCCACGTCGAAACAATGAAACCCTCAGCTGAACCTGATCGAGAATCCTTATCGATATAGGTTTACGGAGATACTCCTTGTTATAAACCCAGAATCCGAGGTGCCAGTAACGCAGCAAGACCTCCAATTCAAATAAACCCTCAACGTTAGGTGCTCTTAATTCGAAAAGAATATTTTTCGTTCCGTTACCGGTCAGATAGATGATTCTCGGATCCAAAATATTACCTGAGTTTCGAGAGAATAATCCAATGTTGGTCATGGCCCTCTCCCTACATGAGTGTATGACCGAAACATTGACTTGAAATAGGTGGCCTGGCAGAACCTTGCTTGGATATACTATCTCCCCCAACATGACGGCCGATTCAGATGGCTCAGCCAGACCAGAAGTCAAAGATGAGAGATGAGAGAGAAAACAGGCATAGAGCAGAATCAGACAGGCGACTCTCCAAATCATCCCCGACACACGCAATCCGCCCTAAACATGTTTCATCCAGATGCTGGTTTTGATGAGGTTCATAATGAGGGATGTTGAACATAATCATTTATCTGGAGCTGAAATTTACAGGTTGATGTGCAGAGTGTAACAGTCTCGGCTCCATCCTGAATGTTTCGAAGGGAGTGAGGTTACAGGTGAGGTTCGATACGGTCCTTGGGAGATTCAAAGTAAACAGAAGCCTGCCTTTTGGAAGATATAGGTTGAGCACAGTATTTGAGGGGCTCGAGGATTCACCTGTCGCATGTAAGTTGCTCCGAGGCAATTCAAACCATAAACTTGACAGTATCGAGGCTGAGATTACAGAGGATGTGTTGTATATGAGGGTGGATGCTGGAGGTAGACTACTCGTCAATAGAGAGTATCTTAAGAATGGTGATGAGAAGCATATATACTTAGACCTGATACATGAGTTGACACACCTCAAACAGTTGCATGAGGGCCTAGACATCTACAATCCTGAATACAGTTATGCGGAGAGGCCTACTGAACTGGAAGCCTACGCAAACGCTGTCTCTGAGGCGAGGAGGATAGGAATGTCTGAGGGGGAGATATATGAGTATCTCAAGGTCGAATGGATCTCAAAGGCTGAGTTGGATAAGCTCGCCGAGCGGCTAGGAGTCCATCAAAGAAAAAGTTGAGGGTTGGAAGAATCCACCAAATGAGCTCGATCCGGTTGACTACTCACAGTGTAGACTGATTTTGAAACATCAGGAGCGTTGTGGAGAGGTAAGATTCAGGGTCAGTTTCAAACCCCTCTAACCCTTTAAAGGAGGTCGATGAATATTCATCAAGTAAACTCTAGAAGGTTAAGTCGCTCTGGATAGGATATAAGTGTCTGAGATTGCTACAAGCTTAAGAAGCCAAACGGCGGCCATGGCAAACCTCTTCAACAGGAGGGTGAACATCCTTAAGGGTCGTAAGGATTACTGTGACACATTGAGTAGGCTGAACACTCAGGAAGCTGTAAAATGCGCCTCAACTATTCTCGGCGAGGGTGAGCATAAGGCAGCTGGAGTAGATGGGTCGATGGAGCTGGATGAGGTTCTGGAGCTACTCATCTTCTACGTCTGCGCCGCAGGCTACTCCGCAACCTTCAAAGTCACTCAAGATATAGTGTCTTTCAACTTGGAAGACATTGACAAGATACCTGGCTTATCTGTCTCAGCTGCCATACCCCTATGGGAGGAGGACCTCCCTAACATAGTGGAGACGCCGCAAGCCGAACTTGACCCAGACCTGAGGAGATCAAGGGAGAGGATACCATTCGCCCTTATGACGATGGCTGAATTGGAAATAGCCTTACAACTTGTAAGGTCGAGAATGTTCAAGATCATTTTCCTGGACAGACCCCTCTCAGGAACATATCCTGCATTGAGTAGGGATGCCTCCGCGTTGTTGAGGAGGGGGAGATCGAGCCTGATAGGACTCGAGACGAAGGCTGGTAAGCTGAGATTCACCGACATCTATCTTGCGGCAGGCTTAGGCCCAGGAGAATTATGGATGCCTCCGAGGGGAGGAAGTTTAACATACGCTGCAATCAAAGCTATAATCGGCAAATTTGATGTGACTATGGGAAGACTCGGCCAAATCCTATCCTTGAGCAACAGTGAACTCAAAAGGCTATGGAGGCGTTTGCAGGATCTTAACAGCAGGCTTGACGGTGAACTCTTTAACATTGAGGGTGAGAAGATCATGTTAAGAGAGGAGAATCTAGGCTACTGGGATAGGATTATCGACGCGAGCTCACTAGTTACATCAAGAATCTTCAAGGAGCCTAGACACCCACTCATAGACTATGAGGGTAGATGGTTGAGTGTCCTAGACCTGAACACAATAAACCTCTTCCTCCTATATGCTCTGATACATGAAGCGTGCGAGAACAATATTTTACTGGTTGGGATTGCCAAAGACACCGTCGCCACAGAATACACAAGGTCGGTCCTACCGTTCCTTCTCGCAAGTAAAGGTTTTGAGAGGGATGCCGAGTTTGCTGAGTTGAATAGTGATAGGGCCTTCCTGACAGTCCTCAGCGCAGTCAACTCTGAAGTATTGAAGCCGCCGTGGAGGACAATATCTTACGACGCCTGCTTCACAACCTTGATTTGGAATCCTGAGGGTGAGGTGAAGTTGAGATCTGCTAGGAAGGTTGTATCGAGAGAGCAACTATTCGTCCGCTCATACTTCCAACTCAGAAGCTTCACATCAGACCCATCCGTAAGGTCGCCAGTATTCCTCTACGACAGGCCCTTCAACCCTAAAATTGACAAGACAATCATGGAGGTTGAGGTCGAGGAGAGAGGCAGTAAAACCGTACTTAAACCTTTCATAGAACTTGACCGAGCAAGTATGGTTGATAACCTGATTCTTTACATCATATCCCTCTCAGACAACGCTGAGGTTATGGAGGCTTACGGCCACAACCAACTCCTGTACTTGGCGGACAAATATGTGAAGGAGGAGGTTGAACAGATGAAAGGCTTACTCAAGGGTGTCGTGGAGTTGGAGTTGACGCCACTTGCAAGAAGGGAGAAGGTATTCACGGTCGCGAGGAGGTTCAGAGACCTCAGAGCTGAGAGCGAGAGGATGAGGAAGAGACATGGCAGAACAGACAGATTGGGTGAGAGTCTATGAGTCAGAAAGGAATCTTCGATGAGCTTGACCTAGAGTTTGAAGGGAGAATCAGGGAACACAAGATCATAACCAAGACTTTCAGAGGTGAGAGGGGTGAGATATCTGTGACGAGTGCAACTGCAATAATTGAGTCGAGATTCAATTTCAAAGTGCTCGATAGGCTCCATGATCCGTGCTTCTTGGCGATTGAACGTGAAACCGCAAGGGGATTCACCTACCTCATCTATGAGGCCCTAGCGCCAACAGCAACACACTTCCAAATGTTGGGTATGAACGTCGCAATGCCGAACGTAGTTAGGAGAGAATTCCTCGACACCATAAGCAGCGGATGGGGAAAGAGCGATGAGACATGGATAGATATATTGGCGATCCCGACGAGACACGAGATGCAGATAATCGACGGCCAACCATCATACTTCAGGTCCAGACTCACACCCCTGACAGGGGCTAAAGCACATATTCTCTCAAGGGAGGCTGTTGAGAGCTTTTTATGCATCAAACCTGGAACAGAGATTGGAAATCTGCTTGGATTCAACCTGCCCCTAACGGTCGACATAGGGCATTTGGTCAGATATCACGCTGGAGTCTTCGGATTCACTGGGACAGGGAAATCGAATCTCGTCTCATACCTCGTAAGGAAGACCTTGGAGGAGGATAGGGACCTGAGGGTTGTGATCATGGATCTAGCAGGTGAGTATCTGGTTCACCTCATAGACATCATTGCCAGCGAAGGTGAAGTATACACGACTGAGGAATGCGAAGACTCCGAGCAGCTCCTGAGCTCCCAAGTCATACCTGAGACATTAGAGGATAGGCCTGGCCTCCTTAAGGCTCTTGAGAAATGTGCGGGGAGAATAATATCTGATGGTAGAGTTCATCCCATCGACTTGACACGTTCAAAAGAGATAACGATCGATTACATCCTCTCCAAACTTGAAGAAGCCTCCTCAAGCGGAAAGACAGGGGCAACATCAGCCAAGGTAGCCCTCGGCAGACTCGGAAGACTCATCACATTAAGAAGGTTGAATCCTAAGACAGATATTTTGAAGTTGGGTGCAGAGGATAGAGACCAAGTGATTGGGATCCTCTCTTCAGCTATGAATGAGTTGCATGAGAAGTCTGGGTTACGTTCAGACCTGACGAGTCTTATCACATATCTGAGAGAAGGTTCAGCTGAGGATATGGAGATACTGGATCCAAGCCGCCTCTCAAGAAAGGTTTTGGGCAGCGGCTCCCCCAGGGTTACTGTTGTATATTTGCCTGAACCATATGACGCCAGGCAAGCCACATCAATATTCATACAAAACCTATTAATGTTGAAGAAGGTTTCAGGTGTAAACCGTAACCGTAGGGTTCTCCTAGTCTTGGATGAAGCTCAAGAATTCATACCTGACAGGGTTAAGAGTGAAGACTTCACAGACGCTTCGAACAGGTCTGTTGAGGCCCTGCTGAGGCACGGTAGAAAATATAGGGCCCACTGCTGGCTGAGCACCCAGAGGGTCGCCCACCTCAACGTCAACGCCCTCCACCAACTACACAGCTACTTTGTCAGTGTGCTTCCAAGATCTTATGATCGATGGGTCATCGCAGAAGCATTCTCACTCGACACCGCACTTCTGGACAAGACAATAGATTTGGAGACTGGGGAGTGGCTCTTCGTCTCCTACAAGGCTACGAGACAGAAGAACATACCGACATTCATAAAGGCACCCAACAATGAGGATATTATTGCGAGTAGACTGAGCCGACTACAAGATTAATCATCTCTTAATGAAACGTGCTATAAAGTATCCTATTCCATTCTCATGCGGTGTGAACCTCTGCAGCAGCTCGGCATCGTCGCCGAAATCCTCGAGTCCAAAACCTCCAAGATGAGGGTTCTGCTCAGCAACCTCCAATCCAAGAGATTCTACGCCGAACCTCACAACATCTTCACACTCCTCCCTTGTGAAGGTACAGACACTGTAAACTATTGTTCCACCAGCCTTGACCACAATTGAGGCAACCCTCAGAAACTGCTTCTGATAGTCGGCGAGGCTCCTTATCTGATCTCTTGTGGTTGTGACATAGAGTTTCGGGGATACGCCCAGGCCGCTGCATGGAGGGTCGACGAGACACCGGTCAGCCTTCAGACTCGGATAGTCCATATGGAGGTATCTTGAGTCTGCAACCAGTAATTTCACGTTGCTGCATCCAAGCCTATCAACATTGTATCTGGCAACATCTATCTTCCGTCTATTCCTATCCACACCGATAACAGTACCTGTGTTCTGCATGAGCTGCGAGATATGGGTGAGTTTGCCGCCTGGGGAGCAGTTCAAGTCGATTATAGTCTCCCCAGGCTGAGGATCCAGAACTCTGGATGTAACCATCGCAGGCAGAGATTGAGGATGCAAGAACCCACGCTTATACTCCTCAGTCTCCCTCATACTCGGAACCCTATATATAGGTGAGGTCACCATCACAGCAAGCCCCCTCCTATAAGTGAGTATCTCACTCTCACCCATCACCATCCTCCCAACGCCCACTATTTGACCGTGAATATCCGTTATCGCAACCTCGTCTCCACGTCTGAGCCTTGAACACTTCAAAATTGCAGGGGCATAGACATGGGCGCCCTGCATAACAGACTCCGCAGCATACTTATCGACGACCACCCTCTTACCGACATCAGGAATTGGCAGGGGACCCTCAACATTCATGTAGAGAGCCTCATCAAAACATTCATGCCTGTAGATAGGGAACCCCAAAGATCCAAGCCTGGAAGCCAACTCTCCAGCCGAGACTTTCAGAGTATTCGCCCTCAAGAAGTATCTGCGGCCTGGCCTCCTCAGAGATTCGATGGCCCTCACCAAGTCTCCCTTGAAAACCTCAGCCATAACCTCTATCGAGTCTGGATGGAAGAGATACCTCCTCGAAAGCTCCATAACATGATCCTGCGAATGCCGATGCAACTCTCAACTCACGGTCTGGATGAGAATTTTTAAACTGTTATATTTGTTGTAGGCAAGATTCATAAGTTTCTTGAACAGAACCCTGCAGGGGATGGTCCTATTGACTCGTGTAGGGATACATGATAAGGGTGACCTGTCGATTCAGGAGTTGATTGAATACATAAAGGCAAATGAAAGGTTCGGAGAGGTTGGCGGAGTTGCTTGCTTCCTAGGTTTCGTAAAGGGCATGATAGGCGAAGGAAAGAGGGTTAAGGATCTGGAGTTGGAAGCATACAAGGAGAGGGCTGAGGAGATCTTCAGCCAAATAGCCCAAGACATTAGGAGTCGACCGGGGATAGTTGAGTGTCTCATCCACCATGTCACCGGTAAACTGAAGCTGGGCGACCTGATCTTTGTAGTGATGGTTGCTGGGAGATCTAGAAAAGACGTCTTTCCAGCATTGGTTGAGGCTGTTGAACGTGCAAAGAGGGAGGCGACCATATGGAAGAAAGAAACCTTGGAGTCAGGGGAGTCTTACTGGGTTGAGTATGGTAAGGAATGAAATATTTCCTGGGTATAGTTGAATGATAAAAAAGGGATGACGCGTTGACGCGCCACCTTAATTTTTAAAATCTCCTTCTCGAACCGAACTTTCTGCGGCCCCTTCTACCCTCGCCCCCATAGTCTCCGCCGTATCTTGGTCTGAATGTTGGGTAACGCCTCTCCTGCTCAAACTGCTTGTCTGATAGATTGTTGTCGGTGTTCACCGAACCTATTGTCTGTGTTGAGGATGATATGCTTCCATATCTGCCTATGTTGAGTCTCATCGACCCCTTGAATAGGGAGATGTAGCCGTTCTTTATCTCTAGGACGCTGTCCTCCTTCACAGCGTCGATGTTGTCGTCCCATAGGGTCAAGTATATTGAGCCTGTCTCGTCCCCTACCAGGGCGTCGGCGACTCTATGAACAGACCCGTCTCTTCTCGAGATCGTTTCTCTAACAGGACTCTTCGACACGACCTTCACAGTCGTATTTACCTGTTTAGAGTTTGGGGTTAGGGCTTCCACTTTCACGGTTTCTAGGTTTATAGTCGGTCTCTCTTCGGACATTTCACTTACTCTCGCTTCTTACAGGATTCTACTGTCCATTCCCCCTCTTAAGAATTGCCTTGCCAAAATTGGCCTCGGGAAGATGCCAAGAGTAAGTTTAGCGTTGGAAGTTTGGTGTTTGGTGGGGGCACACCACCTCACCCACTATAGATTGTTAAACCCAGACGGGCCGGCTACTCCTATGCATCTATGTGAGCTGCATAGGCACTCAGTCAGGTCTGTAGGTTTTGCCAGTCTTGGCTGCTAAACTTCATTTCCCAGCCGAGGCCTTCAACCTATTCCTAACAAGAATGTTTGCAAGTTGAGGGTCGGCTTTGCCTTCGGTTAACTTCATTAACTGGCCCACCAGGAAACGTACAGCCTTCTCATCTTTCAGGGCGTCCTTCACAGCCTTAGGGTTCTCTTCGAAGACCCTGTCGGTCAACCTCTCCAAATATTCCCTGTCCGATATCCTGATCAATCCTCTAGCCTTGACGACGTTTTCAGGGGCCTCCCCTGTGACCATTATCTCCTTCAACACTTCTTTACCGATCTTACCGCTTATGGTTCCGTCATCTATCAGTCTGAGCATCCCAACCATGTGTTGTGGTGTCAACTTCGTCTCCCTCAGCTCCAAACCCATATCATATAGGTATGAGAGGAGGTCGCCAACTATCCAGTTGCTCAGCAGGTCAGGCCTGCTGTAGTTTGCCGCGCAGGCTTCGAAGAATTCGGCGAGGGCCTTATTATCTGTCAGGACCTCAGCATTCTGCATCGATATGCCGTACTGCTCCATCAACCTCCGCTTCCTACTGTCGGGGAGCTCAGGCATCGAAGCCCTGAGCCTCTCAACATCCTCTCTCGATATCAATATTGGGACTAGGTCAGGTTCAGGGAAGTATCTGTAGTCTTCCTCCTCCTCCTTAACCCTCAAGGTTACGGTGACCCTCCTCAACTCATCCCAATGCCTAGTCTCCCTACCTATGCGCAAACCTTTCCTGATTAGGCTCCTCTGCCTGGTCATCTCAAAGTTGAGAGCCCTCTCAACCTCCTTGAAGGATGAGATGTTCTTCACCTCAACCCTGGTCCCACCCTCTATAGATATGTTTGCGTCACACCTCATAGAGCCTTCGAGCTCCCCGCTTGAAACCCCTAAATGCTCAAGGATGGACCTCAACTTCTGCAGGAATATCCTAGCCTCCCTCGGTGACGTTATATCAGGCTCAGTGACTATCTCAGCCAAGGCCACCCCGGCCCTGTTATAGTCTACGAGCGTAGCTTTAGAGGTCTCTATAGTCCCCTCATAGACGAGTTTACCGGGATCCTCCTCCAACTGGAGTCTTGAGATTCGAACCTTCCGGCCGCCGTCGATGGTTACGTATCCGTCCTTTGCTATTGGAACCCCTCCAGCCCTGTCATACTGGGATATCTGGAAGTTCTTGGGCATGTCTGGGTAGAAGTAGTTCTTCCTATAGAATAGGGTTCTACTACTCACCTGCATGTTGAGTGCCAGAGCTATCATAATTGCGTCTTCAACCGCCTTACGGTTGAGAACCGGAAGTGTTCCAGGCATACCCATACATACAGGGCAGATGTGGGTGTTCGGCTCACTATCCCTGTAGTCTGCTGAGCAGCTGCAGAACAGTTTGCTCTTCAAATTTGTTAGTTGACAGTGAACTTCGAGTCCAATCTTGACCTTAAGTTCTGGAACCGTTTCAACATGCATTCAAGCCACTATCCTAAACAGCGGGTTTCAGATCCAATTCGAGATTCTTCTCTAAAGTGTATGAGACCCTTATGAGAAGGTCCTCCCTGAAAGGTGGGGCCATAAACTGGACGCCTATAGGTAGGCCTTGATGTGAGGAGCATGGGATCGATACTGCAGGGATCCCAGCTAAGTTGGCAGTAACCGTGTCGACATCGCACATATACATCTCCAGCGGGTCACGTAACTTTTCTCCGAGTCTGTATGGTAGAATTGGCATCGTTGGGCTTGCGAGGAGATCGAAATTCTTGAAGACCCTGGAGAGTTCCTGCCTGATCAAGGTTCTCACCCTCTGTGCTCTCAAGTAATACTGGTTGTAGTAGCCTGCTGAGAGGGCATATGTACCCAGCATGATCCTCCTCTTAACCTCAGGTCCGAACCCCTCCCTCCTATTACGTGAGTAGGCCTCACTCCAGTCGCAGTCATCATCCTCGAGCCTGAACCCATACCTCAAACCGTCATATCTTGCAAGGTTTGAGCTGGCCTCAGACATCGCTATAATATAGTATGATGCCAGAGCATACTTCAGACTGTGGAGGCTCACCTCCTCACATGTAGCCCCCAAACCAATCAGCCTATTTATGGCATTCCAAACACCCTTAGAGACCGCCTCCTCTGTACCCTCGCCGAAGAGCTCCTTTGGAACTCCCAACCTGATACCTGAAACATCCTCTATAAGGTGGCTCCTCAGGCTTGTAGGTCCAGTATTCACTGACGTGCTGTCCCGACTGTCGTGTCCTGATATACAGTCCATAACCGTCGCCACATCAGCCACAGTCCTCCCAATCGGGGATATTTGCTCGAGACTGTTAGCGAAGGCTATGAGACCATACCTGCTTACGAGACCATACGTAGGTTTCAGACCTACCACCCCGCAGAAGCTTGCTGGACACCTGACCGACCCACCTGTATCTGAACCCAAAGATACTGTTGCCTCAAAGGAGGCTACTGAAGCCGCGCTCCCGCCAGACGAACCTCCTGGAACCCTTTCGAGATCGTAGGGGTTGAGGGTAGGTCCGAAAGCACTCTGCTCAGTCGATGAGCCCATAGCAAACTCATCCATATTCGTCTTGCCAACAATCACCGCGTCTTGGGCCTTGAGCCTCTCAATGACTGTTGCATCATATATTGGAATAAAACTCTCAAGCATCTTGGATGCACATGTGGTTCTAACCCCCATTGTGCAAATATTATCCTTGACTGCAACTGCGACCCCAGCCAAGGAGCCTACCTTCTCGCCCCTACGGATCCTAGAGTCTATCTCACGAGCCCTCATCAAAGCATAATCTTCTGTCAAGGTCAGAAATGCATGTATCTTAGGATCGGCTGTCCTTATCCTTTCAAAACACTCGCTAATATACTCTTCAACAGAGATCTCTTGCACCTTAACTTTCCTGACAATCTCAGATGCTGGCAACTCCAATATTCTAGGCATGTAAGACACTGCTAAACTATCCTTGGGGCTTTCACATATCTACCTTTCATAACAGGAACAATTTCGAGGAGGCTATCTGGAGAGGTCTGCTGGGGGGCATCCTCTCTGGTGACATTCACAAGTTCAATGACATGGTAGGTTGGCTCAACACCTTCAGTATCGATCTCGTCGAGCATTCTGAAATATTCTAGGATCTCACTCATCTCATTGAGATACCTCCGCTCCTCCCTCTTCGAAATCTTGATCTTGGACAGCCAAGCAAGCCGCCTCACCTCTTCAAGAGTTATAACTTCCTTAGCCATGTGAGTATTCACCTTCAAGGTGTGAGTCTCTGGGGATCCCTTGGATAGAGAACGACCTCACGTATGTTCTCGACACCTACGAGGACCATTATAAACCTGTCCAAGCCGAGGCCAAACCCCGCATGTGGAGGGATACCGTAATTGAATGTCTTCAGATGGTACTCAAAGTTTTTAGGGTTCAAACCTTTCTCCTTCAACCTCTCAGTGAGCTCCTTCCTATCATCTATCCTTGAGCCTCCAGAAGCAAGCTCAACAGACCCATACATGAAGTCGAAAGACTCACAGACCTCAGGCCTATCTCTCTTCGGCTTGATATAGAAGGCTTTCGACTTCGTCGGCCAGTCGATTATGAAATGGTAACTTGGAAAGATTTTGGAGTATGTTTTTAGGATAGGTGTCGAGAGGTCCTCCCCCCACTCAACCTTGACACCCCCACCTTCAAGTATATGGAGAACCTCATCATACGTCACCCTCTTAAGTGGGAGTTTCACCGGTTCAAGTTTAACATTCAATGTTGCCAGTTCACACTCGCATCTTTTATGAACTGTGTCTACAACATGTTTTAACATTCCTTCAAGGAGCTCCATAACGTCGATATAGTTTACGTAAGCCTGCTCAACATCGACTGATACTGCTTCGCTGAGGTGTTTGAGGGTTCTGAACTGTTCAGCCCTGAATATGGGTCCTATCTCGAAGACTTTCTCGAAGACAGCTGCCAGCTGCTCCTTATATAGTTGGGGGCTCTGGGCTAGGAAAGCCTCCTTATCATAGTATAGGAGGGGGAATAGGGCGGCGCCCCCCTCAGTCGCTGAAGATATTATCTTAGGCGTATTGACTTCGATGAAGTCTCTACTGTAGAGATATTCCCTTATAGATTCGAGGACGACGCTTCTAATCTTGAATATGGCATTAGACTGGGGTCTCAGCAAGTCCACCATACGGAGATCGAGCCTCTTATCTATACTCTGTTCAACCCTCCCATACGGATCGAACGGAAGATCCTTTCTAGGTTCACTTAGAATCTTAATTTCAGAGGGCAGTATCTCAGCGCCATGGGGAGCCTTGACTATGCTCCTCACAACCCCCCTAACCCCTATAAGTGAATATTGCGGTAGACGCTCAACCTTCTCCAGCAGCGACCTCTCAGAATTCTCCCTGTGAACCGTAACTTGAACTATCCCCTTCATATCATTCAGAATGATGAAGGTTATCCCACCTTGCCTACGTATGCTCTGAACCCTACCGAAAACGGTGACTGAAGCCCCATCTAGGTCCGGTGTGACTTCTCTGGAGTAGTGTGTCCTCCTCCAGTCGTCGAGGCCATCTGAAATCTTGGGCAAACCCCTACCTACCTTAGACCAACCTATTCACAATCCCTTCTTATTTTACTTTTACCAAAAGATTTAGTAGGGGAAAAGCTCCCTACTCAAAGGGAATCTCCTCAAATTTTTAGAATGTGAATTAGAAGCAGTAGGTGCGCTTTTAAGGTCTCAAATATGATGGAAAAATGGTGGATTCGACGAGTCTAAGCTGTGCGGTTCCGGTGAGAACAATGGGCTTATGCAATGCTTTTAGAAGGTTCTGATTTTGATAAATATGGCAGGTCTCTGTTACAAGGAGAGGCCAAATAACTGTACATGTCAAGTTGGGGAGGAAGTTCGGTATAATCGAGGGTCAAGTTAGTGGAGATAAAAGATCGTATCGTGATAAAGATGCGTCCTAGCATACTTGACCTGTCGGGGATAGATGTGGAAAAGGGCAACTTAGAGGAGTTGGAGAGAATGCTGGACCAGGTGAGGGAAGATGATGCCTGAGAAGAGCATGTAGTGTACCAGTTTCTTTGATGAATACTTGAATATCGCTTCAAGCAATGGCTGTTAGATGGGTTTCCAGAATTATTTTCCAGCTTGATTGTATCTGGTACGTTGCTGAGTTCTAATTGATTTGAACTTCATTATCGAGAAGGCGATGAGGATGATTATGGGAAGTATGGTGTAGGGTACCTTGAATTCGGGGATGTCTTCGCTCCCGCCGATGACAACCTCCCGTCTACTTGTTGGGGTGTTGAATCTGACTGTAAATCTGTTTTGATCTTCAGATACTGACGCGCCCGCCTCTACGCCATCTATAATTACGATAGGTCTTCCTCTCAGCAGCCTCTTCTCAATAGATACATTCACAGACGCTAAAGCTCCCTCCACACCTATTATGGTGAAGTTGAGGAGACGTTTAGCATCGTTGTAGATTATGGCGAATAGGGTTGAATTGGTTGTTATCGATATTGAACTGTTATAGTTGATCGTTCCAGTGAATAGTTCGGGGTGAATTACGGCTGCTAAGTGCTCGAGTCCATTGAAGAGTCTAGGTCCAGGACGGATGAGGGTATTCTCATTCAGAGTGTATACTCGATTCTTCTTCACTGCTTCTATCATACTCCATCCAGGCCTCTTCTCAAAGTCGGATTTTGAGACTCCACCCATATACCCTATCGGGATGATGATTATGTCAGGATTCTTCTGTATAACCATCTCAGTATTGATTATAGGGTAGGGTGCCGGTGAATCGTGGAAGATATTCTGGCCTCCAGCCTTCTGGATCAAATCGTCAACAACTGTGTTCCCGCCGAAACTCATCAGAGGGTCATACCACAATTCATAGTATACCTTGGGTTTACTCGTGGCCTTGCCGGTCCTCTCTAAGACATAGTCATATCTTCTCTGCAGACTCTCGACAAGCCTGTTTGCCTCATCAGTCTTGTTGCATATGGTTCCGATAAGGCGTAGATTGTTGACGACTTCAACTATATTCTTAGGATTTAAACCTATGACCGTAACCCCTCTATTTTGGAGGGCGGAGATGAAATTGAGTTGCAGATTCGTAGCTGCAACTACCAAGTCAGGTTTGAGGGAGACTACGCCCTCAAGACTTGGATCGGCGTAACCTCCTATCACCGTGATCTTACCTTCCTTGACCCTATCGAGAACAAGAGGTGGCCAGTCGCAGTACTTAGTTACACCAACGACTTTTTCTCCAAGGCCCAACGTGAAGAGTATCTCAGTGTTGCTTGGAGCTGTTGAAACAATTCGGTTTGGAGGAGAGTTCACGGTGACGCTTCTACCGAAATCGTCGACTACAACCATTGGGTAAGCGCTACCGGCATGAACTGTGAAGTTGAATGTTGAGATGATGGGGAATGTTATTATTAGCAAAATCAGTATATTGCGCTTCATGGACGGATTATCCATCCAACTAATATTTAAATCAAACTGAATGCCCGATCATAAGGTAAATTAGACTTCGAAGACCGAATGCGATAGATGTAGGAGGACCCTTTGAACAGTTGGATTATGAGGTTCTTCAGCGGCTTGGTTTTCTAATGTTAAATGTTATGTTCTGTTTGAGATTTCGGTTTTGACTCTTAACTTTCTGTGATATGATATGGCGAATCTGTGCGCTTCATCTCTGATTCTTTGAACCAGGTGGAGGCTTTCAGAGTCTTTTCTGAGTTCGACAGGGTCAGGCCTCTTGGGTAAGTATATCTGTTCAAGCCTCTTGGCTAGGCCAACTATAGGTAACTCTAGTCCTAGATCTGAGAGTGACTTTCTGGCAGAGTTTAATTGGGTTACCCCCCCATCGACGATGATGAGGTCAGGTAGCTCAGCTCTTTCTTCCAGCAGACGTCTGTATCTTCTGTAGACGAGCTCACCGATCATCTTAGGATCATCCTGACCGACTACGGTCTTTATTCTGAATCTTCTGTAGCGGCTCTTCAAAGGTTCACCGTTCATGAAGGCCACCATTGATCCAACTGAGATCTTTCCAGCCAATGTGGAGACATCGAAACATTCTATGAGTTTGGGTGTATCTTCCAAGCCCAGGGCCTCCTGGAGCTCCTTCAGCCCCTTCAGGTTTCTTCTCTCCCGGCTACCCAACTCCTCAAGATGGGTTCTAGCATTCTCAACAGCCAATCTTGTCAGGCGCCGTTTCCTCCCCTTCACCCAGTATGAGATAGTTGTCTCCACCCCGAATCTTTCAAACATCCAATCCTGGATCGTTTTGACGTCTTTGGGCTTCGCCGAGACCACTATCTCAGGTGGCGGTGTCACCCTTCTAGAATAATATTGTTTTATGAAGGACTCTATTATCTCGCTGTCCTCCGCCCCTTGAGTGTTCAACTCGAAGCATTCTGAGGAGATGAGTCTCCCAGCTTTGACTTGTAAGACTTGGACGCAGGCTGTCGAGGGGGTTTTGGCTAAACCCAGAACATCCAAATCTATAGGTTTAGGGAATGCTACAGTCACTCCTGGGAGGGTCTTCTCCAGGGATGCGAGTCGATCCCTTATTATAGCAGCTCTCTCAAACTCAAGGTTCGTCGAAGCCTCAAGCATCTCCTTTCGCAGCTTCTCAACAACCATCTCAGCCTTGCCTTCAAGAACCAGAATGAGCTCCTTCACACGCTCATTATACTCGTCTTTCGATATGAGTCCCGCACACACCCCGCTGCATAGGCCTATCTGGTAATACATGCATGGTCGTCTCCGAGGTTTCTTTGGGTCATACTTGCATACTGTGAGGGGGAATAGTCTTCTGAGCGTGTTCAGAGTCTGCCTCATGGCTGCAACATCTGCATATGGGCCGTAGTATCGGTTACCGTCTCTCTTTTGTCTCCTAACGATTGTGAGGGTTGGATACTCTTCTTCTAGGCTGAGTTTCAGGTAGGGGTAGGTCTTGTCATCCCTCAGCCTGACATTGAATTTTGGTCTGTACTGTTTTATCAGAATATTCTCTTCGACGAGTGCCTCTACTTCGGAGCTTGTGACTATGTAGTCTATCCTCTTTGTGCCTCCAATGATCAGGGCCTCCCGAGGATCGGACTTCGATGCTTGAAGATGATTCCTAACCCTCTCTCTGATGTTTGCTGCCTTACCGACGTAGAGAACCTCCTCCCCCCTCATAATGTATACTCCAGTCTTCTCAGGCAGGTTCTCAATCTGATCCTCTATAGTCATATCCATCCTTTCGAGGCCAACCGTAGAACTGCATTTTGAAGTTTAGATTGGATCTAGATAAATCCATCTAAAATACATGATACTTTTTGGAATCATATGGGTGTTAGGGTCAAAGAATCATGGGGCTGAAAATCATCTTCCGCTATTCTTTATTTCTGATCAGCCTCCACCACAGCCAGAAGCTGCTCGGTAGTCACCTTACGTATCTTCAAGACATCAAGTATCTTCAGGGTCGCTTCATGATTCTGCTGGGATGGCGAGGAACATGCGTCGGAGGGGACGGTGACGTCGTATCCGAGTTCGAAAGCATCCAGAACAGTCTTCAGCAAACATGCTTCAGTACGTATACCAGCTATTATGAGAGACTTTATATTCTTATGTCTCAACGTGTAGTCTAAGTCTGTTCCGAAGAAGGCGCTTAACATTCTCTTCTCAACCAGAATATCTCCTTGCTGAGGTTTTATCTCGTCTATCACTTCAGCACCCTTCGTTCCACGGATTGCGTGCTCTGGAAATTCAAGCTTTCTGAATAGAGGGTCATCCCTGAACCTGCTGTCGCAAGCGTAGATTACAGGTCTCCCCCTCCGCCTCGCATCATCGATAAGAAGTTTAATGTTAGGTATTATCTCTCCGCAAAATCTTCCAACATTATCCTTCTGCATATCTACAATAATTACTGCTTCTCTCACATCTTCTCTGAGACTCATCATAATTCGCCGAGGCTATAGAATGGTTCTCTGAGATTATATTGTTTCGGTTAAAGTCTAGACCATTAATGAAGTCTCAGTCAGAGACCTAGATACGTTAGATCCAGCTTCCTTGAGGCTATTTAAATGCGTGTCCTGTCCAGTATCGGATTATCGGCCTTCACAGATTCTCCTTATGATCTCATGGGTATCATTCGGCGGCGGTGTTGTATTCACCATGTATGTCTCAACCCTATTCAGGAGATTTTTGAAGAATAGTCTTCTGAGACCTGTCTTCCTATCGGATCTGACTAGGAGGTGGGGGTTACAAAAGTTGTGGTATTCCAAGAATTCCAAGGCTTCACTGGAATTCATCCTTCTGGCTAACGTTGTATCTTTCAAATCTCTCTTTAAGAGGATTATCTTCCTTATGGTTGTGAAGGGAACAACCCTACCCTTACCTATTATCCACCTGATGTCGATGATTGCCCTCCCACGATTATCGAAGATCGCGTTGTCGACTATCTGCTTGTATTCACCCCAAGTCTCGGCGACATCGGCTGGTGTGTAGAAGTTTTTTTCAGACCCGTAGGCCAAGGCTGAGTTGTCTGAGAATCTTACAAAGAACCAGTCGTCTGAGAGCACCCTCACATCTGGGATACGTAGTAACCCGTAGGTGTGGGTTGTCTTACCTGTTCCAGGTGGTGCTATCAAACATATTCCGTGGCCATCCATATCGATGCAGGCACCATGAATGCTGTTTATGTTATGTTCATCTTCAAGTATGTCCCCGGCTGTTGCGAGGGCGAGAGACTTTATCCAACCATAATAGTCGACATTGAAAAGGAAAGCAGTCTTCGACAGCGGGTCATACATGACAGTCATGGGTTTATCCTTCTCTTCAACAACTAAGAGTCTCCCATGAGATCTGATGTGAGCTGACATCGGATAGAAATTTTCCTCCCACCTATCCTTCACATATTTCAGATTCGTCAGGAGTTTGATGCAGCAACCGTAAATGTCAGCTCTCTCCTCATAGAGAACCTCCCTAAAGTAATGTTGGAGCAACTCATCCTTACGTTCAATATTGATCAGCTCAACTTCATACTTTGCCTGTGAGCTCAATTTGGTCTACAACCTGCAAACGTAGCTAGGTGTCTTCCCATATTAATTATTGGTCTCGCGATCATGGTTTATACACTTTCAACTCCATATTTCCATCATCGATGGTTAGGTAAGTGTTCTGAACAGTTGCGTCTGAAACCCAACTTCCACTATTGGCTACGTTCCCATCTACGAAGGGGCGGTGGGTATGGCCGAAGATAAGTCTAGCGCCTCTTTCAAGGCCTAGAAATAGGTCTTTTACACTGGATTTGGCCAGCTGCTCAACCCTATGCATGTCCCTCCGACTCTCAGGAACCTCGGTTATTGAGCTGATAGCTTTCTGTCTTCTATCTCCCTTCTTGAAACTGAGGTGCAGGGTATCCCATAGCACGCTCAGAATGTCACCTATGAAGTCTCCGGTTCTCTGGCATAGGGAGATACATATGGATTCATACTCCTCTACGGTGAGGGGTTCGAGAAGGGCCAGGACCTCGAGTTGATATCCATGAATAAAATTGTATGTGGTCCCACCGTCTTTTAATCTGAGAGTCTTACTCACATTGAAGTACTGGTTTTCAGGAAGTTTAAGGGTTATCAATGTGTAGTCATGGTTTCCAATGATGTAATGTATGTTTGAGTTCAAGGATTCGAGGGTCTTGAATATGATTTCGTTTTCAATAGCGACGAGCACATTGTTCCTTCTCCAGAAGTCGAGTATATCGCCTAGAAGAATAAGATGGTCGTCTGGACCCAGCGGTTTACATATCTCCTCCAAAAATTTTAGGAAAAGTTGCCTGTTAGAGTTTCGATAGCCTAGATGAACATCTGAGACGACAACTATCAAGATAAGACCTCCGAAGAGTTGTTTTCCTAACAGGTTCTAATAAACTGTTGAATTGAACTTAGATTGTTAACTTCAGGTGGGATAGCACCCGACCTGATCCAGTTTATATGGGAGTGGTTCGAGGAATACCTGGAGATGGCGTATTAGGGCAGTCTGTAGCTAGTTACTATCTTCTATGA
>JAGTQO010000090.1:0-612 GCA_018396565.1 Candidatus Bathyarchaeota archaeon
ACCATTCAAACAGAAACCACCTCAGGAGCGTCGAATCCTTGAGTAATAACATACAGACGATTCTGGAGGATTTGAGGAGCCTGATCTCAACAATATCAGACGTTGAGACCGTCAAGGAGACTACAAGGAAAGCCTTAGCCTCAGGCGCCAAACCCCTAGAGATCGTCGACGTCCTAAGCTCATCACTGAACGATGTCGGAAAAAAGTATGACAGCGGCGAATACTTCCTATCAGAGTTGATGATGGCCGGAATCCTCGCCAGTGAAGTAACAAACATCATAAAACCACACCTAACCTCATCTGAGAGGAAGGCCCCAGGAAAGATCGTCATAGGAACAGTCAAGGGAGACCTCCACGACATAGGTAAGAACATAGTCATCATGATGCTCTCAGCAGCAGGATTCGAAATAGTCGACCTCGGAGTCGATGTGCCAGCTGAGAAATTCGTGGAGACCGCAAAGAAAGAGAATGCAAACATCCTAGGCATGTCAGCCCTTCTCAGCTCAACAATGGATGAGATGAAGAATGTCATACAACTGCTCACCAGAGAGAATGTGAGAAGTCTCGTCAAGGTCATCGTCGGAGGACGGCCTGTCACAGCAGATTTTGCAA
>JAGTQO010000090.1:666-5575 GCA_018396565.1 Candidatus Bathyarchaeota archaeon
CGAAAACACTCTTAAAACCTTGAGAGGCGACCAATATGAACCCACGCGAGAGGGTCCTGAAGACCCTGGAGATAAAAGAACCCGACATGGTCCCAATAATGGAGACCGAGGTTGAATCAACATTAATGGAGAAGATCCTTGGAAAGAAGTATCCCGTAGTCACATCAACCCAGACCCAGGTCCTCGCAGACAGAGAGAAAGAGAAGATCAGGAACGACTTCAAAATAGAATGTTTCAGAAAGGTCGGATTCGACATATGCACCGCAGACCTATCAGCCCCCGAATATTGGAAGCCGAAAGTCAATCCGGACGGAACGATGGTCGACCTCTGGGGTAGAATACTCCTACTCGACGACGAGACGAAACAGTGGCTCCCATACAGCACCATATTCAACACACCAGAAGACTTCGAGAACTTTCAGCTCCCAGACCCGGACGCTGAAGGCTGGCTCTTCGCAACAGAATACATAAAGAAGAAAGTTGGAGAGACGATGGCCACCGTGACAGTTATACGAGACCCATTCGCCCACGTATGGGAGATGCTCACACCAATAAAATTCGTGAGATGGATGTATGAGCACCCACAAACAATCAAGAACGCAATCGATAAAGTCACGGAATTCAACATGAAGATCATAAAGAGGATAGGGGAAGCCCAGCCGGACTTCATAATATCTGCCGGAGACTATTGTGAATCTAAAGGACCTATGGTTCCAACAAGATTCTTCAAAGAAATAATATTTCCAAACCTGAGGAGGCAAGTCGGCGAAGCCCACAGGGCAGGCCTCAAACTGATAAAACATACAGATGGAAACATAAACCCGATACTGGAGGATATGGCGAAAATAGTCGACGGCCTCCACTCCCTAGACCCATCCGCAGGAGTAGACATAGGCGATGTCAAAACCAAATATGGAGACAGACTGGTTCTGATCGGAAACGTCTCAGTCGACAACCTCGCAAAAAAGAGTAAGACAGAGATCGTAGAGGAAGTGAAGGCCATCATAAAGAAAGCATCACCGGGAGGCGGACACATACTATCCTCGAGCAACACATGGGCTGCAGGGGCGAAACTTGAAAACTGCCTCGCTATGGTTGAAGCAGGTAGAAGATACGGAGTCTACCCGATAAGAATCTGAACAATATTTGAAATTAACCACCATCTAAAAAATACATAAATATTGTTGTATGGAAAGTCTTAAATATTTTTTTATGAGATAAATTATTTGCAGGCGATGCAGATGGTTAGAGTTCTGACCATCGCAGACTGGCTTCTGTTGGCTGTATACATTGGCGGCCTCGCAGCATACGGTTGGGTCTTCAAGAAATTCATAAAGACGAAGGAAGACTACTTCATAGCAGGTAGGGCTGCGCCATTCTGGCTCAGCGGCATAGCACTCGCAGCGATAGCTTTAGATGCAAGCGACATGATGGCCCCGTTCGCCCTCAGCTACGGTACAGGTCTATGGGGTCTATGGTGGTTCATAGGATGCGTCCTAGGATCATTCCTTTTAGCAGGATACATTGTTCCAGCATTCTTCAGGAAGAAGGTCATCACGAACACAACATATCTTGAATATCGCTTCGACCCAGGGATCAGACTGTATGCAGCTTGGACCCAAGTCATCCAGAGATCCGTCGTCATGGCAGGAGCTATCACAAGTATCTCTTTCCTCCTCGAGATAGTGCTGGGAGCCCCCTTCTGGCATGCTGTCTTGATAGCTGTGGCCATATCAACATTCATGACGGTTGCTGGAGGAAGATTCGCGGTGATGGCATCTGAAGTCTTCGCGATCCTCTTCGGCGTCGTCATGGCTTGGTACCTGCTCAGCCTGGGGATAGGTGGTATAGGTTGGAGCAAGTTTGTAAGCGACGTCACCCCGTGGCTCCACTGGGTCAGCTTCCCGAAGGCATACAACCCTGCATATCCAAACTGGGTCTGGTTCATCGGCATAACGATACTCACCCTCCCCTACTCGATCATAAACCAAGAGTACCTTGCCAAAACGTTGAGTGCGTCAAGCGAATACGACGCACGTAGAGGACTCATGTTTCCAAACATACTCCTATGGATATTATGGTGCCTACCACTCTCAATACTAGGCAACATCGCATACTTCCTCTACCCTCCAGGCAGCTTCACCGGACCAGTCGACAGGTCACTATTCTTCATAATAAGAGATCTAGCTCCTGCAGGAATCATCGGATTACTTGTGGCCACATTCTTCGCAGCCAGCCAAGACATCGGTGGAACGGCGCAGTCGGTAGCATCCCTGATAACCATAGACACCTACCAGAGATTCATAAGGAAAGGTGCTTCAGAGGAGGAGCTTGTCAAGGTTGGAAGAATACTGACAGCAGCAATAATGATAGTTCCACTGGTCTGGATACCCTTGATGCTCGCCATGCCTGTTGTGGCTATGGTTTACGGAATAGTAACCGGCATGGCGATAGTTCCAACAGTAGTGCCATACATTGTTGGGCCATTGACAAGATTCTGGAGCAGAAGATCAGCGATAGTAGGATGCTTGGTTGCAGCTGTATTCGGCTTCATCTTCAGAATGTGGGGCAAAGACCTGGGCCTACCACTATTGATATACCATCCATGGACATGCGGCATACCAACAATCATAATCGGTTTCGTCGTGATGGTGGTGTGGAGCCTCATTGAAAACTCTGTGAAGGGACCTATACCCGAGACTGAACTTGAGGGATTGCTGATAACCTCCCCAGGAGTGAAAGCGGCTATGCTCCAGAACGCCCTAGTCACAAGACTCACTGAGATAGGCTTCCATAAATCTGGACTCGTGAGGTGACAAAGTTGCTTGAATGGATCGCATTAATACTCCTGCTGGTATCGATGAGCATAGTCTACTGGCTCATGTACAGGGTCATCGAGAGGCAGTTGAAGAAGATCGAGGAGGATGAGAAGGCTGGTAGACGCTACTTCACAGGGGTCCCACCGAACACTCCATGGTACAACCAGCCCAACACATGGTTGGTCACATGGCTTACCATCATCATAATCATGCTCATAGTGGCATGGTAGATCTAGGCCGCTTAAACCTCCCCTTTTTTAAGCACACTCAAAATAAGATGATTCTGTGAATACTCAAAATGAAGATCCAAACATCTACACCAAAGATAAATGAAGATCAGGCTCTCAAAGTCTTCAAGCGAAGAGAGAAGAGCTCAAAGATACTTCTCAAAACAGAGTTACTTTATGCACCTTTCTGGCTTATGACCTACAGATACCAGACAGTCGAGGACTCTAAGCGAAGGCAAACGAAGTCATACCGACGAATTTTAGAACACCTGACCAAAAATACTGGACCCACACAGATAATAGAGAAGAGAGTCTCACTGGTCGCCGATGCCGTCCTCGGGCAGATAGCCTTCCTCAAGGGAGGGGATGCAAGTAGAATGGTTGATACAGAGATCGACGTCAAAGAGGAGGACGTCATCCGTATATCCCTCCCCATAAGTAGAGTGGTTGGGAAGGCTGAGAGCGAGTTGAAGAAGAGACTCCTATCCACCTACATGTGGAAGACAAAGGGTTTCAACCTGCAACTTGAAAGTTCACAAGTACTTTATGTCCCATTCTGGGTTGGATACTATATGGTCGGGCAGGATAAAAGGATCCAGATAGAGGTTATGAACGCGTTGAGCGGTGAGGTTGGAGACAGTTGGCATAGAGGGATCATAGAGGCTGGGATCCTGAGAATGTATCAAGGAATGATTGAGGCCCACCCAAAAAACATTTAATCCTCAGGCTCTCCAATCTAGAAAACTGTTAAAATATCAGATTTTTTGATCCTGCGTGATCGAGGCTCTTCAAATCTTGACTATAGGTATCTATGGACCTATCGACGGTGATGAGGCCCTCAACATTTACAGGAGGCTTGGAGTCGAAGCCGTATACTCAGACATTGAAGGTATCACAGAACTCGACGTAACCAACGCTAAAAGACATGGACTCAAATTATATGCTGCTGTATGGACCTTCAAGACCCAAAACCTGGATTTCGGCGTCCTAGGCCTTGACGGTGAGAGAAGACTCTGGGCAGGGGCTGGATGCCCAAACAATCCGAACATCATAAAGCAATCTATCAGAAATATCGATGCGGCTGCTCGGCTTGGTGTCGACGGCATAGTGTTGGACGGCGTCAGATTCCCATCCCCAGCAAGCGGAAGAAACCTCTTCCTCACCTGTTTCTGTGAATACTGCGTCTGGAAGGCCAAAGAATTGGGCTGCGAACCATCCAAGATCAAGGAGGCCATGCAAAGAACCCTCGACCCAACAGTACTCCTCAACCAAGATGTAGAGAGATCGATCCTGAAAGATTGGGTCACACTCAGAATCAACTCGATAACAGACCAAGTATCAAATATCGTTGAGACTATCAAGGCCTCGAATCCAAGATTAGAGGTTGGAGCCGCCCTCTTCACCCCAAGCCTAGCCGATCTTGTAGGTCAGAGTTACCGCGAATTATCTGCAATCCTAGACTTCATCCAGCCGATGATCTACCATAAAGGTTCAGGCTTGGCCTGTATAAATTTCGAGTTGGCGAACCTCGTCAGCAACTTCACTCAGAGAGATTCTGAGGCCGAGACTCTTGAGAAAATCTATAAATCCCTATCCTACTCAAGACTCGAGCCACCCGTGGATCTTGATAAACTCTTGATGACTGGTCTACCTGTACAGGTGATCAGTCTCGAGGCTGCGAAAGGCCTAAACATGGTCCGTGGAGGAAAAGCGAAATACATCCCAATAGTACTTATCTTGGAAAGCGATGCGGAGGAGTTGAAAGAGACTGTGGAGGAGGTACTGAAGGCGAGACCAGGCGGCGTAGTATACTTCTCATACTATGAAGGCTTGGACGACGTGCTCCCATTCTATATTCCTCCC
>JAGTQO010000088.1:0-2414 GCA_018396565.1 Candidatus Bathyarchaeota archaeon
ATGAGCTTGATACAGGCGCCTATTCACTCGCCTCAAGGCTAGCCTTGCTTGAGGGAGACATCGAGTTTTCGTTGAGAGTATTGACTGAGAAGATTCTTCCAAGACAGTGTATGGACTCAACCTCAAACCTACACGGCGCCTTCACATCGACATGGCCTGAAGAATATTTGGATGCAAATATCTGGGATAACTTACTGGCAATCAACACCATTGAAGAGATAATTGCCACCATAAATATCTCCGGCGAACCGGAATATTCGAAGACAATATTCTCACTCACAATAGTGGCCATATGCGTCCCGACATTTGCAGCCACATACATGCTTGCGAGAAGATGCAGATCTACAAGATGGATGGGTAAACGATGAAGCTCCAGACATATCCAATACTGCTCTTGACACTAGTTTTTCAGACATCACTCTTTCAGATTGGATATTCAACCCATCCAAGAGTCAGGTTTGACGAGATGACTATACACCCCCCTATCGAGACGAGTTTCGAAGATTTCGGCTACTACTTCGACGAATACTCTGACAGTCAAGGCCTCAGGCCGTTCCCATGGGGTTTCGAGATCTGGGGTGGCAAACCGAGAATATACTGCAACTCATCCCCAGCACATAGTGGAAGCAGATCCATCCTGATGGTTGGAGACAGCGTAGACGATATGGTTGTGATAGCTATGCCTGAACTGGTTTTGAAGCCGAAGATAATCGTAGGCAGGATATATCGCCTGGAGGTCTGGGTGAGATTGGATGGTGTCGGCGGCCAAGGTGTGCGGCTCATGCAACAGTTCTTCAACTCCTCGGAGATATTGCTTCCAAGATACAGGGTCTTCGGAGAGTTTGTCAGAGGTTCCACAGACTGGATCATGTTGACGTTGGATGCTCGCATCGACGATCCAGATATTGTGAGAGGTGACCCGGTGATACAGTTCTGGGGATTAGGTAAGGTCTGGGTTGACGACGTCAAATTCTATGAGGCTCCTATGGGGCAGCATACTATGCAAACCCCTGAACCACCCAAAATCACCATTAAACCACTAACAAAGGTCCTAGCTCCTGGAGATTCAGCTTCGGGATTCATCTTCTTCACCTTACATGGAGCAGACAGTATGCTCATCCAGAACATATCTGTGAGTGGTGAGAAGAGCTGCTGGATCAAAATAAACCGTAACCCAGTATTCAGACCTAGCGATGGGGATATCGAGTTTCTGGTGAGCGTTCCCGCCGACGCTGCTCCTGGAAAGTATGAGCTTAAGGTTAGGGTCAACTCGAAGACCGATGAAGGGTTTGATTTGACGGCTGAGGGTGACATTGTTTTGCTGGTTGTTGAAGGTCAAGGAAAAGTTGAAGGTCCACCTCAAGATATGTCGGGCCGCAGCATACTATACCCATCGATTGTTGTAGTCTCGGCTATCGGTGCGGCTTCGATATATCTTGTATGGAAATTCAGAAAGAAGAGTTGAGATTGTGAGGGTTATTGCAACTGTTAGAATTAGAAGTAGACTCATGTCGCTGAATTCGGGGATTGCTATGCCGCTCTCGTCCAGATAAAAGTCTTGACCATTCGAACTTGAACCCCAAGACGCAGAGACTCCCCTTACCCCTCTGAAGTAGCCAGCATCCCCGCCAGGTGGGGTCAACTCAACAGCTATCTTGTAGTCGCCACTTGGAACACGGATCCTGTAGTGTCCGTCGATAGATGTGGAAGTGTATATTGGGGCTGGAGGTTCCAATGTTCTTATCTGAAGCCAAGAGGCCGCCCTATAGTCTCCGAGCCAGTTCCTCACCCAGACATAACCGTCTATTAGAGCTCGCTCATCCATCTGCATGATCACCTGAACCTTCACCATCCCCTCAACCCTCACAGGCACCCTCACCATTTGGATGTAGCGAGGGATCAAACCTTCAGTCTCCTCCCGAACATTGATGGTATATGTTCCAGGCGGAATCCCATAATCTAGGTAATCTCCTTGGACAATGTTCGGCTTGGCGTATCTGGCTGAATGGTAACCCTTCCTAAAGGTCGGCACGTGGTTTGTTGGTGTGGTGAAGCCGTTGAATCCTTGCAGTGTGAAGGTCCATGCCCCAACACCTGAGGGTTGGGCTGGATTCAACTGGTCTCCAACCGTTGTAGACTGGTTGACCGCCGTGATGTTTGCAGCTACCAGGCGCCCCGTAACATCGTAAGCCTCTATTCTGAAGTAGTAGCTCCAATAATCGCTAGGCAGAGGTGCCGGAACACTCTCTGTCTTGAAGTCTACCGTGACAAGTATTGTAGCGCCGACATGAATATAGACCGGAACATCTGTTGCATCCACCCCTTTCTGAACCCAGATGTAGTTGAAAGCCTTCTGAACGTAGCCGACAGTATATGCTTCGACGCAGTAGAACCCTGATGGGAGGCCCCTCGAT
>JAGTQO010000088.1:2428-5660 GCA_018396565.1 Candidatus Bathyarchaeota archaeon
CAAATAATTAGCTACAATACTATCCCAGCCCCAGACGTTGAAGGAAACATTGCTTGAGCCCGCCACCTGATTGATTGGAAGGGTGTTGGCACCATACGCGTATCCTAACTTGTCTACTGCCCTTATCAGGATCTCTCGGCCTGGATGCCGCCAATGGACAGGCTGAGACGGGTCCTGCCAGTCTCTTGAGTACAGGGTTCCCGTTATGTTCGCTCCCTTAATGAAGTGTAAGCTCAGGTAGCTGCAGCCGCATAGAGTTGCTTGGACCTGAGGATACTCTTGCTGGACATACCCTGGATACCAGACCTTTATCGTATACGTGTCTTCAGGTAGACCGTTCAGGGAGTCTCTGGTGATGATTATTGATTCGCCGATGATTTTGAGTGTGACGTTTGTACTGGAGCCTGCTGTGAGGCTTGTATAGTTCCACCCCCTCAACCGTCCAGCTGAGTCGTAGGCTTCCATCACGAGATCCCCTGAAAGGACCGGCGGCGTCGGTCTCGAAGGCATCTCCCTATTATGGAAGTAGACTGTGACTTCTATCGTGCCTGCCTTCATCAGATCCAACTCAGCATAAACCGCTCCAGCATATTCATGCTTTGGAATCTCGATTCTGAGAGGTTTAGGCTGAACATACCCGAAGACATTCACCGTCACATAGTATACTCCTCCAGGCAGACCTGAGGTGAAGTGGGCTGGGCCGTCGGGGATGTGGCCGTCCCATCTGCTTCCAACACCCCTGTAACATTTCGGATCACCAAGATACAAGGTGAAGTCCCTAGGATTCGCCGTAATATTCCAGTACTGGCAATCATAGGAGAGGAGACTGCCAGACCGGTCCCTAACCTCAAGATATACTAGGCCCCAAGGCCAACCCTTATACCCGCTCATATTGTATGTGGCTAGGAGGCTCCCAACAGGGTTTAAGGGTACTGTTGTGTTGTATCCGAATGTTACGTAGCTCGGCCAGTCAACCGGCCCGGTAGGACACTTCGAGAATACCCTAAGTTGAATCTTGGCTCCAGGCTGGATATAGATGTCTAAACCAGTTATCGACTGCCCCCTCTTCACAGTAACCGATCTCGCCAAGGTCTTGGGTTCAAAACCTTCAGCGTATGCTGTGAGGCTATATATTCCAGGGGCTAACCCCTCGATCTCATAGAAACCCTCAGCTGTCGTATTGAAGTATCCTACACCACATACTCTTCGACCCGTAGGCTTATTGGTCAAGGGGTCTATAGCTGTTCCATTAGCTATCACCATCCCTGGAGCTTTAACCCCCGACCCATAATAGTAACCATAATAATACTGTGAGTGCCCCCCATACCTTACCCTGCCTGAGATGTACCCTGGATCCGCCTCTCCCTTAACCAGGATGACAGGATAATTCTCAGGTGGGAAGGAGGTGTAGTTCTCCCAGACACCGTTAACGTAGCCTGAGGTGTAGAAAACCTTGAAGAAATATTTCCCAGAGCAGCTCGGAGCCTTAACACCATAAACAACGATCTTGTAGCAACCTTTGAAAGGCCCAGTCTTCAGTTGCCTATCCAACCAAGGATCATCACCCGCAGGATATAGGAACCCCGACGATCTACCTGCCCAAGCTGGATTCGACCCAGTATAGGTTGTGTTCGGAGCTGAGATTCTGATGTACCACCATTCCGGAGCCAGAGAATGTCTTGCAGGAAACTTTCCAGTCTCAATATGAAACCTATCGTTGGTTATGGTGGACCATACGTAGGTTGAGTTTCCACCTATGAATCTCTCCCAACCTCCAGGAGGCTTAAACTCTGGAGGGATCGCTATGTATAGCCAACTTCCAAAGTGAAGGTTCGACTCCCACGTTATATTTATAGGTCCAACTGTCGATGAGACGTTTATGTAGAAATACAGGTCACCAACAGTATCTACTATAATCGAGCCGTTGGGTGAGTAATAGTTTCCTTGAAGATTAGGCGGCGTGTAAAGGCTTCCAGGCTGAACATAAGCCAAATGTCCAGATGAGTGTCCGTCAGGGAAAGAGTTTATTCGGTTACCCATAGGGGCCTCCGGACCATTCAACCCTTGGAAGCCAAGGGTGTAGTGACCCTCCACCTCCTGTACCATTCCATGAACAAGTAATAAGACTATGAATACAGTGAACACTCTCAATGCCAAGCCTCAGCTATCAACTCTACTCATAATCAATACGGCGGCATAGCTTAAAAGAATGTTGAAGATATTATTAGACTGAAGAAGATATTCTACTATGAAAAGGATTCGAATTGACCTAAACATACGTTGGATACCTGCATTGATCCCACATATTTTAAGGAACGGTTATATTGTGAAGTTAGGCTCCAATTTATGGTTGGTTCAGGCTTGGTAGATAGGGATTTCGTCAACGGCAAGGCAAGGGATGTAAGGAACGCTATCAATGAACTTACCAGACTTGCCTCGAAGAGATTTGAGGATATGAGTCTCGACGAGCAATATTCCATGAGGTATCAGCTAATAGTCCTCACAGAATCGGTGGTGAGCCTATGCTCCCATATAGCCTTGGAGGCTTATGGATATGAACCTTCATCATACAAGGATTGCGTGGCCTATATCTGTCAAAGAGAGGGTGTCAGTTGTGTTGAGGATTTAAAGGCACTGGTTGGTTTGAGAAATCTTCTTGTGCACCGGTACCGGAACATCGACGACCGACTCATTCACAGCTCGATGAAGAGCAATTTTAAGTGTGTTCATGAGCTTCTTGGAAGGATCGTGTCGAAATATGGTTGAGATGGCATATCGAGACTTAAAGTTGGAGAGAATAGTCGAGGTCATTGAGAAGACCCTCCTGATGGATGAAAGAATCACTCTGGCTCTGATCTTCGGATCGACTCTGAGGAGGACCAAGGTCATGGATATAGACCTAACTGTATATGCGACCCCCCAACTCAACATGCGGGAATCCTTGATTTTGGCTTCCCGGCTTGAGGAGAGGGTAGGATTCCCCATAGATCTCTCACCCCTCACGGAGCTGCCGCCATGCATGCGCTACAAGGCGATGTCTAAGGGTTTGAAGGTTGTCTTGAAGGATAAGAAGATCTTCAATGAGATTCTCACATCTGCTTTCTCGCAATGCCAAGACTTGAATCTGCTATTAATTCACTGTTCGAAGAGTAAGAAGTTATGAATCAATATTGGAGTTTTCAAGGAGGATGGTGCACAGAGTTTTATAATGTAGATTATGTGGCTCGCCTAT
>JAGTQO010000089.1 GCA_018396565.1 Candidatus Bathyarchaeota archaeon
CCCAACCCCGACCTGAACAAGAAAGGATAAGATTTACGTAGATTGCGAAGCATAAGGATGAAAATATGATCTGATGGCGAAAAGTCTTAATAAGCGAGAGGATTGTTCAGAAATAGTCGGGCCGGTAGCTCAGCTTGGTTAGGTTGAAAAGCAACATCAAGGAGCACACGGCTGATAAGTATACCTCTGGGAGACCGTGGGGTCATGGGTTCAAATCCCACCCGGCCCACCAAGTTATTTGAGTGAATACTGCTATCTTTAAGTGTTTGTAACCCACTTTTCTCACTTGATTAAAGGTTGAAGGCTAGTTACGCTCATCTCCTTCGAGATGAGGATGCCAAGAGATGGTACGATAACCTGGCGGCTAAATCTGTCATTACAGCCACTGTAATGAAACCTATATCAGAACTCTGAGACTTTACTGCGAGTTGAACAACACTACCCAAAGGATATACTCAAGGTCGCTAAAACCAAGGCCTTCAGAGATGGATTCACTGATTTCGTTCGAAGTCTTGAGAGGCGTGGTAAAGCAGGCTCCTACATAGCTAGTTCAAGAAGGTTCTCTCTTCATGGCTATCCTACAACGGCTTGAATGTCAAGCTTAAGGTGAACATAGCTGGCGAGTATGATACACCTACCATAACCGATGAGGGGGTTCCGAGTAAAGAGTAACTTGATAGTTAGGATGGCACCTCCAAGGGGCAGGATTTCGATTGCACTAATGGCTTTCTCAGGATTGAGGCCTAAAAGCCTAGGGAACTATCTTGGCACTGATGGGGTAAAGCTCGGAGACTTCGCTGAGGCTGAGATAAGCGATAGTGGACTAGAATTCGCAAAGATGCCGACGATGCTCATAGTGAGGAGAGGCTTGAGCAAAGTCAAGAACCAGTACTTCACCTTTGTCCCCGAGCAGGGAATAACCTACGTCAAGGAATATCTCGAAGAAAGGGTTAAACTTGGGGAAAAGCTCAGCAGAGATTCTCCACTTTAGGCTTTGACCCCCGCGGGGTTAAGAAGAACAAGTTTCTCAGAACCACTCTAGTGACTAGAGATATCAAGGAGGCTATTTTGAAGGCTGGCTTCAGCTGGAGACCTTATGTGCTCAGGGCCTACTTCGACACGAACATGATAATAGCGGTATCTAAGGGCAAGATCAGCCATTTATACTTGCAGTTTATGATGGGACACAAAGGCGATATAGAAGCTATGTATTCTACGAATAAAGGCGTCTTACCACCAGATTCTCACGACAATCAAGACAAGGCCAAGAGCGTTCCTGAGAGCTGGTATGAGAACAACGATTATAATCGGTATTAAAATGGCGAGGACAAGGATAATCTCCCAAGGCCCAATGAAGGCCAACTTTCTTATTCTCGTTAGTGTGGTTTTGCAAACTCTAGAGCCAAAATCGATTTTTCTAGAAAGCACAGCTGGAATGCTTGTATTTATAGGCCTGGCTGCTACAATCTTTAGAATACTTATGCATATAATGGAATGGTTATTTGGTTTTAAATTAGGAGAGTCGAACGAACGTATTCAATCTTAAACTACTCCTAATCTTTTCAACCACTTTGCTTCATGAGATAGATTCACCATTAGCTTTAAATAGTTCAGTAGTGGTATTATTACAAGTGACTACATGAGAATTGTGATGAACGCCTCAACAACCATACTCTTGGCCAAGACAAACCTGCTCCGACTCGTGGACGAGCAGTTTGATGAAGTGTTGATATCAAAGAAGGTTTTCAAAGAGGCTGTTGATGACGTGCGACAGTTGGGCTTTGATGACGTGATAATAACTGAGAAGGAGATCAAGGAAGGTAGGATCAAGGTCAGGGAAGTGGGTGACAGGGACATTGTCAGAAAACTCATGCAAGATTTCGCCATGAGGGAGGGTGAGGCAGAGACTTTGGTGTTAGCAATAGAATCAAGAGCAGATCTAGTCGCAACGGACGATCACCAATGCATGAAAGCAGGGATGACCTTGGATTTGCCCCTCACCCAAGCGATAGCATTAGTCGTTGCTCTCTTCGAAGCTGGGAAGATAACAAAGGAAAAAGTGTTGGAGGCTATAGAAAGATTGAAGGAGTATGGTTGGTATGCTGACTGGATAATTGAGAATGCTAGAAATAGGATAAGGTGATGTTATGCCAGAAGAAGTTGTTTCGGTCAGGCTTGAAGAAGAAGTTTTGAAGTATGCTCAGCAGAGAGCAAAGGAAGAGAAGATTCCGAAATCTGCTGTGATAAGGAAGCTGTTAGCATTAGGAATAGAGTATGAGAGACTGAAGAGGGGTATAGAGCTGTATAGGGACAGGAAAGTATCCCTAGGAAAGGCCGCGGAGATAGCTGGAATACCAATAACACAGATGATGGATTGGCTCGTCAGGTTTGGGGTGAAATCCAACATAACCTTAGAAGACTACAGAGCCGGCTTAGAGTACGCCAGGAAGGCGCTAAAACAAGGCTAGCCTACGGCAAGCTTTCTATGCCTTATGAAAAATGGATCACGACACAGTATATAGCTATCTTGCTGGTATTGGTTTCCTCATCTTTTCTTCTTCCCGTTCAGCTATCTTGAGTGAGAGCTTTGTTTCGTATTCTATAATCATCTTAACCATCGGGTTTTCCAGGTTGACCTTATACAGTGTTGCTCTTCCGATTTTCCTTGATGCAATAACTAAACCGAGCTCCTCCAAATCTTTGAAGTATTTGTAGAATGTGAGTTTGCTCATTCCCAAGGCTTCCATGATCTCCTTTTTTGTAAAGTCGTTCAACTTGTAGTCTAACAAGTAGTCAAGAATTCTGAGCTTAGGTGAGCTGCCTAAAGCCCTGACCAAAAGCGAATCGTAACCCTTCATACTCATCAGCAAGTTATAGTTTAAAGTATTTATAATTAACCTTCTAAAGGTATTATTAGTGTACCCAAATGAGGCGGGATTATAGCGATTCTGAACTCAGAGCCTTGATCCTAGACTGGCTGGAGACGCATGGAACATGGGGTGCTCGCTATTTTCCACTCGATACCCTTGTTAACAAGCTCTCTCATGTGGTTAAGAACTACGGGGAGAGGATAGGGAAATTCGTTGACGAACTGCAAAAAGATGGCTACATATTACCACATAAAGGGGGAGATACCATGTCACTGAACCCTGCAAGAAGTAGAGAGATAGCGGAGTACATAAGAAGGGTCATGAAACTTTAGAACCATTGTAGTAATGCTGATGAACAAACTCATCCGATCTTTCTATGCCTGATGAAGAATGGATCAGAATACCAATAAGGGGAGAAAATGAAGGAGAAAACTTTGGGAAGCCTAGTTATCAGCCTTGAGCTTGGATGCAGGGTAACATAAACCTTTGAATCTCTGTTTCGCTCATAACACCTAGCATAAAGTTCCGAGGTTCCTAGCCTCTGAGGGATGCTCGTAGAGTACTGAGTTATCAGGATAAAGCCTACCCCTCTCTTCCCCAATTCATTCAAGCATCTAATCAAATTCTTAGCTTTCAACAGCCTAAGCTCGTTCACCTCCATCAATGTCGATGCTTCCGAATATATCTCTTCAACCTCATTCGTTATGTCCGCTGTTCCATGCGTATAAACAACTTTCAACAAACCATGTTGGCCTACTCTATTGGCTACGGTTCCATGCGGATCGAAGACTACCACCTTAATGCCATTAGTTTACAAGTAAGCCTAGTGGCTTGAACAGATGAAAAATTTGAGATGATGTGCTTGGGCGATAAAAATAATGGAAAAAATATTCGAATAGAAGACGCCTAGAGAAAGAAATGTTAGCTTCCTTAGGGTAGAGAGTCTTCGTGGAAGCAGTGGTTTTAGATATTCTCGAAAGTCGAAATGAAAGGGTCTTAAAGTTTAAATATATGTTTAAACATAAACGGGATCATGGGATTTAAAACCTTAACGATAAAAGAAGAGGTCTACAATGAACTCTTAAAAATCAAGAGAGACAACGAGAGTTTCAGCGAACTATTCGAGAGAATGGTTAAAAGAGAAAAATCCGATATCCTAAAATTTGCTGGAGCGTGGAGCTGGATGTCTGACAGCGAACTTGAAAAAATCGTAACGGGGATAAGAAGGCTCAGGGAATCTGCCGATAAAAGTTTTGAAGAAAGAATGAAAAGGATATTCAAATGAAAGTCCTAGACTCAGATATTTTGATCGCCCTACTAAGAAACGATAGAGCTTCTATTGAAAAACTGAGAGAGCTCAGTGAATCCAGAGACATTATCACAACAACTATTTTCAATGGACAAGAAATCTTATTCGGAGCCCTAATGACGGATGAGGTGGATAGGAGCTTAAAACCAGCAAAGGAACTTGCGGATTCTCTCGAGATACTATGTTATGAGAAAGAAGACATGATGCAAACAATAAAAATTCTTGCTTTCCTAGAAAAAAGAGGTTCACATATTAGTCTTATAGATGAGATGATAGCGGGAATCTGCCTAAACCGTAGAGCCACAATAGTAACACGCAACGTAAAACATTTCTCTAGGATACCAGGATTAAAGGTTGAAGAATGGTGAAGATGAATTATTGAATGGACTAACAACATTAGAGGATACGTAATTTCTTCCAAACCATTCAGATTCGAGAACCTCCTACATTCAAATTAAGTCATTAAGTCATTTAGATCTAAGTAGGAGCTGCCGAAACTTGATTCATTTATATGATTTGTATGTTACATGCCGCTTTGCTGTGACTGGAACCCACTCCCAACCATTACTCTCAACAGTAAATATTATTGGTCCTCTTATCTCGTTGACGTCGAACTTGAAGTCGTAGACTTTACCAGGCTCCGGTGGAGCCAACTGTTTAAGCCCGTAACCTTTAGCATACTCTTTGCTGTAGAGAATTCTTCCGCCGAAATAGCTCTTACCATAACTGACTTTAGGGACGACTCCTTGTAAACCTACGGTCCAAGATATGCTTCCGAGCTCCTCAAAACATCTAACGGAATGGCGGAGCTCATCAACCTGCATGAGGGCTCTGTAAGCCTTCTTTAAACCGCTCTTGTTGAAGATCCCATACCATTCTGCGTCTACTATCTTCCACTCCGCAACAAGATCTGTTTCCGAATCTCTTCTGACATGGTAAGGTTTTGAAGGATCGTTCAAAGCAAGGAGCTTATCTACCAATTCCTGCTTACCGACAGGCGGAATGTTGGACCTTCTTTTTCCACCGAGATACTGGAAGAAACCCATCACATATAACATAACAAAGAGTCCTGCAAAGCAGGCTGCCAGCCCAGCCAGTCCAGCCAGTAGACCTACATCCAATTTTAAGACCTCAACCATAAACTATGAAAAATACTAGAACTATGAAAGAGGCTAAATTCATGATCGTTGAAACCTTCAGAATCTTCTTTACGTTTACTGGCTTGTAGAGATATTTGAGAATCGATGCTTCAACCAAAATATTGATCAATAATGCTACCGTAAATATTATGATGTTTTGATAATATGTTGAGATGTCTGCCCAAAAAAAGAAAAAGTATACAAGGTTCAAAAGTCCGGTGGCCAAATTAACGATGAAAGATGAGGTTAAAGCCTTTGCAGCC
>JAGTQO010000010.1 GCA_018396565.1 Candidatus Bathyarchaeota archaeon
GCTGTGGATGGTTTCCAAAGTCTCCAGGACAGGGGTTAACTCCGAGAATGATGTTGAACGGTAAAAATCAGCTGTGAAAGCCTTCAAATCAACAGCAACAGCATCAATATGTGTAAGCAGTCTTCTAAGAGGCTCCTCATTCATGGAGGCGTTTGTGTGGAATATCGTCTTTAACCCTCTCTCCCTAGCTAACTTCGCGGTATCGTACATATATTCATAGAAGACTGTGGGCTCATTATAGGTGAAGGATATGGCGGCGACACGATTCTCCAGAGCCGACTCCACAGCCTTCTCAGGCGGTAAGTCGACGTATCCGGTCTCCTCAATAGTTCTGGTTGAGATCTCCCAGTTGTGGCAGAAGATGCATTTGAAGTTACATCCGGCTGTTCCTATGCATAGGATCCGGCTTCCAGGTAAAACGTGGAATTGAGGCTCCTTCTCTATAGGGTCGACTTGAACGGCGCACGGCCTACCGTAGACTAGGGTGTGGAGCGTCCCACCGATATTTAACCTGTTGCCGCAGAAACCCCTCGCCCCAGGCAGGATGACGCAATGTCTGAAACAGAGTTCACACCGCACTTTCCCACCGGAAATTGTCCGGTAGAACGTAGCCTCATGAGGCTCAGATGATCCTGAGGGTGCGCGTTGATTCATGTTGGACGATATATTGTGGAAACTCAAGAGCCCCAATCCTAAGACTGATCCGCATCCCAGCGCGAGCTTAAAGAAACTTCTCCTGGAATAAGCCATTTCCCACTCTTCTTATCGTCCAGTGGGAGAAAAAGTTTGTCTCACCAAGCCTTCCAATAACATACTATTCTACCTTCTTGTCTCTTCCATGAACTCTTCTGATGACAAGTATGGGACCGTCTTTGCCTATCACCATGGCCTTCTCTCCGGCACCGATTCTTTCGGTGGCCCGTGCCTTCCAGTACTCACCCATATATCTTACGAAGCCTGTCTTCCCGTTCTCCATATCTTCGGTTGCATAGACTTCTATACCTATCAAACCTCCCATGACAGGCTTCCTCCTCCGAGCCTGCAATATCTTATAGATCATGATGAGGGTGAATATGCCGAGAACGGTTAATACTCCTAGGGCGATCGATATGAATTGGCTGTACCATTCTGGAGCTATAAGCCATTTCGGGGATGTGTAGGGGAGGAGTAGGAGTCCGCCGAGAATCAGGCAGAATATGCCTGCGCCGCCTAATATGCCGAATCCTGCTGTGTATGCTTCAGCTATCATCAGCAAAGCTCCGAGGCCCAAGATCAGTAGCCCACCGAGATTCAGATCGAATCCTAGACCTATCAGTCCGGTGAGGAGGGCTACCGCACCAATAACTTCCCCTCCATATCCAGGAGTTGCCAAGCCGAATATCAACGCGTATAGTCCCAAAGCAAAGAGTAGGTATGCGAGGATAGGGTTTGAGATGGCTGTTAAGATGCTGACTCTGATGCTTGGAGAATAACCTACAATAGACGCAACCCTAGTCTTCAAGGTTGATTGACCTCCGGTGGTATACACTACTCTACCATCTATGAGGCGGAGGAGATCATTCAGGTCTGAGGCTAAGACATCTACCACATTGAGTCTATGCGCATCCTCACTGTTCAGGTTGAGGTTCTCCTCGACGAATAGCCTCGCTGCGGTCTCGTTCCTGTTATGCATTCTGGCTCTTTCAACGATGAATGTTGAGACGGCGTTCAAGACCTTCTTGTCGGTGACAGGCTCTGATCCTCCAAGGGGCGAGTAGCTTACAGGTTGGGCTGACCCTATGATAGTGTGGGGGGCCATCGCTGCGATGTGGGAGCCTACAAGTATTATAGTTCCTGCAGACCAAGCCTTAGCACCGATTGGATAAACGAATGATACGACTGGTATCCTTGAGCGTTCAATAGCCTCAACGATCCTCATGGTTGCGTCGAGCTGTCCACCGGGAGTGTCGAGAATCAGGATTATGACCTCGGCTTGGAGGTCTATGCCAAACTTCAGAGCCTCCTCCACCTTCTCGGAAGTCGCCGAAGTTATCAGGCCCTTGACTTCAACGACGGCAACTCGACCTGTCGCAGGTTGTATTTGAGCCCAGGCTATAGTGATGAGAATGTTGCAGAGAAGGGCCTGTACGAGTACAAATGATCTTCTGTCCATTCCACCTACTTTCCCTCTTGCAAGGCTTTAACCATGGATGCAATCTTACCTATATCTTCAGCAGTGGTTGAGGTAACAACGACCATATTCTTCTCTCTTGCGATCTCCGTCAATGTCTGGAGCTCCCTCAACCTTAGGGCTCCTGGGGTTGTATATTTCTCAGCGGCTGCAGCTATCTTCTCAGCTGCAAGATATTCCCCTTCAGCAACGATTATTCTGGCCCTCCTCTCCCTCTCAGCCTCAGCCTGCTTCGCTATCGCCCTCAACATAGTTTCATCTATACTCACATCTTTGATCGCTACAGCAGTGACCTTCACACCCCAAGGATCAGTGTAAATATCAAGTATCTCACCTATCTTCTTGCTTAGCTCCTCCCTCTTGGTCAACAGGTCATCCAACTCAACCTGGCCTAGAACATCTCTCAAAGTTGTCTGGGCTAGAAGATTCGTAGCCTGCAAGTAATTCTCAACCTGCAATACTGCTTTGGCGGGGTCGAAGACCCTATAATATACAGCGGCGTCAACGTCCACGCTCACATTATCCTTAGTTACAACTCTTTGTTTCGATATGTCGAACGCAACGATCCTTAAGTCGATCTTTATGAACCTGTCAGCAATAGGAACTATGAAGAATAGGCCTGGACCCTTAGCACCAATAAACCTCCCCAGCCTGAAGACCACACCCCTCTCATACTCACGTACAACCTTGATCGATGCGGACAATATCCATAGAACGATTATTATCAGTATGAAATAACCTAGAAGGTCGAGTATCACTCCAGATACACCCTTATTCACACTCAAGTATGGAGCCGCGACGGATTTAAACTTGGCCTCGAAGCATTTGAGTCGAAGATCTTCCACTGAGATATGTGACACCCAAGGATTTACCGAAAGGCGCTTACACATAGAGAATACATAAATGGGATCTGAACCTTCGGAAGGCTGAAGAAGATTCGTATGCCCAGAATACGCGACATACCCCTTTGAGACAGAGTTTCGAGATTGGGCTCATCGATAAGACCTCGGTCACCACGAGCCGGATACATAAGACCGTCCTCTGAGGCATCCAAAACATTCTTAGCGAAGACATTGATTATAAAAAATGTGTTAGGAAAAAGGGTAAGGCTGTGTTAGGCAGGCTGAGAGGTCAAATTATTGACAGAAGAGGTTTTGTCAGGCTCACATTAGGTTGTGGAGCTTGCCTATGTCTAGCGATAGCAGCCTACCTGTTCCAAGAAAGAGGCAAACCAAATCTCACCCTGCAAAATTCAGAACAAAATCCGACGTTAGTGGAGGCTAAATATTATCATGTAATAGATGATAAGACTGTTCAATGCGATCTCTGTTTTAGGAGATGCCGGATCACAAGTGGCGGCAGAGGCTACTGCAAAGTAAGAGAGAACGTTGGAGGGAAACTGTATACCCTAGTTTACGGTCGTCCATGCGCGATAACCGTGGGTAGCCCTATAGAGAGGTTGCCACTCTACCATGTACATCCTGGTGCTCGGCGACTCAATCTAGCCACTGTAGGATGCAACTTCAAATGCACATTCTGTATTAATTGGCAATTCGCAGTGAAGGCGCCAGAGGATGTTATGAGCTACGACCTGACGCCTCAAGAAGCTATTAGGACAGCTGTAGCGAACAACCTTGAATTCATATCATTCACCTATACGGAACCGACTGTCTTCTACGAGTACATGTATGACATTTCGAAGTCAGCGAAGGAGAAAGGTTTGAAGACGGTCCTCCATACGAATGGCTCAATGAACCCTGAGCCTTTAAAGGAGCTTTTGAAGTATATTGATGCTGTTGCTGTTGATTTGAAGGCTTTCACAGCTGATTTTTACCGTTCAACATCATTCTCGGAGTTAACCCCTGTCCTGGAGACTTTGGAAACCATCCACAGCGAAGGTGTATGGATGGAGATAGTGAACCTCATCATCCCAACATTGAACGACAACATGGATAATATAAGGGATATGTGCATATGGATACGAGACAATCTAGGTGCAGAGGTTCCAATACACTTCAACAGGTTCCAACCAGCATACAAACTCACAAACCTACCACCAACACCGGTAAAAACCCTGGAGAAAGCAAGGGAGATAGCAGTCCAGACCGGAATAGAATACGTCACAATAGGAAACGTCCCAGGACACGAAGCAAACAGCACAAAATGCCCCAGATGCGGAGAAACCCTCATCAAGAGAACCCACTTCACAGTACACCAAGTAAACATCATAGACGGAAGATGCAGAAACTGTAAACAAAAAATACCAGGAATATGGAGTGGATAGGTGGAGGATTTCTTAACCTTACTGTCGTTTGACCTTTTTAGATCAGTTTTTCACAGAGAGTATAAGGGCTAAACTTGTAAGGTTGAGGACGAGTATCCCGATGCATGTCTGCTGGATTCCCAGAATGGGTATCAGGAATACGCCTGCCAAGACTGTGCCTAGACATGAGCCTATGAGGTCTGATGCGTAGAGTCTTCCTGCAACCCTCTCTAACCTGCTTCCCCTGAGATCTAAAGATACAGCACTGGCTAGTGGAAACTCTGCTCCGACAATGAAGCCTGTCGTAACGTTCAGGATCGGGAAGACTATGACGGTATATTTATGTGATGTTTGAAACAGTACGATGATTGTTAATAGGATTATGATTGAGTATATGCAGATCGTCGACTCCAATTTTGCCAGAGTGTGTATGGGTTTCCTCAGCCTCTTCAAGAGCCTGTTCATGGTCGATGCTCCCAAGACCAGACCTAGGTGGAATGATGTTGTGAGAATGGCTATTGCATGGTAGATGTAGCCGTACAGCGATTGGAAGGCGTAGATCAAAGTTATGTTGAGAGTCATGCCTGCGAATCCTGTGGTCAGGACAGCCGCGGACACTGCTGTCTCAGTGAACCTGCCCCTTCTACCTATTGAGATAAATACCAGTAGAGTTGAGAGGCCCATGACCACCAGCCAGAGGTTTCGCTCCGAGATCGCTTCGAAGAGGCTTTTCAACTCAGGATAATACATGACGTTCCATAGTACTATGTTATAGTAGCATGCGATGGGTTTCATGTCATTGTTGACGCCAAGGTCTTCATTTGAGTCTTTGATCGACGCAACCAGATTCTGTTTATACTTGATGTAATCCTCGTTTAGAAGTCTCGTATCCAAGGCTCTCATTCTAAACCTATCGATCAAGATATGGGTGTCGTAGGAGATGTTGAACGGTGAGGCTAGGTAGACAGTTTGATCTCCTTGAATCGCTATCGATGATGCAAATACCCTGCCGACTGTTTTGTGGATGCAGTCGTTATGTCTCTTCATCTCCCTACTAACATAGGCCTCTGAGGATGGGAGGGTCAATGAGAATACGCCGCCCCTTCTCATCAACCTATACACCTCCTTGAAGAACTCTTCAGTATAGAACCTGTTCAACTGCAATGTTGATGGTGGTGGTAACCTTAGTACAATGACGTCGAAACCCCCCTCCGATTCTTTTACAAAGAGTCTGCCGTCGACATGCTCAACCTTGACCTTGGGATCATGGTGGGCCTTCGATGATTCGTATCTTTCAGCGATTTGGATTATGAGGGGGTCAGGCTCCACATAATGTATTTCTTCGACTGGATGCTTGAGAACTTCATCTATCAGTCCCCCAACTCCTCCACCTATGATGAGGACCCTCCGGGGTGTTGGGTGGATCAACATCGGGAAATGTATAGCCTCCTCAACAGAGACTATATCTGGATCTGGTGATGTGAACATGAGTAGACCATTATTGAAGAAGTTGTATTGACCCTCGATCTCGGTCACAGCTATATTTCCATATATTGAGTCTCGGCTATCAATTATGTTGCAACCCATCCACCGCCAGCCTGCCGAGATTTCATGTAGCCTGCTCGAGGTTCCGGAGGAGAGAGCGTAGACGTTGATGATTAAGAGTATGCCTGTCAAGATGCCGAGCATGCTCTTCCTTTCTGGACCCTGGATCAGGAGTGCTGAGAGCAGGTTCAGGATAGCCAGATATGATGCGGCCTCTAAAGGATTGGTGTGATATACTAGGATGTAGGCGAATGTGAATCCTCCAGCAGCCGCCCCTAAAGCTTCGTACAGGTACACCCTACTTATAGAGACACTACCGTCTCCAGTATATAATTTGCATCCCAATATGAACTGTGATCCAACGAGTATGGAGATGGGTGCAATTGTGAGGAGTGAAGAGTAGAAGGTTGGAATGATCCCTAAGACAACCCCCTTCTCAACACCTAGAAGACTCTTCAATCCTCTCGCAAGAAGAATCTGTATCGGTATGAGTATTGAGATAAGGATCTGAGTGATAGCGAAATGGTTTCTGGTTTTTCCTTTGACCATTCTTGCAGATATGAGGCTTCCAAAAGCAACCATCGCCATCCAGCTGAGAAAGATCAGGCTCAGGGAGAGCTCATTACCGTAGAATGTTACTATGAGCTCCCTCACCATGAGTATCTGGAATACTGATCCTGTGAAACCCATCAGCAATAAGCCGAGAATAAGATAGGGTTCTTTCCTGCCCCTCAATCCACTTTAACATTGTCGGGGATAGCAATGAATCTTTCGGCCTCCAAATATGTGTCGCTGGCAGAGGTTTCGTCAAGACCGTCCATCTAAGGGGTCAAACTATAATGTTGGAGTAATTCGACGATCTTGATTTGAAGCGCCAGAGATGACGGCCTTGAGGTACCGTAATACTCTGATTTGAGATTTCCGTAAATCAGACAATATCCCCAAACATTTAAAGTGAATTAGTGTAAGGTTAGAGTGTGCCGGAACGGTGACTGACCTACTGATGAATTTATTAGATGCATGAATATTCATACTTTGTTTTAGGTAGGCCAGTTAATCTCCATAGGGTGAATGTTGCTTACAGGCTTCTTGGGGCAACTCTCTTTATGCCTGTTATTTTGTCGAAGGTATCGTCAGTGGAGATTATTGTGTGGTCGGGGGCGGAGTGTAGTGTTGTGGTCGCGTAGTATGCGTCGAAGATAGATTTTAGATTGAACTGTTTCATGACTGCGACTGCAAGAATATCTATCTCAACTGTAGTTTCAATAAACTTAATATTCTCTAGTGCAGTCAAGGCTGCAATCCTCTATATGTACGTGTCGAGTGTGGCGCCCTCCTCTATTGAGACAAAGCTCATGGATGGCCTCTCTGCTTGCTAAGACCACGCCGAACTCCCCTCTGGCGATCCGGTGGAGTAGGTTGTCTGCAACAGTCTTCAACAATCCTCAGCCTTAACATGAGCATATAGTATGCCTGTCTATATGATAGCATCTTAGCTCGAAATATGAACTTCACAAAAACATTTACCTTGAAACTGGAAGTAAACAGTTATTGGCTGTCGAAGACATATCTTTTGTAGTGGTCTATTTGAACAATGCGAAGTTTTTGGAGAAGGCAGCTTCAGATATTGAAAGTATGCGTGTTAGAGGTGCAGGGAACATAGCCAGACATGCGGTCTCAGCTATGAGGATGGTCGCCAAATATTCGAGGGCGAAGGATGGGAAGGCCCTCATGATTGAGCTTGAGGCTGCTGCCAAGAGAATTCTCTCAACCAGACCGACCGCAGTCTCCTTGGCGAATGGTATAAGATATGTAATGTATAGAGTCAAAATCGCCAGTATGGGTAGTATGGACCTTGAGGTGCTCAGATCTGCTGCGGTGGCTGCCGCTGACGAATTCATTGAGGAATCAATTAAGGCTGTCGACCGAATAGGTGAGATAGGTTCCAGACGTATAAGAAACGGGGATGTCCTCTTGACACACTGCCATAGCGCCGCGGCTGTTGAGGTTATGAGAAGAGCTTGGATGGACGGTAGAAGATTCAGCGTCTACGTTACGGAGACAAGACCCAGATTCCAGGGAAGAGAGACTGCAATTATACTATCCAGTCTAGGGATCCCTGTAACCCTCATAGTCGACTCAGCAGCTAGATATTTCATGAATGATGTGGACAGGGTTGTCGTCGGGGCTGACGCTGTCGCCGCCAACGGAGCGGTGGTGAACAAGATAGGGACCTCAACCATAGCCACCCTGGCCCATGAAGCCAGGACACAGTTCATGGTTGCAAGTGAAACCTACAAGTTCAGCCCTGAAACAGTTATGGGTGAGCTCGTAACCGTTGAGGAGAGGGATGCGTCTGAGGTTGTTTCGAAAAACTTCCTCCGAAAATATTCGAAGATAAGAGTTAGGAACCCGGCTTTCGACATTACACCACCAGAATATGTCGACCTCATAGTTACCGAGAGAGGTGTGATCCCCCCTCAAGGTGCTATAATGGTGATACATGAACTGTTCGGCTCAATCCAGCAAGATGAACTATTAAAGTATCAGACGTACAGAATAACCGAGGATCAACAGTAAAATGTGGGAGGGTTTTCAAGGTGAAGTTGAAAGTTAGGCTTACACATCTGGACGCGGGTGGAAAACTGCTGGTCATCATGAATGCGGAGGACGCTGAGGAGCTCGGCGTCAGGAGTCTGAGCAGGGTTATGCTGAGAAAAAACGGTTTAGAGGCGATAGCCATTGTAAACACCACAACCAGAATGTTTCATAGAGGAAGTGTAGGAGTATGTTTGGAGGTTCAGCAGCGTCTCCAACTCTGTGAAGGTGAAATGATTGATGTTGAACTCTCAAACCCACCCAACTCTCTCAACCATATTAAAAAGAGGCTAAAGGGAAGAAAACTTACACATGCCGAGATAAAAGAGATCATAAGGGATGTCGTCAACGGCCTGTTGAGTGACGTTGAATTAACCTCTTTCGTAACCTCCATACAACATTTCGCCCTAGACATGGATGAGGCTACAAGCCTCTCAATCGCCATGGTTGAGTCAGGTAAGACCCTGCAACTCGACAAGAAAATTATCGTCGACAAACACTCCATCGGAGGTGTTCCAGGGGATAAGACAACCCTTCTGGTTGTTCCAATAGTAGCCTCATGCGGCTTAACAATTCCGAAATGCTCCTCCAGGGCAATAACCTCAGCGGCGGGAACGGCTGACAGGGCCGAAGTATATATGCCTGTGAACCTGAGTCTTGAGGAGATGAGGAGAGTCTTAGAGAAGGCTGACGGCTGCATAGTATGGGGTGGAGCCTTACATCTCGCCCCTGCAGACGACATCTTCGTCAACATCGAATTTCCACTTTCAATAGACCCACTACTGCTGCCGTCAATAATGAGTAAGAAGAAGGCTGTAGGTTCCAAGTTTGTGGTGATCGATATACCTACAGGGGCTGAGGTCAAGGTCAAGACGATGGTTGAAGCCCAGCTCCTTGCACAAGACTTCATAGAGATCGGGAGAAGGCTGGAGATGAATGTTCAATGTGCAATAACATATGGAGGCCAACCTGTGGGCCACGCCATAGGACCTGCCCTCGAGGCTAGAGAGGCCTTAGAGAACCTGACTAACATGAGGCTTCACAGGGACTTGGTCGACAAGGCAACAGATATTGCTGGAATGCTACTTGAAATGGCTGGAATCCAGGACGGTGAGGCTAAGGCAATGTATGCTCTGAAGTCTGGTAGGGCTGAGCGGAAGATGAGGGAGATAATCGCTGAGCAGGGCGGCAACCCAGATATCAATCCTGAAGACATTCCGGTTGGCCAATACACTCTTGACATAGAGGCTGAGCATCATGGAATCCTCCTCTGGATTGATATGCCTAGGCTCGTTGAGATCGCCAGGTTAGCCGGCTCACCGAAAGATAAGGGTGCAGGTGTCCTACTGCACAAGAAACTTGGAGAGAAGGTGAGTAAAGGCGATAAATTGTTCACAGTCTATTCAGAGAAGGCTGGCAAACTTGAGAGTGTGTATTCAAGTTTGAAAGACTCACCGATCATGCTTGTAGGCCACAGTATGGAAATGACCCTGAGCTGCGTCAAGGACTATAAACCTCAACCCGACAGATTCATGCTTGATAGGTAAATATGCTGGTTAAAGCCACAACTTCAATGCCTGATCGAGTTCAGGGTGAGAACCCGCATAATCATCAAGCCTTACACCTTTGGCTGACGCCTCTATAGCCTGCCTCATAGCCTTGGCTCCTGAAATGGTTCCTCCGGGATGTCCATGTACCCCTCCACCAGCCTGAATGACAATATCTAGGCCGAAATTTTCGATGAGAGGCGGCAGAGTTCTTGGATGGAGGCCTCCTGATGCAACCGGCATCACCTCCTTCAGACCGTAGAGGTCGCCCCTCAACACCTCACAGTTACGCTTAACTTCACCCTCACCCTCAGACATCTTGCCGAAGGCTGCGCCTACATGCAACTGATCTAAACCTATTATCCTAACGATCTTAGCTATGACATTCATAGATATTCCATGCTTTGGGTTCCTAGTGAACGCTGCATGCCCAGCCCTATGCGCATGAATCACTAGGTTGAGGTCCCTGTTCCTCAAGGTTTGTAGGGCTGACCATCCACATGTCAAGATATCAACCATAACATACTCTCCACCCTGCTCCTCAACGAAACTCGCCCTCCTCAACATCTCCTCAGTCTCAGCAGTCACATTCACCATGTACATTTTGCTCTCCCCTGTCTCCCCTTCAGCTCTGTCCCTCATCTCCAGAGTCTGAATAACTCTGTCCTCGAAGGGATTGAATCTTTGGCCGCTCAGATTCTCATCGTCCTTGACTACGTCACAGCCTCCTACCCAAGCCTCATAAGCTATCTTTGCATGATCTTGAGTTTTGAGCCCTATCTTAGGCTTAATTATCGTTCCGAGGAGAGGCCTCCCATAAACCCTTGTGACTTCCCTGACTCCTTCTATCCCATATTTCGGTCCCTTGAAAGTCTTGACTAGTCTTCTGGGTATATGTACATCTTCTAGACGGAGGTTCCTCAATGTTTTGAGTCCGAAGACGTTTCCTGCAATGCTGCTCAAAATATTCGGCATATTCCCATACTCGAAGAGTTCGATTGGATAAGCGATCTTGACAGTTCCACCATCCATTTTGAATACTTTAGCATGGAGATCCGTAACATAAGATCTCATTGTTGAAAGCTCGGTCCATGTTCCGATGGAGCTCTCAGCTGCAATAGCACCAGCGGCCTCTTTCAAACTAACTCCTTCTGGTTCAACTATGAATTCGCATATCAGGTCATCATCGGTTGGACAGTATTTTAAATTCACGAAATCTTCATATCTCAAGCTATATTCCTTACCCCCATTTTTATTCATGTTACTGAGTAATCTCTTATAATAATGTGATTAATCTGATAGACTCGGCTTGGCTATTTAATTGCTATGGTGCTTGTGATGAAGATTATATCTTCTAACATTTTCTTGAGGTTTCATATTATTTGTACCGATGATGCTTTGAATACTAAGAAAATTCTTGTGCCTATGCTCAGTTGCAGGTCCTTGAATGACTTCTTAGTTACCTGCACAGTGAAGTTTTTACTCTCACCCACCTTGACCTTCAATTTCACCGCAGATTCCGTTTCGAGTATTTGTGTTATTCTTCCTTCGAACATGTTTCTTGCACTTGAAACTATTGGTTGGCTTGACAATATGATGTCTTCTGGAGGGATATGGATCATTACGTACCCTGATTTCTTGAAGGCAGCTTCGATTTTTAACCTGTCGCCGATGTCTATGATAGATGTGCCTTCAGTGAATGCTGTTGATAGACCTGAAAAAACATTTTCGAACTTTACGAAATTCTTGACAGGTTCCGATGGTCTTCCAAAGATTTCTTGGAATGTGCCTACCCCTTCTATTTTTCCATTGTTGATCATAGCCACTCGATGTGCTAGGTTTTCTGCTTGGAACATATTATGTGTTGCCATTATTATTGTAGTCCTTTTTTCTCTATTAATGTTGGTTAGAACCTCCTCGATTATTGAGATGTTTCTAGGATCTAGGTTCGCTGTAGGCTCGTCAAGGAGTAGTAGCTCAGGTTCAGTAACCAAGGCTTGGGCTAGGGATACTCTTTGCGCTTCACCACCTGACAAAGTCAATGCGTTTTTCCTTTCATATCCTTGGAGCTGTACGAGTTTCAGCGTCTCTCTGACTTTCCCCTCAATGGTGACTTTATCCTCTCCTCTAACCTTCAAACCGTATGCTATATTGTCGGAGACACTCATGTCGAACAGTTTTGTCTGCTGGAATAACATGCCTATTCTTCTACGTAAAGCTACTTTGTCTTTCGCACTGTAGTCGACTGGCGTTTCATTGAATAAGATTCTTCCTTCCGTAGGCTCCTCAAGCAGATCGAGTATTCGTAGGAGAGTGGTTTTGCCGGCGCCGTTGGGTCCTACAAGAACAAATACCTCCCCACTCTGAACTTTAAAGTCGATATCTTTCAAGACCTGTCTTCCAGAGTATGTTTTGGAGAGTTTTTGAACTTCTATAGTTAGCATTTATCTTTTCTGACCTCTAAACTGTATGATTGTTAGTGCAAGGTTTATTATGAATGCTATACTCAATAAGATTATTCCGAGTGTGATGGCTAGGTCGAAGTTTCCAAGGTTCGTTTCGACGACTATGGCGGTCGTCAATGTTCGTGTGACCCATCTGATGTTTCCTCCAGCGATCATTATCCCTCCAACCTCTGAGATAGCTGCTCCGAAGGCTACGATGACTGCGGTTAATATGCCCGTTCGTGCTTCTCTTAGGACAGTCCAAGCTGCTTGCCTGTCTGTGGCGCCGAGTGATAGTGCTCTCTCCCTGACAGTCTTTTCAACACTTCCTATAGCTGACATTGTCACCCCAGTTACGATTGGAACTGCCATTATGAGTTGAGTTATTATCATGGCTGTCGGCGTGTATAATAATCCAAGGGGACCTAGAGGTCCTGATGTGGTGAGTAGGAGATAAACCACTAAGCCGACGACTACTGGAGGCAACCCCATAAACGTGTTTACGATGCTTTTCAAGGTCAAGTCTATAATGCGTGTCAACATCATTTTTCCCTTGAACCATCCAAAGCCTAGGGCTGTTCCGATAGGTATGCCTATAATTGCGCCGATTAGAACTGCTGTTCCCGAGACTTTCAAGGATAGTAATGTTATGTTTAAAATCTCTTCTAGAAAAGTGTTCTCGAACATTTTTTCACACATCATTTTCATGTTCTGAGTTTGTATGGTGAACTGTTATAGATATTTAGGTCTCGACGGTTAAACTCTTTTTTTATGTCTCCATCTAAGGATCTAAGGTTTTTGTTTATCGTACCATGCGAGTTCATTCGATTGGTCAGGGAAGCCTAATTCTCTAGCCAACTCAATTTTGCGAGCTAATGGTTTGAACAGCATCTCTCCATTCTTTTTGTAGTTTGCTATTAATTCTTGGCCTTCATTTGAGATCATGAACTTAGCTAAGGCCAATGCGCCTTTATAATTTCTATTGGGATATTTCTCAGGGTTGACAAGTATTATTGCGTAAGGGTTCGTCAAAATCTTGTCGTCTTGAACTAGAATATCCATGTCTTTCAACTGCCTTTTAAAAGATAACCATGTGGATCTGTCTGTCAGTGTGTATGAGCCCTTCTCATTGGATATCCGCAGTACGGATCCCATGCCGGTGCCGGCTTCAATATACCATGCATATGTTTTGTTTGAGGGCGTTATTCCCAACATACTCCATATTTTCAGCTCAAACATGTTCGTGCCAGACTTATCGGCACGAGAGACAAATGTCGCATCGCCTCTGAAGCCTCTTTCACATATCCTCCTGAAGGCTTCTGTACTGTTCGTCAAATTTTTTATTCCAGCTGGGTCACTTGCGGGGCCTACTATTATAAAGTCATTGTAAAACACGCCGATCCTATGGATGCCGTAAGTGCTGTTAACAAACGATAGCTCCAAATTTTTTGAATGCACTAGAACGATGTCGGCGTCGCCTCTTCTACCGATCTCTATTGCTTGGCCGGTACCTACTGAGATGACATGGACCTCTGCATGGTGTTTGTTCTCAAATTTAGGGATCAGATAGTCTAGCATGCCTGAATCATATACGCTTGTGGTTGTTGCTAAAACAATGATTGGCTTTTGTGAGCTGAGGTAATGCTCATATGCGATTCCTCCTATGATGGCGATTCCAATTATTACAGCTGCGATTGTGGTCTTTGGAAATTCCATTATCTACTGCCCTCAGGACGTTATGTTTAAACGTATATATCGGCTTAGAGATTTATATGAATATAACGATGCGTAAGTCTTAGATTCATGTAAGTCCTGACATACAACATATCATGATGTATGCCATAGCTTTTATTACAAGTATATTCAACCATAGACTCAGTCCCATCTAAATTAACCGAGCGCATGAGCTTAAGCAGACCATATTATGGAAGAGACTTTCTCCACCCCCTTGCCACTACACATCAAGCCGTAACGCTCGGGCATGTCTGGCATACCTAAACCATCAAGGAAAGGACTACACAAACCTTTAACTCAATCCACCTCACCACGTCTAACAAGTTAGATTCATTAGCTGCAGGAGCGCCCTAAAGAACCCAATAGCAATACACCCACATTAGAATACCCTTATGGTTCATGCAACACACTGCAGATAGCTCTTTGGATTTATGCGTTGGGGCTCACCGCCAAAGTGGGGTAGAGGGTGTCTGCTTCGCTCACATGTAGAAAAGACCGTCAGAACGGCAAACCCAGAGTCTGCCCAATTCACAGAAACCTCCACACAATAAATGTGTCGACGCTGATGACCTAGTATTATTGTTAATGGCTATCTTGTCGCCGCCCCCAATTCAGCATGCAAGAAATAGAGACTAGTATAAATCTCCGATACGATCATAAATATGTGAAATTAACTTCAGGTCTTGGATGGCTTTGACCAAGAAGAATAGACCTCTCACCCCATCCTTCAAGCTATGGCTAGGAACCGAGACGGGATATGTCATCGGCAAAGGTGGTGTAACCATTCTAAAAGCAATAGACAAGTATGGTTCAATCTCAGAGGCCGCCAAGAAAATCGGCATATCCTACAAACATGTGTGGGACAAGATTGCAGAGATGGAGAAAGCACTCGGCGAACCTTTCCTGCAAACACGAAGGGGAGGGAGGATGGGAGGTGGCGGTGCAGAGCTAACCGGTAAAGCCATGACCCTAATAAGAAACTATGACAGGATCGAGAGATATATTGGAAGGATTATGAAAGATAAGGAGCACTGGGAGGTTATAGGATTGAAGATAAGTGCAAGAAACCGCCTTAAGGGTGTCGTGGAAGATGTTCAAACAGGCCCAGTAACATCGAAGGTGAAAGTCAGAATCACAACCCCAACAACAATAACAGCAGTAATCACGAAGGAGGCCGTTGATGAGCTGGAGATCAAGCCAGGCGAAAAAGTTGAGGCAGTGATAAAAGCTACGGAGGTTATGATTGCTAAGGAATAAGGATTAGTCTACCAGTGCATTTCAACTATCTTTTCAAAAGTACAGGCAACCTATCCTGGTATTTCTGTGATAGAGATTTGGAGCCCCGGACGGGTTTCGAACCCGTGACCTACGGCTAGCCTGGAGCACATACAAGGTTCGACTGTTCAAGTACATCCGTCGCTCTGGCCAGGCTGAGCTACCGGGGCCTCCACCTATTCTTGGTCAACATTGCACATTATATCTTTTTTGACAACCCGAATATCAAAGTTTTTTAGGCTTCTTCGACATCATTGACTGGTGCCGGGGTGGCTCAGCTGTGGTCAGATGCCCTTCAAGGGCAGGTATAAGCGCTGGACTCATAAATCTTCTGGGTCACTCTGGAGAGATCCAGAGGCCGCGGGTTCGACTGCAATAGCCGGAACTCCCGCCCCCGGCACTTCCCACTTTTACTCCCGTCTCAGAACATCTACTGTTCCGTCGGTCCTCCCGACATATACGAGGTCAGCGATCCCTATGAAGAGACCGACCTCAACTACGCCTGGAACCATTCTGATCTTTCTTTCAAGTGCAGATGGATCGTCTATGGATCCGAAATCAACGTCCAATATCATGTTTCCATTATCGGTTATCACCGGTCCAACCTTGCCTGCACCATGTCTGAGAGTAGGCCTACCGCCCATTCTCATGGCGGTGTGCATTACTACATCTACGGCGAAGGGCAATACCTCAACTGGGACAGGACCAACCTCACCGAGCTTCCTCACAAGTTTATCCTCACTGATTATGATAGCTACCTTCCTTGAATTTATGTCAATAACCTTCTCTCTAGCCAAGGCTCCTCCACCACCCTTGATCATATTCAATGTACGCAGCTCAACCTGATCAGCTCCATCTAAAGTCACATCCAAAGGCCTACCACCATCCATATGCTTCAACTTGAGGCCAAGTTGCCTTGAAAGGAACTCCACTTGGTAGGATGATGGGACGAAAGTTAAATTCAGATTCTCTCTATCGATCTTTTCCTTGAGCATGATTGTTGCTTGGGCTACAGCCCTACCGCTTCCAAGACCTATTACAAACCCGTCCTCAATCAGCTCCAAAACTCTTGACGACGCAGCCTTCACAGCTTCTTCATAACCCATCTGATACCCCACCATGCAGACTCCTCCAGAATATTTATTGCTTTCCAGAAGTTCACCAACAAAATCGAGTCCCCATCATGTTATAAGTGCCAAGAAACCTTCTGCGACGATTCTTGCTAGAAGGCTGATGTCATCCAACCTTCCCAGGGACCTCTTCAGTAAGTGAGGGATGATTGGTCCAATAACCCTGGACTGGTATGCGGTGTCTCCATAACTCTCAATAATACTCTTAATATCCCATTCAGACATCTTTCTGATGAGCCTATCAACCTCATCGTCTGTGAGACTATTCAGAATTCTTCTGACGAGCAATGTGGCTCGCAACTCTCTGCCGAAGGATCTAATCCACTCATCTTCATAGATTCTCAGCTCTCCTTTACTCATATCCATCTTATCCAAACATTTGATCGCTGTTTCTCCTGCGAGTTTAGCTGCCTTTAATCCAAAATATATTCCGCCTCCAGAGGTAGGCTTCACATGGCCTGCCGAATCACCAATAACCATGATGTTGTCCGCATAAGATGGTGACATATATGGACCTGCAGGTTCGACGCCTGCAAGAACTTTCTCAACCTTGAAATCTCTGAGTCTACCACGGTCGATTAGCATTCTCATAAATCTGTCAATGTATTGGTTTAGAGGCGAGGTTGCCATAGACCTTCGTATGCATAATCCAATCCTTGCCATATACTCCGACAACGGCACGATCCAGGCAAAGAATCCTGGAGCGAACATTCTGCCAAAATAGAGTTCCACCGAATCAGGAGATTCTACATGAATCCCAGAAATCTCGTACTGGATTCCTAGCAGTAAATCACTCACAGGTCGTAGGCCAAACTTTCCAGGCAAGATCGGTGTGGCCCCCTCAGCATCTATTACAAGTCTAGACCTGAACCTTACAGGCGACCCATCCTTCCTAGCCTTCAAAATAATGTGGCTTTCAAACTCCCTCTCCACATCGTAGACTCTTGTTCTGAGAAATAGATCAGCGCCACAACAGCAGGCGAAGTCTGACAATCTGGAGTCAAATAACTCCCTATCAATAATATATGAATCTACATTATCCTTTTTTACGTCTAACTCAACCCCTCCAGGTGAATACAGTTTAGCTGCCTTGACAGAGTTCAATATGGAGTCTCTGGGTAGGTTGAACTCTCTGAAAGCGTGAATACTCAATTTCCCAGTGCAGTGGCATGGTCTCCCAACCGTGTCATGTTCCTCACAGAGAATTGTCTTGAAACCTTTCTTAGCTACTATGCTGGCAACCATAGATCCGGCGGGGCCGGCTCCAACAACCAGAACGTCGCAAGTGTAGAATCCTATCAGCCTCCAAACTTGCTCAAAAAACTATTACATTCCTTTGATTCGAAGAGAAATTTTAAGCTCACCCTCAATGTTGACTTTTTGTGGAGCCCCGGACGGGTTTCGAACCCGTGACCTTTGACTCTTTGTTGAGTCTACCAAGCCAACGCTCTCTGCTGTCCACCGGCATCTAACCAGGCTGAGCTACCGGGGCTCATCTAAAATAAACTTACTCATAGTTATATTCATTACTTTATAGTTCATCATAACCCATCGAGATACAAGATATTAGACGTTATAATCCAAAGATGCTGAGTTCCACATTCGGCCAAATATTCATGTTATCAGTGGAAAGGCTTAAGTGTATAACTTGAGACTACAATAATAAAACATATGTGAATGTGGAGGAAAAAAATTGGTTAAGCAATGTTCAAGCTGTGGAGCAGCCAACAGAGACGATGCAACATTCTGCTCAAGCTGTGGAGCATCATTCGCCGCTCCTGCAGTGAAACCTGTCCCATCAGTGAAGGTTGTTCGTCCTGCAGTACCATCTGTCCCCTATAGGGTTCCACCCCCAGGAATGTGTTACTACCATCCGAATCTTCCGGCCCAGTACATATGCAGTAGGTGTGGGAGGGCTATATGCAGAGATGATGCGCGATTCTATGGCGACTTAGTCTTATGTCCACAATGCTATGCTGGAATAGTTCCCGTAACAGTCCCAACATATCCGACGGCATACCCAACAGGATATCCAACAGCCTATCCGGCGCAGTATCCGGCACCGCCACCAACACCGACTATGCCCATGGGTGCACCAATGGGTCCGCCGCCAGCTATTCCAGGACCGCCGCCTGGAATGGTTCCAGTCCCATTCCTGCCACCTAGGCCGAGTGCCCTATGGGGCTTCATCCTGTCACTGGTAGCTGGTATAGTTACCATAATAGCTGGTGCGGCAGCCACCGCAATCCTATACGCAAACTTGCCACTGGTTCCAGCATGGTTAGCACCATACTGGCTGGCTTTCCTAGGAGTCGGCCTGTTGCTAGGTCTAGTTGTAGTTCTTGGATCATTCCTGATACGTCTAGGATACACGACGCTTGGAGGCATCATTGCATTCGTATTCTCCCTGGCCAACATCTACTTAGCACTGCTCATAATGGTGCCTACGACATGGGTATATCTACCGATCGCAGCAGGCATAGTCGCACTGGTACTTGGAATGGTCGGCGGAATACTAGGCATACTCGGAAAATAAACCTCCCTACCCCTTTTTACCTTCGTAAGTCTCTGGAGGCACGATGGTGCCATACTCCAGTATATTAGCTGAGGCTATGAGAAAGATGATAAAACATGCCGAAAGAGTCTGGATTGACATGTCCTCAACATCCCAATAAGTAGAACGGAGGATAGGTTCTGTGAATATAGAAGACTCAATTGAAGGGGAGATCAACGGTGAGATGGTGAGCCTACTTGGGGCAGGAGAACTTCTGGATCAAAATGTTCCTACACCAACACCTTTAGAGTCGACTCCGCATTCAGGCTCATACGGAGTATACTCTAAAACTTTGCCTCAAACACAAACCAGCCATAAACTGTCAAGCGGATACTATCCCCCACCGAGACCCAGACCGGCTCCGACATACTATCCCAGGCCGAGTAGACAGCCCTTAAGAATCTTGCTTCTTGTAATCCTTTTTGCAGGTCTACTCTTAACATCGACAGCCCTGATATTCCTGTCTATTTATAGGCCGCCAGGCATAACGCATACGCCTGTAGTTCAAGGGTTAGCCAACAGTCCTGTGAGCTTGAACGCAACCATCGTTGGTGGCGGAACATGGCTGCAGAACGCAACCCTCCACTATAATGTTGTCGATGAGGGTGTTTGGAAGAAGAAACTTATGGAGCTTCCCCCTGCCGGAGTCCAGCCATATGTAGCTGTGATACCGGGTTCTGAGGTGACCTCAGATATCACCTACTACATTGAGGCAGTGAACTCTCTAGGCCTATCCACAAACACTAGGGCATACTTCATACAGGTTAAGAACTTCAACATTTCAATCGAGGCTAAGAGACTCGTCTTCTCAGCAGGCTACGGAAACAACACAGTTGTAACCGTTGGATCGCTCAGAGGCTTCAATTCACCGGTGTCCCTCGCAATAACAGGATTGCCTTCAGGGGTCACGGCGACATTCAATCCTCCAACGGTCACCCCGCCGTCGGATGGACTGGCCTCTTCAACATTGACTCTATCCTCCGCAGCCTCAGCACCGCCAGGAATATACACGGTGACTGTGACCGGTTGGAGTGGAAACCTTACGCATACAAGTACCTTGACCATAAAGGTGAACCCTCCAAGAGACTTCGACATATCTGCAACACCAACATCCATAGAGATAAGGCGTGGGTCAGCCGCATATTACAATGTCACTCTGACAGCGAGGAACGGCTATAGTGGTGATGTCAACCTCCAAGTCTCAGGCCTGCCCGCAGGAGGATTCGGAGGCATCAAATACACCTTCACAACATACAGGAACACCACAAGCCTTTCAGGGACAGTTCAGAGGCTTGTGCTCGTCATATCGACGACGGCACTATCTCCACTCGGAACCTTCAATCTAACCATAACAGCTACAGATGGTGTCCTGACACACACCACGGAGGTCGCTCTGAACGTGAGACCTGAATTTGGGTAAGGTTTATGTTCATGGTAACGACTCATTCTGGAGGTGAGTGAAAAACCATGAAACTATTCATTCAGGCACCGATAGGACCTCAGTCTGGACTTGCAGAGATAGATGTTCTACCAGACCATACGATAAGCGAGATAAAGCAGCAGGTCTGCAACTCATTCGGGATAGACCAGTCAACAGTAGCCCTAATGTATGGTGGGGTCATATTGGATGACAGTATCACAGTAGCTGCTGCTGGGATACCTGAAAACGCTCAACTTGCATTGATGCCATATAACATCATCGGCGGTTAAATTTTGAATATCCCCCTACTCTACAAGGAGAAGAGTTTCCTAAACCATCAGTTTCCAACAGTAGCAGCCCTCAATGACCCGCCCACCATATATGAGGGTATGCTCAGATGTGAGAAGGGGGAAGTGAAGAGGCTCGCCGATAAGAAGATCTGGCCTTTCACAGAATATGTTCAATGGCAGAGGTTCAGGTTTGAGTTGCCTCCGGAATATCCATTGAAGCCTCCCCTGGTAACTTGGCTCACAGAGGTTGGACATCCAAACATAGTTCCAAACATTCCAGGAGCAGTATGCGTGTCGATGATAGGTGAGAATTGGAGGCCTAACCTGAAACTGGTCTCAGTAGTCAATGCCCTATACTACCTTCTGTCAGATCCAAACCCTAACAATGTCTTCGACCACCCAAAATGTTTGGAGGCTGCCAAGATATGTAGAGAGCATGGCTTCCCAAAGATGCGTAGGAATTTGGGAGCCCATGAATCTGACACGGCAAAGTTTAATATCATACCGGTCCCGGCATTTTCAGGGCGGGAAGCTCAGACAGGAGACATTGTCAAATTCACTATCCTAAGGCCTTACAAGCCTTAAATTTTTGAAGGGCAATTCTTGAAGGTCACAGCGAAAATTCCGTCCGTGAAGGAGATAGAGATCGAAGTCAGACCCAACATAACGGTTGATGAGCTGAAGAGACTTATATGTGAAAGGTTAGGTCTCGAACCTGAACTTACAAATATTCTCCTCGACGGTAAACCGTTAAAGGAGAGCACCCCGCTATCAAAGTATAGAAAAAGCTCCTTGAATCTTGAGGTTGACTACTTATGGTCTAGGCAACTCATCCTCTGGGATATTCAGGGCCAAGCTGCTTTGAACAGATCTAAAGTCTTGATCGCTGGGGCGGGGGCTGTTGGAAACGAGGTTGCAAAGAATCTTGCCATGCTCGGAGTTGGAAGACTGATCATAGTCGACTATGATACTGTTGAAGTATCGAACCTGAGCAGGATGATATTCTTCAGCAAGGAAGATTCTGGAAAACCCAAATCCACTGTTCTAGCGGAGGCTTTACATCGCAAATACCCCCACATAGAAGTCACAGCTATTCAAGGTCGACTTGAAAAAATCCCCCTCAAAACATTCTTGGATTCAGATATAATTTTGAGTTCTCTAGATAACTTCGCATCCAGAGCATTTCTAACCTCAATCTCCCGAAGGTATATGGTGCCTATGGTAGACGCAGGTGTGATGGGATACCAGTGCAGAGTACAATCATATATTCCTCCGAATGACCCGTGCTTGGCATGTCCTATACCTCCAAACCAATATGGCAGGATGCTTGGACTTAGAAATCCATGCGATGCACCTGTTGAGGATGCTAAGGTTCCTTCCCTATCTACCTCCATATCTTTAGTAGCCTCGCTGCAGAGTCATGAAGCAGTCAAAATTATTCTAGGTTACAGAACATATCTTGAAGAGGGGAGGTGGCCTGAGGCTACAGGTGAACCTATGAGGGGAATATGGATAGCTGACGTCAAACATAACAAATACTCCATAGTCAAACTCTCAAGGAATAAGGAGTGCGTCATCTGTGGAGAGCACGGTGAAGCCAAAGACACCGTTATGAGGCTTGATGTTCCCTTGAAGATCTTCGAATCGACCAGTCGAGACAGAGTCTTCAAGAAAATACTTCCCGACTTTGAAGAGATGCATATATTCAAACTTTCAAGATTGGGGATTACCCCTATAGGTGAAGTCAATCTTCTGAAGAAGGAATTGAGGAGGGGAGACTATTTACGAGTTACTTTTAAAAGAAGGGCCGGTGAATATAATGAGGCTATCATCAAACTGATTTAGGAGAGTGAAGATTTGCCGACTTGCCCAAAATGCGGTAAAGCAAACCCCAAACGGGCGAAGTTCTGTTACGACTGTGGTAGTCCGATGCATCCACCCCCTATTGAAGCCCAACCAGCACAGCCGGCAGGCCAAGTCACCGCTCCATCAATCCAGATCCCTAAGCCTGCACCGACCGTCAGGGTCATCACTCCACCCAGGGTGGCGCCCCCTATTCAGCCACCCCAAGGAAGAACTGTATCTATGAGGGTGCCGTCAATGGGCACATGCAGTTACCACAGAGATCTCTCTGCAACATATATATGTAGCAGGTGTAGCCGCCAGATCTGCAAGGCTTGCGCCAGATTCTACTACAACATGGTCTTCTGTCCGCAATGCTATGGGATGTCGGTTCCGCAACCCCGTTACTGGTGACTCTGTCTCCAACTCAACCTTCTCTACTCTGAAGTAGGTGCGATTCTACCTGCTTCCTTGAGTCTCTGAGTAGCCTCCTTGATCTCCTCTACTGAGAGACCGAGCTCTTGAGATGCTTTACTCCAAGATATAACCCCTGAATGCTCAACTATATATTTGTAAACCCTCTCATCCAGCGGGGTCAAAGAGGTCTCTTTCAATCTATGAGGAGGCTTCTTTGAGGTCACAGGCTTGGTCTTGGGTAAAGGCTTCATAATTCCAGCGCCTCTCTTTCTTGCAATGTAGATTAGGGTGGATACGGCCCCACCGGCCAGAGTCGCTGTTAAACCGATAACTGTTGCTGGATTTACGTTCAATATCTCTATTTCACCTGAGCTAGGAGCGTAGACATCGTCTCCATTGAAGACTGCTTGAACCTTCACTGTCTTGTATAGCATTGGGCTCTTCAAATCGATGGTCTTCCTCACCTTGCCCTCCAAGTCTGTATTTGAGATGGTGGGCGGTTCATCCTCACATTTTATCTCTACAGGCACATTTCTTACAGGTCTGTTATAGAGGTCTCTGAGCGTGATTTCGAATCCTGCAATGTTACCTGTAGATATAACTGTTTGGTTACTGTGTACCTTCAATCTTGTTGAAGCTCTATTCACAGTGAGTGTGGAGGAGTTGCTGCTCTTAAGATAGTTCTTTGACCCTTGAAAGTTGACTTGCAACTGAAAATCGCCGGACCTTGTTAAGTTTAATGTCAGGTATGCTTCACCATCCTTCTCAGTCAATTTTTCGTAGAGGCTGTCTCCAGCCTGCGTCTTCAAAAGGATCTCTAGCTTCTGGCCTTTCAGGGGTCTCCTCCACTCGTCGAGGAGGGTCAGGTTTAACGTGGCAGGTACTGTTGCGTTCAATATTTTTGGGGTCTTAATTATTAGGATGGTTGCGAGGGGATCTATTTTCACTCTTAATGTTTTAGTAAGATTCATGTAATATTCTGATCCGTTGTATATTGTTTTGATATCATGTTCGCCTGAATCTAGTATGCCGCTGTAAGTGTAGGTAGTTTCTCCATTCTGATCTGTTAGATTTTGCATCGTGGCTTTTCCTACCTGTATGGTTAACTGCTCATTAGGCAGAGGTTTACCTTTCATATCTGTCAGTTTCAACTTGAACCGTATCTCCTCACCGTATTTTGGATTTGTAGGGGTTGTTGAGAGGTTGATACTCGGCTTCATCTTTTCCAGTTTGAACTCTAAGGTTTCATCTTGACTGTGGGCTACGCCTCTGAAGTCGTTGAATAAGAGTCTGAATGTGATCTTGTAGTTTCCAGGCTTAACCTCTTTCTCGTTCAATGATCCTAAGGTGAATGTCACTGTCTTCGTCTCGAAACTTCTTACCCTGCCTATGTTGCCGCTGCTGAGTGGGCTTATCTTCAGGTTAGACTTCATGACTGTCAGGACTGCGTCGAACATGTCGTCGTTGCCTATGTTTGTGAAGTTTACTCTGAATGGGAGAGTTTCATTCAATCCCCAAGTTGCCTTCGAGACTGAAGATGCCCAGTCTCCCGCCGTCAACTTCACAACGGTCAACATGAGCTCTTTCGAGTCGAGCGTGGCACCTGATGTTGCTGAGGTCAACTCGACTGTTAAAGTATAGGTTCCGGGACCAACCCAGCCTGGGAGGGGTATACCCATCCTTCCAGTGGTCTCACCTTTCACACATTCGAATGGATTCGTTTTCCCATCGTAGATGAGGTCCTCCTGCCTGTAGACTCTAATGTAAAAGAGTTTATCAGAGGATTCTATGTTCCTGACAGCGAAGGTTAGGGTTACATCTTCACCGTCATATATCTTATCTTTTGAAAGAATTGTTTCAGTGAAGACCGCTCCGCCTTGAGGATTCGGATTGTTCTTACTCGCACTACACATCGATGGGAATATGGATAGGGTCAATATCAATGTGGCCAATGCAACTATGCTGGTGCGTCTCAAGTCCAGTCAAGATTTACTGCTATTCAAGATCAATTAAACTTTAATATGCGCCGAAGTTTAGTGGTGGGAGGAGTTGAGGTTCAGCCGTTGGAGACTGTTTCACGTGGGGAGAAGGCTGTAATATATCCTGGTGAACGTTACACTCCGAGGGAACGTGTCTGGAGGGTTCTGGACCATCAGGAGGCTGACAGGGTTCCAGCTGAACTCGGTGGATGCCTGTCTTTCATGATGAAGCAGTCCTACTTCAACCTTAAACATTACTTGCATCTGCCGATAATATTCAAAGAGATCGACTACTGGCCAGGTGGAACACATTACACGCCTTGGTGGACTACCCCAATAGATGAGAGGATATACAGAAGGTTCAGAATAGATTTCAGGCCTGTATCGATAAAATTGCCTAGACCTTTCATACCTCAAAAACTCTTCCCAGACAATTCTTTCATCGATGAGTGTGGCTTCCACAGGAAGGCAGGTGAACTCTATCTTGAATTCGCAAACCCTGCACCCCTCGAACATATGGATACGGTTGATGAGATATTGAGCGACCCTTACTGGCCTGATCCTGAGGAGGATAGGTCGGTTGAAGGTTTGGATAGGAAGGCTAAGAGGCTTGACGAGGCTGGTTACGCAGTGTGCTGTGTAGCACCTATGGGCGGCCCATTCGAAACTTCCTGGCAACGCAGGGGGTTCAACAAGTTTATTGAGGATCTATATTTGAGGCCACATATAGCCAACGCCATTCTTGATAAAGCCACGGAGATTCTTATTCAAATGTATGGGATGATGCTCGACGAGATAGGTGAATATTGTACATTGGTTGGTGTAGCGGATGATATGGGAGCCCAAACCTCAGGCCTACTCAGCCTGAAGATCTATAGGCAATTCATTAAACCTAGACATAAGATGATCTATGATTTCATACATAAGAAAACGGCTGGGAAGATTTACTTGCACAGCTGCGGAAACGTTGAGATGTATATTGGGGATTTCATAGAGGAGGGCGTCGACGTCCTGAATCCTGTCCAACCTGAATGTCCAGACATGGACTTGGCGGCTCTGAAGGAGAAGTATGGGGATAAACTCAGTTTCTGCGGGGGTGTGAGCTCTCAGAGGGTGCTCCCCAGAGGTACACCGGCCGATGTTGAGGCTGAGGTTGTTAGAGTCCTCAAGGCAGGGGCTGCCGGCGGAGGCTTGATAGTTGCGCCTGGACACATAATTCAGCCTGATGTCCCACCCTGGAACGTATGTGCGCTCTACGACTCCGTTATAAAACATGGCTTCTACCCAATCAAATTTTAGGATGTGAAACCTATATGAGTAGTGTAGAGATTCTTGAGAGATTCAAGAATTCAATGGTTGAGTTGAATCTAGACCAGACTCTGGAAGCTACGAAGGAAGCGTTGAGTTGCGGTTTATCTCCATACGATTTGATGGAGGCTATGAGGGCTGCGAGCAACATTGTTGGAGAGAAGTTTGAGTCCTGCGAATACTTCATAAGTGAGCTTGTTATCGCTGGGTCGATTATGAAGGCTGTGACAGACCTTCTCAAGCCTCACCTATCAAAGGGAGAGGTGAAGTATAGGGGGAAGGTTGTGATTGGCAGCGCCCCAGGAGACTTGCATGATATAGGTAAGAATCTTGTAGCCGTCAGCCTCATCGGCGCAGGCTTCGAGGTTGTCGACTTGGGTATAGATGTCTCTCCAGAAAGGTTCATTCAGGCGGTGAAGGATGAGCAGCCGAACATTTTAGGGATCTCCGCTTTGACGAGTACCACCATGATGAGGATTGGGGAGGTTATTGAAGCTTTGAGGTTGGCCTCTATACGTGGGATGGTGAAAGTAATATTGGGCGGTGCACCCTTGACGGAGGATTTTGCCAAGAATGTTGGTGCAGACGCCTATGCTGGGGATGTTGTTCAAGGTGTGAGGATATGTGAAGGCTGGGTCTCCGAAGGTTCGTCCAAGAATGCTTAACTGAGTCTCCCCGCCACCTAATTCTTCGCTGGGCTTATCTTACTCCACTTACCATTCTTCTCATCGTACTCATACTCGCTGAACTCAGGGGTTAGGGTTACAGCCCTATCGATCCTATAGTTCATTGTAGGCTCATGGAATCCAATGTAAACCTGGGCCTTCTTGAAGGGGGTATCCTCCCTTCTGGTCAGGCTCCAAATATTCTCAACGGCAGAGTCTAAACGTTCGAAAGCAGCCTCCACAACCTTTCGATCACTCGACCTACATCTGAGTTTCACATTGAAGCCTTCAAGGGTACATTCGAAGGAGATCATAGGGTCTTCACCCTTCCTACGTTTACTGAGTATCTTTGAAACATCCTTCTTCACCCTCCTCCAGTAGTCGCTCTTCATCACTCCCAGCAGGTAGGGCAGCTTCTCGATTGATACTTGGCCGAAGGAGAATACGGCTGTGGGAGGATTCTCCTCTGAAGTCTTGAGCATATACACCCTACCCTTTATGTCGAAGGCCCTCCCGAAGGCCTCTGTGACCTTACGCAGCTCCTTCTCACTGAAGTTCTGGTCGAGGGCGATGGTTAGTGGCAGCCTCTCCATTAAACATACACCTCAATCCATTAGGATGTTTTGGAGAAGAAAAATCTTACCCATAGGTTCGGTTTGGGAGGGGTCTCTGGGATGGTTGCCTGAACCCGCATACACTGCAGTATCTGGCCCCATCCTCTATCGGTCTGAGACAGTTTACACATGTCCTCCTGAGCCTCGGCGTCTCCTGACTTTTACTCTCCTGCTCGGTCTGGATTGTTAGGAAGCCGGCGGCCCTCAACCTTCCTATCGCTGCTTGAAGCTCATCAGGGGGCATGTTCAGGTCTACTGATGCTTGGGAGAGCGATATGGTTCCATCATGCGCCTCAATATATTTGAATACCTTCTCCTCAACAGTCACGGCGGGTTGATGTTCAACCCTTCCAGGAGACGTCAATGTGACCCTCGGAGGTGGGAGTGGCTCCCTAACATCCCGAGGCTGAACATATAATCCTCCTCGAAAAATTTCAGGCTCTCCCGAAAGTTTCTTCTCAATTCTTTCGAGGGCGCCTATGAGTCTCCCCTTGAGTTGAGCGACTACCCCTGAAATGTCAAGTCCCCTCTCAAAGGGGTAGATCCTGCAGCGACTGCACCAAGACTTACCCCCCACCGTCACAAGTGGAGAGCCGCATCTTGGGCAGAAGTTTCGGCCCACTCGACTCCTGATCACTGATCCCCCTTCAAACCAAATATTTTTCCATACTCACTTATTTCAGT
>JAGTQO010000091.1 GCA_018396565.1 Candidatus Bathyarchaeota archaeon
CATTGTCGGAACAATGGCTGCTTGGGTTCAGAATGATATTAAGAGGGTTTTGGCCTTCTCCACCGTCGGCCAGATAGGGTACATTTTTCTAGGGTTGGGTTTAGGTACTGTTCTGGGTGTCGCCGGAGGTATCTTCCATTTCCTCAACCATGCATTCTTTAAAGGATTGCTCTTCCTCTGCGCTGGGGCCCTCATTCACAGTACAGGCACGAGGAAAATTGACGAGATGGGTGGGCTTATCGAGAGGATGCCTCTGACCGCCTCAGCCATGTTTGTTGGGGCCCTCTCCCTCGGAGGTGTTCCACCATTCAACGGTTTCGCCAGCAAACTCATGATATATGAGGCTAGTCTCGAGAGGGGGTTGGTTGCTGGAGGCCCTTTTGGCGGAGTCTACGTTTTATATTGTATATTGGCGATGTTTGGAAGCGCGGTGAGTCTCGCTACCCTGATGAGGGTGGTGGGCTCAGTCTTCTTCGGTCGCCTACCAGACCATCTGAAATCTGTCTGTGAGGCGCCTGCCACTATGAATATGCCTTTACTCATACTATCAGCTGGATGCATCATTTTCGGGATTGTACCTCAAATAGCTATAGACTATCTTGTCAGGCCATCTGTTCAAGTTGTTGTTGGAGGTGTCGTCGGGACGACCAGTCTGGGCTTGGTCACCTCAATAGGCTTCTACGGAGCCACCATGGTCGCTGCCCTCCTCTTCACACCCATCATGTTTGGGATAGGTATCTATTACTTGACGAGGCCTAGGGAGCTCCCCCCACCTCTAGAGACTAAGTACGGCATATTCATCGGCGGTGAGGTTGAGAAACCCTATATGGATATTGATAAGATCAGGGTTGATTCGAGCCTATTCACCTTCGCCCCAGCCAAACTCTTTAACAGATTCTACCAGTTCATGTGGCTGGGCGGGATCGACATGTTATACCGGAGGTTCACTGGATACTTCGTTTCTGCGACAGAGTTTCTCAGGAGATCCCATGTGGGCGTTGTGAACATATACTCTGTATGGGTTGTCTTGGGTGCCGCTATTTTAATAATTTTAATGGTGATCTAAACATGTTGAGGGTGAATGGTTGGTGATTGGTATGTGGCTGGATTCAACTCTCCTACTATTGGCTTTCGCTGGTCTTGTTCTCCTCGGTGGGTCTGCCATAATCGTGAGGAGGCTCAAACTAGCCTGCATCCTATTCGCTATACACTCAGCCTATCTTGGAACCGTTCTCTTCCTTATCACAGGTGACCCTGAAGGCATCTACATGCACTACTTGATAGCAGCCATGTTTCTCTGGCCTCTTCTCTGGGCTATTGAAAGAACCAGCGGTTATGAGGAGCCACCTGTACTAGGTGTCATAACATCTTCAACAATCATAATCATAATAATGTTCTTTTCAAACATCTTCTACCATTTTGAACCTCTACAGTCAGGCTACGCATCCATTATAGTAATGGGGATCTATGGGATGGTTGCTAGGAGAGATATAGTCAAGATAGCTATAGGATTCAATCTCATAGAGAATGGTGTTCACCTCTTCACCATACATCTCGTCACCTTTGGACCCCAGACACCATACATAGCGTTGGTCTTGGATTCAGCGACTATCCTACTGAATATTGTTGTGGCTTGGATAATCGTAGGCATCTATTCCGAGTATAAGAGTTTAAACTCTTGGAAGATTGCCAGGTTACGTTGGTGAGAAAAAGATATGGTTGAAGTGTATAGTCTCTTACCTCTCTTCGCAATCATATGCCCATTCGTAGGTGCTGTCTTCCTCCCCGGATTCTACATATTATCGAGGCGGGCGCGTTACTGGCTCCCCACCGCAACCGTTCTGACAATGAGTATACTGATTCTGATGATGTCTCCGGGAATCCTCTCTGGATTTGAATACGTATACTTCGGCCTGCGGGTGACTGCCCCCGGATATTTTATGGGATTGGTGACGAGTATAGTCGGCTTAGCAGTCACCACATATTCCGGACAGTACATGAAAGGGTTGACTGAAACTAAGCTGAATTACTATCATATGTTGATGCTCTCCTTCATAGGCGGTATTCTTGGAATGTTCTTCTCAACAAACCTGGCGGCGATCTTCCTCTTTCTAGAGATCTCAACCATACTCTCGATCATTCTGGTCTCATTTGAGGGGGGGAGGGCTTTCGAGGCAGGCTACAAGTTCTATATGCTCTCAGGTTTAGGTGGAATGTTCACCATAGTCAGCATCACACTCATATATGCAGCTACAGGAACCCTAGACTTGTCAAACATGCCTGGCATACTCTCATCGTCCAGCCATAAACATACCATGCTGCTGGATGTTGGGGCTGTCCTCGCAATTGTGGGTTTCGGTTTGAAGGCTGGTCTTGTACCTTTCCACGCATGGTTGCCAGACGCCCATGCTGAGGCTCCCACACCTATAAGCGCCGTCCTCTCAGGGGTCGTTGTAAAGACAGGGGCCTACGCACTCTTCCTGATCCTCTTCACAATCTATGGATGGATAAGTTCAGGGAAGATCCTTGTGTTCCTCTACTCTCTGGCCGTTGCATCCATGCTCTTTGGAGCTTTCATGGCTCTTGCCCAGAGCGACATCAAGAGGCTCCTCGCCTACAGTACCGTCAGCCAGATGGGATATATCCTATTAGGGTTGGCTTACGGCTCAACCTCAGGAATTGAGGGAGGTCTCCTCCACATTCTCAACCACTCAACCTTCAAGGTCATACTTTTCCTATGTGCTGGAAACTTGATCTTGAAGACCGGCGCGAGAAGCATTAGGAAGATGGGTGGGTTAGCTAGGAGGTTGCCTGCCACAACATTCTCCTTCATTGTTGCATCCCTCTCAATGGCCGGTGTCCCACCTTTCAACGGATTCTGGAGCAAGATTCTGATCTACTACGCTGGTGTAGAGTCAAATCAAATCATCCTCACAATTGTCGCTGTCTTCACGAGCTGCATCACACTGGCCTACATGGTCAGGGCCTCCCACATGATATTCTTCGGTGAGCTACCGATGGAGTTTGCCGGCTTAAGTGAGAGAATCGACTTGAGCACTCTGCCTCCGCTGGCCCTCTCAATCCTATGCACCATCACAGGGATCTATCCTGAGATTGGATTGCAAATGATCAGGCCGGCATCCCAATTTCTAATAGGTTTGATATTGGGCCGAGCATAGAGGCTTCCGCAATATCTACACTTCAAACAGATAAAAGATTGCTTGATTGCATCTGAATGGGAAAAAGGTGGATCACTTCAACATGCTCAGCAATAGCTTCACCGCCGGACCGGCTAGAAACGTTGCGGCGACGATTGTCAACGCTAAACCGTTATAGTGCAGCATCAATGCGGCGATGGTGGTCGACGTGAAGAGTATGGTTCCAGCCAACTCCCTATCGGCCCCGCCAAGTAGGCTCAGAGGCCACCCTGAAACATTGTTCCTTGCACCGGTGGGTTCCAGCCCGCCCTCCCCTCCTGTGAAGATATCTATCTCACCCCTCTTCTTGAACAGGTTCATATATGGTACCTCTCAGACAAATTCCATTCTGAAACCGGAGATGAGCCATATCGTTGCTTATATGGTTTACTGTCCGGAATGGTGCTTACAAGATGCTGTTGAGCAGTCAGACCCTACGGGAGGGTGTATAGCCTCTATGCATATCATCCAGAATAGTCTCGAGCATAAGAAGCATCTAGGCCACTGTCGAGGTTGTTAGGGATCCTGAACTGCCTGAGAAACAGTAATCCACACCATAGACCTGTAGGCTGAGTTCAGAGTTTCCTCAACAGTTTGTTGAGGCCATCTATCAAAGCCTCAGGTCTGGGTGGGCATCCTGGAACATACATGTCTACGGGCAAGACCTTGTCAAGTGGACCGGCGAACCCGTAGGCTTCACGGAATATGTCCCCATCCACAGCGCATGAGCCGAAAGCGACAACAAACTTTGGGTTTGGAGTCAGATCATATATTCTTTTTAGCCTATCCACAACTTGGGCTGTCACCACACCTGTGACGAGGAGTATGTCGGCATGTCTTGGAGAACCCTTCTGGAGTACACCGAACCTCTCAACATCAAATTTAGGAGTCAACGCTGCAACAACCTCTATGTCACATCCATTGCATCCCCCGCAAGGGACATGCATGATCCATGGGGATTTTCTCCTTGCGAGGGAGCGAATGGTCTCCAGCATCCGAGTCACCTCACAAGCCTCCTCATGAACATTCTCCTCTCAGGCATGTTATCCACTGTGAATGAGCATGCCGGGCAGATCTGGATCAGCCGGGCCAACTCCTCCCTTGCAATCCCATATTTCCTCAGGGTCTCATCAACCTTCTCGATGGAAGCCATCATCTGGGATGAAGGGAAGAATGGTCTACCGCAATGGGTACATTCGAAGAGGGGAATATCGACACATGTCTGAGCCTCGCTCCTATCATATACCGCCAGCTCATATTTTTCAGTCAGATATATCGCACCCCATGGACATGTCTCCTCACATCGACCGCAGAATGAGCAGACACCGTAATCCAGCCTGAGTCTCCTATATCCACCGGAATCCTCATATGTGATGGCTCCTGTTGGACATACTTGGGAGCACGCCCCGCAGCCTACACATTTATCCCCCTCATATTCAGCTGCACCCCTGAACCCTTCCTGCGGGATATACGGCCTCTTAGGATACTTGGTTGTGAAAGGATTCACCAAGCTCCTCAGAGCTTCAAAGATTATATGTCTTTTCAAGGCCATACCAGGCTCCTCACGAAATCTATGAGGGCTAGAGGCAGGATCCATTTGATGAAGAACTTGAAGCCTTGATCTATTCTGTAGCGTGGGTGGATTATGTCGAGGATCGAGAGGAATGATACGACACCCAAACATTTGATTAGAAACTCAACCGGATTCGCTCCTCCACCGAAGAACAGGTTCACAGCGAATGCTGGAATGACGAACCATCTCAGACCGTTCGCGACCTCGAATAGACCCAGTAAGATACCCGAATATTCTGTCAGTGGGCCAGCTATTATCTCAGTATCAGCCTCGGAAGCGTCGAATGGTCGACGACCCATCTTCGGAAGCAGGCATATAAGAAACGCTACAGCCGCTATCGGATACTTAAGGAAGAAAGCCCCATTCTCAATTTGGGAACTCACTATCTTTGAGATGCTGAGCGACTTTATGTGGAAGCCTAAAGTCAAAGCTGAGAGGGCGTAAGGCAACTCGTAACCCACCATCAGGCTCGCTTCACGGCTTGAACCAACCGACCCATAAGGCGACCCAGACGTACTCCCTGCAATAATCATTGCCAGACCTGGGATTGCTAATAGGTAGAGGATGACAATGAGAT
>JAGTQO010000011.1:0-18841 GCA_018396565.1 Candidatus Bathyarchaeota archaeon
AGCTGTATGAGCATGTCTGCGAATCCCATAACACCCAAACCTATCTTCCTATTCCCTTTAGTCATCTCCTCAATCTCTTTCAGAGGGTACTGGTTCACGTCGATGACGTTGTCTAAGAAGTGGACTGCCAACTTTACTGTTTTCGACAGTTTATCATAATCTATCCGACCGTCAACTACCATCTTTGATAGGTTTATTGAGCCTAGGTTGCATGACTCGTATGGTAGGAGGGGTTGTTCACCGCATGGGTTTGTGCTCTCTATCTCACCCAGTCTAGGTGTTGGATTATCTCTGTTCAGCCTGTCGAGAAACACTATTCCAGGTTCACCGTTCTTCCATGCTTGGCGAACTATGAGTTTGAATACGTCCCTGGCTGGGAGGCTTCTGACGCTCTCCTTCGTCCTCGGATTTATAAGATTGTACTCGGTCCCCTTCATGACCGCCCTCATAAACTCTTCAGTCAAGCCTACTGAGATGTTGAAGTTATTCAGATGGTTGTTCTCGTCTTTCGCCTTTATGAATTCTAGGATGTCTGGGTGGTCGACTCTGAGTATTGCCATGTTTGCTCCTCGACGCTTCCCACCTTGCTTGATCACTTCTGTCGCCGCATCGAATACGCGCATAAACGATACTGGCCCTGACGCGATGCCTCCTGTAGATTTGACGACGTCGTTTTTAGGCCTCAATCTTGAGAAGGAGAATCCTGTGCCCCCGCCTGACTTATGTATTAGGGCTGTCTGCTTCACCGCATCGAATATGCTCTCCATCGAGTCCTCCACCGGCAAGACGAAGCATGCTGAGAGTTGACCTAGGGGGGTTCCGGCATTCATGAGGGTTGGTGAGTTTGGCAGAAACTCCAGATTAGCCATGATCCTGTAGAAGTCTTCCCTGGTCTTTTTCACGTCAACTTCAGGATCATATATTAGGTCTGCTTGAGCGACTGCCTCAGCCACTCTTCTGAATAGGCCTGCCGGCGTCTCTATTATATGGCCCTTCTCGTCCCTTCTCAAGTATCTCCTCTCCAATACGCTTATCGCGTTCGGTGTCAGCCTCTTATCCAACTCAGCATCTAGAAGCATTGTCCTCGACTCCCTCACATCCCTCCTCCTCTGCCTGTATAGAATGTAGGCCTTCGCAGTCTTCGCGTGGCCGTTCTCAATCAGAACTTTCTCAACTAGATCCTGAACCTCCTCGACTGTAGGAGTTCCGTCTCTTCCAAACCTGCAGCTGAGAATCTCCACAACCTTATCAGAAAGCTGCTTAGCAAGATCTCTGTCTCGGCCGCCTACAGACTCAGCCGCCTTGAATATTGCAGCAGTTATTTTTTCTTGGTCGAAGTCTACTATGCGACCGTCACGTTTCCTGATCTTTGTTGGAACCCCCTCTCTAGCCGGCTCCCCGCATCCATTCTTGTTTGAATCTATCGGCATGTTCAGAGTCCTTCCTACTTCTCAGTTAAAGGAATTCTAAAGGTCCACTGCAGATGTAGATTAAGAGTTTATACATAATTGTATAAACAATCGTATATGGTTAGATTATTGATTTCCAATATCAGAGGCAAAGAAAGGGTGCGCTCCTTTTTCGGAAACCTTTACTGTCAGTTCATCCAAAACCTTAATTATGGCCATTCAGGTGCATCGGCTTGAGAGTTGAGGTTGTCTGCAACCTTGAAGATGTTAGAAGGTTTCTGATCCTCAGCACATGCAGCTCATTTATTCCTGATGAGTTTCTCCGTGACAGTAAAGTCTTTCCTGAGAGGCCTAGGGAGAAGGGGACGATGTATGTTGAGGCTGAAGACAAGGAGACCTTAGGCAGCATCAGAGATATCCAGTTCACAAGGGTTTCTAATGTTCTAGGAGTCATATATAATTCTAAGAGTGGTCTGACCAAACTGAAGTGGCGTCACATAAAGGACTCCTTGGGTAAGCTCAGCGGTGAGGCCAGTGGCAACTCCCTGGTCAACCTTTTCCAAGCAGGTATCCTAGACGAATCTTACGTAAAGAAGTCTAGGAGAAATTTTTACTGAGATTTAGAATCCTAGCGGTTCACCTACAAGAATCACTGAGATATCTGTCTTCGTAGGTCTCTTCTCCATTATTGTAATGACGTGGCAGTGTCTATTCGGTGGTTCACATCTCTCCAGGTCGCACACTGCTTCGGTGCATGGTGTCGTTCCACCCATCCTCCTCACATTCATTGGAGTAGCAACTTCTCTGATCCTCCTGATTCCCTCATCAACATCTCTGACGATCTTGTTGACACCTGCTATAATGAGTACTTTTGGCGGCCCAAAGATCATTGCTGCAACCCTGTTTCCGGTCCCATCTATGTTAATTAGTTTTCCATCTTCAGTTATGGCGTTGCTGCTGCTCACGAAAACATCGCATGTAAGATGTTTCCTTCTGATCTCAAGATCCTCCTCAGGCGTCAACTTCCTCCAAGTCTCAAAGACTTCGTTACCTCTTATACGAAGCTCATCTATAAGGCCGACCTCCCGAACAGTGACTGAACCGCCTACACCTACTTTGGCTCCCTCAGGAATCATCTTCAAGGCCTCTTTGAGAGCCTCTTCCCTCGTCTGAACATAGACTGCTTTGAATCCATTTCTCTCTAAGGATTCGCATGTTCTCTTGATTCTATGTTCAATGAACCACCTGACTTCTTCCCTCATCTCTACCACGATTAATTTTGATGTCGCTTATCCATTTATGAATAACCCTCTATCTTCATGAATCTTTGTTGAGGAGGGGGCTTTAAACTATATTAGACTGTAGGCTAAGGCGTGTTTGATGACTGATGTCTGGGTCACTAGACCAATCAGCTTCCCTTCATCATCGACTATAGGGATCCTCTGTATGCCTGTCTTCACCATTATCTCAACTATCTCCCTCAAGGTTGTCTTCTGATTTCCTTTAAAGAGTTTGGTTGTCATAAGATCTTCAACAGCCAAATGTGAAACATCAGATCCAGCCAAGTCTATGTCTCGTTGGGTGATCATCCCTAAAAGGAAGCCTTTATCGTCGACTACAGGTAGGCCTCCTACGCCGTGTCGCATCATCTTCAGCCTGGCCAGGGCAACTTTACTGCCTACCTTTATCGTGTAGACATCCTTTATCATTATGTCTTTTGCGAGTAGGTCTCTCATTCTCCAGCCCACCAATAGGTGTATAGCTTGTCGAGCCTAAAAAGATGGTTGAAACTCGATACATTAAGCATTTACATATACTTGTAAATGCTTAATTAATATTTTGCTAAATATAACAGAAATATTGAAGTATTCTAGTGGCGTATGCAAGCCGAGTCTACGATGACTTGGCTCGTCTGGCTGAACATCGCTCCGAGCACAGAACATGATCTAGGTTTAAAAGGGAAAGAGAAGATACAGATTTGAGAGGTTGAGCTCCTTGAGTGGCAGGGTTAAGAAGAGGCGGCGTGAAGCACCCATGCCTGCTGCAAGCGCAGGGCTTCTACGCTTCTTTGAAGAGGAGACCGCTGGCCTAAAGCTAAGACCTGAATTTATCATAATAATGGCCGCATGTCTTATTGCCGCAAGCCTAATCGCATACTTCACTATCAAATGAATCTAGTGAAAGTCGTAGAGAGTCCTCTGAGACAGAGCTGGTAAAGGTCTACTTCTTAATCCAAGCTTTCTCTCAATGAAATCCGTGAAGGTCGCAGTGTAGCCTGTGAAGGTGTAAACAACCTTCGCCCCACAACCTTTAACGAACTTTACGAGCTGGTTGAAGTCAGCGTGGCTGCTGAGGGGGAAAGCCGCCGTTCTCCTCGAACCCATCTTCAACGCCCAACCGGTCGCCAAGGCCCTCACATATCTTCCTCTAGAGGGCAGGTTCGGCTGGGCTGTCAAATATACGAATTCCCCATCCATCTCCCCGAGATCTGACTCCTCATAGTTTAGTCTCAAGCCACTCTCCGAATATGCCCTGTTAACCTTCGCAACCTTACTGTCAGTGGCTACGGTAAGATTAGTGTATAAGTTGAAGAGCCTCACAAGCTCTTGGGCTTTCCCAGCGGCATAAACATCGAAGACCGGCGTTAAGCCTTTCTTCACCTGATTTATGGTCCAGTTCACAACGTCAGCGTAAGTCTCCTCCCTACTTGGGAAGATAAACGTTGGATCCCCATAAGTAGCCTCCATGACGAGAATGTCACATTCAATATTCTCCGCATTCCGAGTCGTTAAGGTATCTATACAATTGATGTCTCCAGTGTAGAGAATTGTGAGGTTGGGCGTAGATATTAGGAATTGCGCTGACCCTAACATGTGGCCTGCATTTATAGGGGTGACTTCAACCTCCCCAATCCTCACGGGCTCTTTAAATCTCACCTCATGAAAGTTTAATGCGGTTCTGCCGTTCAAGCCTTCAAAAATATTCCTGGTCTCTGCAGTCGAATATTTCTGAGCTCGACTCCTCAACCCAGCTACATGGTCAGCATGCGCATGGGAGACAAAGACATGAGAGCCGCCTCCGACAGCGCTGGATGACTCTGGATCAAAGATCAGCTGGAGCCCACCGGCCCTCACTGTGAAACCCTTATACCAACCTATCTCAACCATCGGGCGCCAAACCCCAGGTAAACCCACTACTGACAGTAAAGGTGCCCAATCAAGCATTACGTCCCCAATATATAAAAGGGAAACTTAATCTTACTATAATCTGTAAGCTATTGGTAAGCTACGGGGTTCACGGAGTTATATTTATGGCTACATCCGGAGGCAATCTGGTCAGGGTTGGAAAGAAACCATTGATAAATTACGTTGTAGCCTGCGTCACCCTATTCAACTCAGGCTTGGACGAGGTGACTGTCAGAGCCAGAGGAAGAACCATACCAAAGGCCGTAGACACCGTAGGAATGTTGAAGAGGGCCTTCCTGAAGGAGTTGATCGTCAAATCGGTAGACATAGGCTCAGAAGACATTAGACGGCACAACGGTAAGGAAAAATCCATATCGACGATTGAGATAACTCTCTCAAAGAAGCCAGGGGACTAGTGTAACCTTATTATCTCCAAACATTCCCTAGAAGGATCATGGGCTCTCCCAAAATATTGGTGACTCCACCTGGACCCAAGGCTAGGAGACTCCTATTTTATGATGAGAAGTTTCTATCCCCCTCTCTGAGGAGGCTCTACCCGCTGGCCATAGAGTCTGGAAGAGGTTGCATAGTCAGGGATATGGATGGGAACGAATATGTAGATTTCAATTCAGGCCTCTCATGTCTAAATGTAGGCCACTCCCACCCCAGAGTAGTTGAGGCTGTCAAGGAGCAAATTGATAAGTTTTCACATTATTCGCAGAAGGCTTTCTATTATGAGGTTGCGGTTAAACTTGCTGAGGAGCTATGCAATCTTACCCCAGGATCTTTCGGGAAACGTATCTTCCTCAGCAACTCTGGAACCGAAGCTGTTGAGGCATCTATAAAGCTCGTTCGCTGGCATTACAGAAGACCCATCCTCCTATCCTACGTCAACGCTTGGCACGGTGAGACTTTAGGCTCATTGGCCCTCTCTACACATGAATCTGTACAGAGGAGGCATCTCATGCCTCTGCTTCCAAACATCGTACATATACCTTACCCATACTGTTACAGGTGCCCATTCGACAAAACCTTCCCTGAATGTTCCTACATGTGCTTAAGATATGTTGATGAGTATGTTTTGGGGAGGGTCGTTGCACCTGAAGACGTCGCCGCAGTGTTCTTCGAGCCGATTCAGGCTGAGGGGTGCATCGTACCTCCACCAGAATATTTTGGAAGACTTAGAAAGATATCTGATGAAAGAGGTTTCGCCATGGTTGATGATGAGTCTGAAACAGGCATCGGAAGGATAGGTAGGTGGTTTGGGATTGAAGAGTGGAATGTTACACCGGACATCATATGTGCGGCTGGAGGCTTAGCCTCAGGCCTACCTTTGGGAGCCACCATATGTAGAAGTGAAATTATGGATTGGGAGCCTGAAACTCACTCAAGCATATTTGGCGGAAACCCGTTAAGCTGCGCTGCAGCCTTGACTGTTATTGAGGTTATCAAGGAGGAGAATCTGCTCGAGAATGCCGTAAAGCAAGGCAACCATGTTCTTCATAGGCTCAAGGAGATGATGGGAGAATATGAGTTGATAGGTGACGTGAGAGGATGCGGATTGATGGTTGGCATGGAGCTCGTTAAGAATAGGAAGACAAAGATGCCCGCTGAGGATGAGGCTGAGAAGATTATGGTTATGGCTTTTAAGCGTGGGATTGCATTGAGGAGGTCAGGGTCAACGATCATAATCTCGCCTCCATTGACCATAAGCCGTGAGACCGTCGATTCAGGCTTAGATATTCTCGACGCTGTATTCAGAGAATTTATGAGTGGCCTATAATCGCTGTGCAGCTGGCCGGCAGGATCCATCTGGATAATTTAGTTTCCAATCCCTATCCCCACTGTTGTCTTGGATATCTTCTTAAAGGATCATTGAGGCCGTCAATGTTCCTCCCACTATCATTGGTAAGACATTTATTTTGAATATAGGAATTGGTTATTGGTGAGAATGTCTTGAAGAGGTATGATATAGGTATACATTTCGCAAACGATCTTGAACAGGACAGACCTATGGATAGGGACACATGGCTTCGAGAAGTGTTCCCCGAGTGGGGGACTTACCTCAACAGGCAGATAGAGGCTGAGAAAGTTGAGAAGGGTAAGCTCGTCCTATGGTGGTTCGGAGCATGCTCTTTCTACATTAAGACACCTGAGGATGCAAATATTCTCATAGACAACTATAGCGGCCCCTCCGTATACATAACGTATGAGGGTGGGGCTGGGCCTACGAGAATGAATGGGGCCGAACGTCAAGAATGGTTGAGGTGTAACCCGCATGTAATTGATCCTTGGGCTTTCACAAAGGTTGATGCTCTACTCTCAACTCATCCTCACAGCGATCACTGCGACATATACACGATAAAGCCTCTGATCAAGAACACTAAATGTATGTTCATAGGTCCACCTGCCTCATGTAAAATGTTCGCCATGTATGGGGCGCCGAAAGAGAGAATCCTGCAAATGAAGCCTGGAGACAGATACAATGTAAAAGACGCCACCATAAAAGCTACTAAATCAACAGATTTCTGCGCCCTCAGAGGGGGGGAGGTTAAGCCTGGAAAGACTATCGATGAGGTTGCGTTGAACTATCTGATAGAGACCCCTTCAGGAAACGTTTACCATGCAGGAGACTCCTCATACCATGACTACTACTTCAGGGTAGGCTACGAGAATAATGTAGATATAGCGTTGATCAACTGTGGCAATAGTCCACCCAGCTTCACGGATAAGATGTCCTTCGCCGACGCTGCAAGGGTAGCAAACCAATTGAGGGCTAAAGTTCTGATTCCGATGCATTACGATAACTGGGCTATAACAGAGGGAGACCCCGCTGAACTCGAAGCCATAGTCAGAATGAAATATCCGAAACTTAAGACCTTCATCATGAAGTGGGGTGGAAGGTTCGAGTGGCCTACAGACATAGATAAAGGCAGGTATGAATATCCAAGACAGGAAGAGAGGGCTAGACCTGAACTATCGTGGGAGTACGGTGACAAGCCGAGAATCAAAATGGTTGTGGAGTAACGGACCGTAACTCCCAAACTTTTTAGACCTGAATGTTTCAAGAATCCGTCTCTGGAGATATACATTTGAATCTTGACGAGTATCTCATTCGGAACAATGTTTGGCATCGATTCATTCAGAAGGCTGAGACAATACATACTTCAGATGCGGCGAAAGCCACTGGAGTGGAGCTTAGAAGAGTTACGAAAAATTTGGTTTCAGTAACCGATGGTGGGGAGCATGTACTTTTGATTGTTCCAGGGGATAGGAAAGTGGATCTTGAGAAGGCTGCCAAGATTCTTGGTGTAAAACATTTGAGGCTAGTCGCCTTCGATCAGGCTGAGAAGATAAGTGGATACCCTCCTGGGGGAACACCTTCAGTAGGCCATAAAGAGAAGATGAGGGTTCTCCTGGATAAGATCCTTCTAGACTATAATACGGTCTATTGCGGTGGGGGGTCACGTGACAGGCTCCTCGAATTGAAAGTGCAGGACATAATAAGGTTGAATGACGCGACGGTAGGTGAGGTATGTCGGTGATATCCAAGATGTTTAACTATTTCATGGGACAATACTATCCCTAGCCGGGGTGGCAGAGTGGCAAAACAGTAGTCTGGGCCAATGCGCCGGACTCGAGAGTCTTGATCCGAAATATCCGGTTCTCCTTTGAGGAGAGCAGGGGTTCAAGTCCCCTCCCCGGCGCCTAAAAATATCCTGAAATTTTATGTCGATCACTTTGTTGAGCGGGTGAAGGGGACGTCTCTCACCAGGATGTGGGGGGTCAATGTTGGGGTGTCGACCTCCCACCATTTAACCCACCGTCTCTCACTAGATAAAGCAACTATGTTTCTCAAGATTTTGGGGAGGTTGCCGCTGATCCTCAACCCTTTCAGCGATTGCACGATCTCCCCATCTTTGACTCTGAAGAGGCCGTCTCTACATACTGTGGAGAAGTCTCCTCGACGATAATCTTGAAACCTAGTATACCAGTTATTTGTTACATATAGGCCGTCGTCCAGTTCCTGCAATATTCTCTCCTCACTGAGCCTACCTGCCTCCACAATAATGTTCCAGGGCTGAGGTACTATCCAACCTGCATTCCCAGTAGTGGAACACCTATACTTTTTTGCAGTTGAGGAGTTATGGAGGTAACTTTTGAGAATTCCTCTGTCCACTATGATGGTCCTTCTGGTTGGGACGCCCTCATCGTCGAACGCCCTAGAGTTCAAACCGTCACTCAGCGTTCCATCATCTATGATGGTGAGGCTCCTAGAGGCTATTCTCTCACCGAGCTTATTTACCATGAAGGATAGGCCTGCATCAACATTGAAGGCCGAGGCTGCATTCACTACGTCGTTAACTAGGTTTGCGAATACGTTAGGCCCTAAGACTACGTCGTAGACCCCTGCTTCGCCTTGAACTGGGCCGGCTGCCCTGATAGCTATATCCGCCGCCTCTTCTCCAGCCTGGGCAGGATGAAAATCTTTTTCATTCCTCGCACATGAGTTAGCGTGGCCTGAAGATTCCTCATCTGAGAATGCTCTTACAGAGATTTCGAGAGAAGACAGATTATCGTAGCCTGACGCTCCCGCTGATGTTGCAATGCCTGTCTCTACTTTTCTATATAGGAAGGTTCCAGCGACTCTTTCCGCCCCTTTTGAAAGGGCGCTCTCTATCGCGTCCTCAACATATTTGATCATGTTGGAGCCTTCCGGGGATGGGGGGAGTCGTTGAGTAACATTGTATTTGAATGGTCCTTTAGGCAATTTGACGTAGTCCCTTTTCGGCGGGGTGATCCTAGCGGTCTTTAAAAGATATTCTATGGACTTTTTGATGGATCCTCCAGAAAGATCTTCGACGCTGCCTATTGCAACTCTCTTCCTAACAGCGACCATTATGTTGAGTATCGATGAATGCCAGGCTTGATTCACAGTCACCTTATTGTTAGAGAATCTTATCATCTTCCCATCTTCACGTATACAAGTTGCAGCTACGTCCTCAGCCCCACCTCTTATACCGGTATTAACTGCGAAGGAGGCGAAATCAACCGGCTCCATTCAGGACCCTCCCAACCTAACATTTCTCAATCTAACCTCAGGTCCACCTGTCCATACAGGTGCGCCTTGCATCGGATCCCCTTTTCCACAGGTTGCGGCGGAGAATGATAGTTCTCTACCAACCGCGTCGACACTCATGAAGAGGCTCGGAGTGGTTATCTCCAGTATAGGATTACGTATCGGATTTGTGACTTTGCCATTCCTTATTCTGTAGGCTTCCAAGCCTACGTAACGTTGATTGAACCTTCTGTCGTCGATATTCCATTCCATGAAACTTTTGATGTACACCCCTTCCCTTATTGATTCCACAAGCTCCTCGAAGCTATATTCACCTCTCTCCATGTATGTGTTAGACATTCTAATTATGGGTTCCCTACTGTAAGATACCGAGCGGGCCGCCCCGTTACTCTTAACTCCCATCACCGCCGCGGTCTCCCTATTATGGAGAAAAGTGTTTATGATCCCTCTCTTTATGAGTTCCCGACGTGACGCTCTAACACCCTCATCGTCATATAGATAGTAGCCGTAGGAGTTGGGTATTGTAGGGTCGTCTACAATGGTGACCCTTTCGCTGCCAATCATCTCCCCTAACATACTCATATTTACGAATGATTCGCCTGCTGCTGCAGCCTCTCTGCCCAGTATTCGATCTGCCTCGAATGGATGTCCACAGGATTCGTGACATATTATTCCGACAACTTCGCTTCCGAGAATTATGTCAAATTCACCTCTGGGAGGCTTCTTTCCCTCAGTCAATATTCTCCCTAAAATTTCTGCCTCCTCAGAAGCCAGTCTATCCAGGTTCCAAGAGGTTACAGCCTCCCAACCTCGACTCTCACCTTTCTTATTGAATCTTTGGGCCGTGCCTTTTCCAGGAGTGTAGGCTGTTAAAATATAGCTGAAGGAGATTCTTGGAACCTTCGATCTAACTACGGCTCCTTCACTATTCATGAATATCTGTTCCGTAAGGGTCTCGTTTAGGATGAATAGTCTTGAAGGAAACTTCACATCACATTTACTTCTGAAGATTTTGTCTATGTCAGAGAGAAGTTCAACTTTATCCTTGACACTTACAGAGTCAAATTTAACTTTCTGTTTAACTTCCCATTTATCTGTTGCCATTTTTTCATTTGAGAATCTGACAGGTTTACTTGAGGTTGAGGCGTTTGCCATGGATGATGCTGAAGACAATATGTCGATTATGTTTTTTCGGTTGAGCATATTTGTTGAAGCGAAACCTAGGGCGCCGTTAACAATCAGTCTGACACCCACGCCGAACTCCCTCAGAAAACCTGAGAATTGAACTTCACCATTCTTCATCGTAATAGTGTTGCTTACATCTCTGCGACATCTAACCTCAGCGTATGTTGAGCCTAGCCTCCCAGCATAATTCAAGGCGAATTCTAAGAGGCTCTCCAAGTTGAAACCCCCTGAAGGTTATCTGAACTTTTCTGTGAAGGTAGTAAGGGTTTAGCATCCGAACATATTAATTGTATGTTAATAAATTCATTATCTGCAGGTTTAACGGGATAAACTAATTAAAAAGTTGTTCCTATCCATTAGTAAGAAGACAGAGGCTGACTGTTTAGAAGGCTAGATTTGAGGTGCAGCCCTCCCAAAAAGAACATTCGGCACTTCGCAATCTCAGGGAAGCCATAGAAACCTTAACGTCAGCAGGTTACCAGCTTGAGGCCGAAGCATTTGAACTTATAAAAATGTTACATGGTGAGGAGTATTTTGATAGACTCATCTATGAAGCTATAGCTGAGGCTGAGAGACAAACACCGAAACCACTCATCATAACAAGATCAATGATAATTAAAACTCTTGAAAAGGTTACTAAGAAGGTTTATGTTCAGGAAGTGAAGGTTCAAACTCGATCAAGGATCCCTCTTGCAAAGGAGGTTGACAGCGATTTTGAACTCATCAGAGATGGGAGTGAAGAGTCTGAGTCTGGTGGAACGATAGACGATTTCAACAGGTACTTCAAGGATAGGTTCAATAGACTTTCTAAGATTATCCGTGAGAGATTAGACTTCAAGGATGCCGGCGACCTGACCGATGCCCTCGAATCGAGGTATGGGGATAAAGTCAAAATGGTCGCCATAATCATGGATAAACGTGAACGTTCAGGACAATTATTCTTTGACATTGAAGATTTGGAGAATACAGCTGTCCTGCTGGTTCCTCGAGGAAACAGGGAACTATATGATACTGCAAGGAATCTTTTGCGTGACCAAGTGATTGGAATAGAAGCTTCACGTGGAAGGGGTGACCTCTTCATAGCTGAACAGATACTCTTTCCTGATCTCCCAGAGAGAAGGCCTGTAAGCACAGATTACCCCGTCAATTTGGCGCTCATCTCAGACATACATTTCGGAAGTAGAACATTCAGGGACGATGCTTTCGAGAGGTTCATAATGTGGCTTAACGGTAAGGTTGGATCTCAGAGACATGTAGAAGCAGCCTTCAAGACTAAATACATATTGATTGCAGGGGATCTTGTGGACGGCATAGGCGTTTATCCAAGGCAAGAGGAGGAGCTGGCAATCACGGACATATATAAACAGTACAGGCTCGTCGCCCAATATATTGAGCAGATACCTGATTACATAGAGGTTATAATTATTCCTGGAAATCATGATGCTGTGAGACAGGCCTTGCCCCAGCCGGCGATACCTAGAGAATTCGCTGAGCCAATCCTTGAGGCTAGAGAAGTAAGGAACTTGGGGAACCCTTCTGAATTCAAACTTCACGGAGTGCATTTCTTGATGTATCATGGAAGAAGTTTAGATGACATTATTGCGACGGTTCCAAATCTCAATATGAAGACGCCTGAGAAGGCTATGGAATACCTTTTGAAATGTAGACATTTAGCACCTGAATATGGGGGTAGAACGTCCCTGGCACCTGAGGGCAAGGATAGACTCATCATCGCTGAGCCTCCAGATGTATTCCAGTCAGGTCATGTACATGTTGCCAGTACATCAATGTATAGGGGAACGATCGTTGTGAACTGTGGTACATGGCAGGAGCAGACTGAGTATCAGAGGAGGATGGGGGTCGACCCCACACCAGGAGTAGCGCCTATACTCAACCTTCAGAACATGCAAGTCAACATGATGGATTTCCTACATGAGAGGGAATAAAAATTTAAGGTGTCCGTTGACTCCTCCTGATTGACTTGGGAACATAGTGGAATAGGGGTTTAACTAACCCGTCATCCGAGAGGATCTCAACAATTGATCTTCCCGATATTCCCAAACGGACCTTCTTAGTCCTCCCATATCTTCCGAAGTTGACTATTCTAGCGTTGAGCAGACCCATCATATCCATCTCGCTTATGAGACCACTGACTCTTCTCTGGGTCAACGGATCAACTTTAACCTCCTCACATAGTTCTTGATATATAGCGTATATTTCACCTGTCACGGCGTCTTCCCTCGAATAGTTGCTGAAGAGGAATACGCTCAGTAAGACGAGTTTGAGATGGAGCGGGAGGGACTCTAACACTTCGCCTATCCTGTCATGTTCAACCTTCCTCTGAGCAATTCTTACATGTTCCTCAGTAACTTCTTCAGAGCCATTCCGCTCCGCCACTTCGCCAGCCACTCTGAGAAGATCTAAAGCCCTACGAGCATCACCGTGCTCTCCAGCCGCAAGGGCAGCGCATAGTCTGAGAGCTGATTCTTTGAGTCGCCCATCATTAAAAGCAATTCTGGCCCTGTCCTGCAGAATGTTGTAAAGCTCATCGGCCAGGTAAGGCCTGAACACAACTTCTTCCTCACTAAGACAACTCAATATCCTAGGCTCCAAATACTCTTTGAAACGGAGATCGTTAGAGACTCCCACTAAACCAACCCAGGTTCCACGTAGACTCTCATTCACTCTAGTTAACTCGTAGAGTAAACTGTTCTCCTCACGCCTCTTAACCAAGGTATCTATCTCGTCTAGAACGACTATAAGGCATGATCTAGATTTGTTTACTCCAAGCCTGAACCTGTCAAAAATTTCACCAACCGCCAATCCCGTAAAAGGAACCTGAACATCTATAGACCTGCATATCTCAGCGAGAACCCTATAGTTTGTTCCAGCAAGCCTACAGTTGACATATGAGAGTCTCAGCCTCGCTCCCAACTCATTCGCCTTGCGGTTTAGACTCTCCAGCACATGTTTGACTACAGCGGTCTTTCCTGTCCCTGTCTTCCCATATATGAAGACATTAGAAACTTTTGAGAGGCCCAGAGCAGGAGCCAATATCCGACCAAGACGGTATATCTCATGTTGCCTGTGAGGAAGATTCTTGGGGACGTAGTCATGTCTGAGGACCTCCCGATTAGAGAATATTCTGCTTCCTGATAGGTATCTTTCGAAGATACCTTCGAGAGCCTCAGAGCTGGGCAAAACACGTCCTCCGACAATGCCACCGCAACTCGGTCTCCCGAAATATTAAGAATTTCTGTACATCAAACCCTATAGAAAACAATGAAAAAATAGATATCCCAACACATGTGATTAATTCCATCCCACCCTGCTATTGCTGCATCACAGCGGAGGGCTGGAAGATATTATGAAGTATAGGGATATGATTAAATATGGCGATTGAGAGCCTTGATAGATTCGATAAGAGAGTACGGGTAGAATAGTTTCATGAAGAGAATATATGATTTTGAGGAAGGCGACGGTAAGAACAAGAGGCTGCTAGGAGGGAAGGGTGCAGGACTCTGCGAAATGACCAAAATAGGCCTCCCAGTACCCCCTGGCTTCACAATAACTACTGAAGTCTGCCTCGAATATTATAAGGAGGGTAGAAAGCTACCTGACGGTCTTATGGATGAGGTCAAAGAGCATACATCTACTATAGAGAAAAAGACTCGAAAGAAGTTTGGCGACCCGAAGAATCCTCTACTTGTCTCCGTAAGGTCAGGAGCCGCCCTATCTATGCCTGGGATGATGGATACAATCCTCAATCTTGGCCTCAACGATGAGACCGTTGTCGGCCTCGCCGAGCAGACTGGAGATGAGAGGTTTGCATACGACTGTTATAGACGTCTGATACAAATGTTCTCCAGAATAGCCATGCAGGCAGACGGAGAGAAGTTCGACAAGAAGCTTGAGGAGGTGAAGGCAAAGTACGGTGCAAAGTATGATACGGACCTTTCAGTCGAAGCATTGAAAGAACTTATCAGTGAATTCAAAAAAATATGTAAGGAGGATACTGGAAGAGAATTTCCAACATCCCCCTATGAACAGCTCAAAATGGCTATTGAAGCTGTTTTCAGTTCTTGGATGGGTAGAAGGGCTGTCGAGTATAGGAGAATTAACAAGATCACCCCTGAAATGGCCAATGGAACAGCCGTCACCGTTCAGACAATGGTATTTGGAAATAGAGGGGTGGACTCGGCTACAGGCGTCGCCTTCACAAGGGACCCTGGGACAGGAGAGAACGTGTTCTATGGAGAATATCTTGTAAACGCCCAAGGAGAGGATGTTGTGGCAGGGATAAGGACTCCTAAACCAATAATTGAGATGGAGAAGGAGCTGCCTGAATGTTATAAGGAGTTATGTAAGGTTAGGGAGATTCTTGAGAAACATTACAAAGAAGTTCAAGACTTCGAATTCACTATTGAAAAAGGAAAACTGTATGTTCTACAGACCAGGAACGGCAAAATGAACGCTATGGCAACAATTAAAACATCGGTAGACATGTATAAGGAAGGAATATTAAGTAAGGATGAGGCTCTTCTCAGGGTAAGACCAGAACAGCTCGAACAGCTTCTCCATAGAACCATTGATCCAAATTATTCAGGCAAACCGGTCGCATCAGGTTTAGCCGCTTCCCCAGGCGCAGCCTCAGGAAAGGTTGTCTTCGACGCCGATACTGCAGCTGAGTTGGGTTCGAAAGGGGAGAAAGTGATCTTGGTCAGAGAGGAGACTAAGCCTGACGATATTCACGGCTTCTTTGCAGCACAAGGCGTCTTGACATCTAGGGGAGGGAAGACCTCGCATGCAGCGGTAGTTGCAAGAGGAATGGGAAAACCGTGTGTCTCAGGCTGTGAGCAGATCAAGATAGATGACCGCCATAAACTCTTCACAGTCGCAGGGATCCAGGTGAAAGAGGGAGATATTATAACTATTGATGGGAGCACAGGCGCAGTATACTTGGGTAACGTACCTACCAAGGAACCTGAACTTCCGAAAGAGCTTGAAGAGATTTTGAAGTGGGCAGATGAGAAGAGAAGGGTGGGTGTTAGGGCGAACGCAGATACACCTGAAGATGCTAGAAAGGCAAGAAATCTCGGCGCTGAAGGAATAGGACTATGCAGAACCGAAAGAATGTTCAACGCAGTAGATAGGTTACCAATAGTTCAAAAGATGATTCTTGCTGAGAGCGAACAGGAGAGAAAGGAATATTTATCGAAGCTTTTGCCAATTCAAAAAAACGATTTCAAAGAGATCTTCAAATCTATGAATGGTTTACCTGTCACCGTGAGACTTTTAGACCCACCTTTACACGAATTTCTACCATCCTTGGAGGGTCTCCTGCTTGAAATCACAGAGATGAAGGCGAAAAACCTTGACACTACCGAGAAGGAGGAGATCTTGAGAAAGGTCAAGAGTTTAATTGAGGTGAATCCGATGATGGGGCATAGGGGTGTCAGACTTGGAATAACATATCCTGAAATATATGAGATGCAGACCAGGGCAATACTTGAAGCCGCTGTTGAGTTGATAAAGGATGGATATGATGTTAAACCTGAAATCATGATTCCTCAAGTAGCCCTTGCATCGGAGTTAGAATATTTGAAACAGAGATTGGAGAACATAGCTCAGGAAGTTATGGAGAAGAGTGGTGTCAAGGTAAAGTATAGCTTCGGAACAATGATGGAAGTCGTTCGAAGCTGCCTAGTAGCCGGTGAAATAGCTAAATATGCAGAGTTCTTTTCATTTGGAACAAATGACCTGACGCAGGGCACATTTTCATTCTCTCGAGAAGATGCTGAGAATAAATTCCTACCAAGATATTTGGATAAAGGCATTCTAAAATTCAACCCATTCGAGACTCTGGATAAGGATGGTGTTGGTAGGCTAATGCAAATAGCCATTCAAGAAGGAAGAAAGGCGAGAACTGACTTGAAAGTGGGTATTTGCGGCGAACATGGCGGTGAACCTGAATCTGTAAGATTTTGTAGTAAGATAGGTTTGGATTATGTCTCATGCTCTGTTTACAGGGTCCCCGTGGCTAGACTCGCCGCAGCACAGGAGGCAGTGCAAATAACAGACCTTTAAAAGCCCTACACCCCCGTTTTTCCACTGGAAGTATATCCTACAGTTGAAGTTACATATTTGGTTATAGTAATAGCATCCGACTGGTAAGCGCACAGCGTTAATATAAGATATTTACAGTTAATTTTTATAATTGTAATTATATATTATTTTAAACAATGCGTATGTCTTTTATTTAGAAATCTCCAGTGGAAATATTGGTGTCTCCCTCTGTATTCACATCAAAACTTTTTCTTAATTAATGTGAAATAATAATGAATATTTCTTTTTCATTATGATAATAATTCACTTTCAGTGAAAGACAGATAAACCTCCCTATTTCCTATGTAAACCTTACATTTTCCTATGGAAATTTTTTAACGAGTATTCACAATAGTTACTGTATATGGAAAAATAAATAAGGATGTTCACAGATTATACTTTGACATGTGAATTGTGAATACGGTGCCCCTCTTGCCAACCAGACGAGTCAAGATAGAGTTCTTCGACAAAGAAGGAATAAAACATACGATGACTATTGAGGGGCATGTCACAAGAGAGAAGGTGGGTAAGGTTCTTGACTATATTGAGCTTATGGGTGGTGTCGAGAGGGTTTTACCCGGCGGTGGTACCTTAACAAACTCGTTTGGAAATCGTTTCGAGAGGATTCGCTCCCTAATTCTATCACATTTATCTGATAGGACTTTCCTCTCCAAGGATGTGCAACAACTATACAAGGCTCTCTATGGGGAGGATGTTCCTTTAAGTACTATATCTACATACCTGTCGAGGCTTGTTGATAGAGGACTCCTTTCCCGTTCAGGTTCATCCTTTGAATGGCGATATAGTGTAGGATCAGTAAATTCTTTGGCAAACCCGTGAAGATCGCTCAGTTACTTTTTTCCTCCGTTTTTACACTTCGCCTTTTGATGAAACTTGTCACTATCTCTCTCAACTCCTCCGATAAAATATCAACGTCAACTCCATCTTTGCTACTATCTCTTAACAATTCATTATGGGCTCTCAACCGTTCGCCCGCTTCTATGAATGGTTCTAGTTGAGGATTCTCAAGGAGACCGCTGTAGCCTAGTAGTAGAATGGTGGACAATGCCTTGGTTATGTTTCTTCTGGCCTGGGCAAGAGTTCTGTCGAATGAGCCCCTTGTCAATAATTCTTTATCTGTTCTTAATTTAGGTCTCTCTTTTGATTTTGATTTTAAAAAATCTGTAGATAACGAATCTATAAGGAATGTTTCAAATTGTTTTCTTGTCATATTGCTATTTTTAAGCAATATCTCAAGTATTTTGTCTTGAAAAGTATTTTTTATGGTCTTTCTTATCACATCCAACGTGTTCAGATCTCGGCTGCCATATCCAGCGTCCATGCATACAACTTTGTATGCACCTCTAATAAATCATATGGTTTGAACATAGATTAAATCTGCTATCGGATATATATTGAAGGGAGTCCATCAAAAATTTTATCTTCGGAGAAGATCGGTCTGAGTCTCCAAAATTTCAGGTCTGATGTCCTTCAACGTCGGAATGAAAGGTCTAGATCTCTCTATTTCCTTCAGATCTAAATTGAAAATAAGAAGTTTTTCTTCATAGTAAGGAGCTTTTGCCAAAATACTGCCATTTGGACTAACAATATGACTTCCTCCCCAAAAATGTAAACCATTCTCAATTCCAACTCGATTCACAAAAATGAGGAAGACACTATTCTCGATAGCTCTTGCTCTCGTTAACAATTCGAAGTATTCACGACGGCTGGATGGTGAGGCTGAGGTGCATATTATGAACTCGGCCCCCTTCAGAGAGAGTAGTCGGTAGATCTCGGGGAAGTATATGTCATAGCAAATAGTCAAGCCGACTTTGCAGCCTCTACTCTTAAAACAGTCGACCTCATTCTGTGGGGTA
>JAGTQO010000011.1:18884-26060 GCA_018396565.1 Candidatus Bathyarchaeota archaeon
CCTTATTGTAACATTTGACTTCTCCATCTTCGCCTACCATAACAGAGGAGTTGTATATTACTCCCTTCACATCTCCTTGGGTTGGCATACCAAATATAACAGTCATACTGTTCTGCCTTGCAATATTACATACCCTTCTCACGGATTCGCCGTCTAGGCTTTCGGACAGCTGGTGGAAGAGGTCATGGCAGAGATATCCTGTCAGAGATAACTCAGGAAAAATTATAAATTCAACATTTTTCTTTCTCGCCTCTATAGCTTTTTGCTCCATCAAGTTCAAATTGTATGATTTGTCGCAGAGTCTCGGCGTGATCTGTGCAATAGCTATTATATGGCTCTCCACTTGATCAGCCCCAAAATAGTGTAACCTACCCTCGCCCGTTAGCGTGATTGCCATTGCCAAACATCCGAGGTATCCGAAAGTCATGTCCCACCGTTCTATAGGATAACTTAGGCGCTAGGGGCGGGCGCCTCTTATGTTCAGTTGACCTCCACCTCTCAAAGATCTTTTCCACAAAATCTTTGGAAATCTCCAGTTCTTCTGCGATGTCTGCAGGAGTCCACCAATGTTCAATACCCCACAGAATGAGGTCGAGCAATTCATAATCAGCTCCCAACTCATCCTTTGCCTTATGGTCAGGCCAGAGGTCTGGTGATGGAGGCTTCGCAATGATCTCGTTAGGTATTCCTAGGGCCTCCGCAAGTTGTCTCACTACCGTCTTGTAGCAGTCTGCGAGAGGTTCCAAATCACATGCCCCGTCGCCGAACTTAGTAAAGTCTCCGGGGATATGTACTTTGCAGGTACGTATCCTATCCGAGCATAAGTTCGCTCTTATCAGTTGTACCCACGACAAGGCGATTCAAGCTGTTGGAGTACCAGTATAAGGTTACAGCGCGAACTCTAGTTTTAAGGTTTCCTAGAACAACCTTACTCACTCTTTCAATACTTAAATTCTTACAGAAGACCTGAACCATCGGAGTTACATCTATAATCCTAAACTCTAACCCAAACATATCAGCAACCCTCTCAGCGTCTCTAATGTTTTTCTCATTGTATGTTTCTTCCTCAGGCATACAGAGACCCAAAACCTGGCTTGGATCTCTGAATGCTTTTGAACAGAGGGCAGCTGCTACGCTCGAGTCGAGTCCGCCAGACATACCTAGAACCGCGCCTTCAACTGAGGTCTTCTTAACATAATCCCGCAGGAAATGTTCGATGCATTCTATGGTCTCAAATGGGTTTTCTAATCTCAGAAGATCTTCTTTCAATCTCATATAGTGTACCCTCCAAAATGGCAATATATTTAACTTGGATTGACTTAAGAACTGTTCGCTCCTCCAGTTTATTGGGGGGTGGAATAGGTTGTCAGGAGAGGGTAAGACGATGGTGGTTGAGTCTAATGGGTAGACGCAGGCGAAGAGTAGTTAAGATAGTCAAGAAGAAGTTGCCTACAATATTTGTATGTCCAGCTTGTGGTGAAGAGTCTATGAAGGTTACCATGGTAAGTGGAAAGGGTAACGCAGTGGTGCAGTGTGGCTCATGCAAGATCAAAGAGGAATTTACTGTACCTTCATCATCGAGCATAGTTGATATCTATTGCATGTTCACCGACAAGTATTATGGTAGTCGCATCAAGCCAGAAAGTGAATAGGTAACATAAATAAGTTATTTATAATATTGCAATTTACTTAGATATTTAAATATTTTTACATTTTTTTGTTAGAGGGAAAGTTGCGATGATCGGCCTCTGGGAGATCATGTTAATCGCATTAATTTTAACAGCTCTTTTTCTTCCGGATTTGCTCAAAATATCGAGTGGGGATGCTCGCTATCGTCTAAGACTCTATGCGGTAATAGTCCTCCTATTACTCATAATAATGTTTTTGGTAAGGACCGTATTCAAAATGTTGACGTTGATTTTTGTCATGGCAGGTCTAGTTGTCGTCTTGGTGTTAATCGCTCTTAAAGCCTTAATCAGAAGATAAAGAAGGGGGGCTGCGACTCATATCTAAGGCTTTTCAGGTTTGATCAGTCCAGTAGACTTGCCGTTATGGCGATGAGGCCTCCAACAATGATCAAGGTTCCCCCAACACCCCCAGCTACTATTCCTGATATGAGTATGAGCACAGCCCACTTGAATATATGGATCCTTCTAGAGCTTACCAAAGCCACTATACCACAAAAGACGCTTATGAGGAGGTCTCCACTCAAACCCATAGCCAACGGGAATATATACCTGTAAGGAATGAGCCAGTAGAACGGTATAATCACATCAGCCACTCCAAATAACTGCAGTAATGCAATCAAGATGAGGGTCAAGGCGCCTACCACGCTGAGGGCGAAAGCTAATTCGAACAATCCGACACGAGCCAAGGCTTTAACATCCGCACCCATCATCTATGCCGAATAGACTACGCGAATTCTCAGTGGTTACTTCAGCCAACTTACTCGCCGGAATATTCTTTATCTTAGCAACGAAAGTCAACACCTTCGAAACATGGCTTGGTTCGCTTTGAATACCTCTATACTTCACTGGAGTGTCGGTCTCCAGTAGGAGAGCGTCGATAGGGGTCTCCATAATAGCTTCCCTATGCTTTGGGCTATACTCTACAGCAGGAGTTGCAGAGACGTAGTATCCGCTGTCAAGGATTTTCTTCAGGATCTCTAATGGGCCACTATACCAGTGAAAGATTCCCTTAACGATTCCATAGTCGAGCATGTAAGAAAGAACATCCTCCCAGGCTCCTCTTGAATGTAGTGAAACCGGCTTACTGTGTTTCCTTGCGAACATTAACATTTTTTGGAAGATTTTCTTCTGTAAAGATTTATCTATTTCAGATCTGTAGTCTAAACCTACTTCTCCAACTGCTACGCATTCGTCTATCTTATTCTCTATCAGTTCGATCACACTATCCGGGGCAGTTTCGGATTCAAGTGGATGTATGCCGATTGCTGGATATATGAGGCCCCTATATTTTTGCGACAACTCCAAGACTCTCATGTCAGAGTTGAAGTTTGAGCCTACAGCTATTATTGCTGAGACCCCGACCTTCTTAGCTCTCTCCAAGACAGAATCTATGTTCTCTAACTCATCTATGTGAGCGTGGGTGTCAACCAACCTCATTGTGCTCCACCTTACCGCAGGATCTCCAAAGCTGCTGTGGCAGATTCTTTAAGTTCCTCCTTTGAAGCAACACCTATCATGCAACATGGAATATTAAGTTCGCTATATACGTATGTCAAGGATGATTTAGGGGGGATCCTTCCGCCTGCGAATGGCTTTATCGCTATTATTGGAGACTTGACATATCTTATAACCTCTTCACAAATTCTCTGTGTTGGAAACATCATTACTCCAAGCCTGTTTGCTGGAGTTACGTAACCGTAAATGTTTATTCCTGATTCTTCTAGAATTGGTATTGTGGAGCCTGCATGGTGTGATGCGACAAGACATCTGTACCAATGATTCTCGATGATTCTGCTGTTCAATCCTTCAAGGAGGTCGAGGCGTCCTCCAATAGCTAGAAGATCAGTTTCAGATCCCAAGACAATGAAAAGAATATTAAACCCTTTCAAGGCGTTCAGCGCCTGGTCTACTTTCTGATAGTCAATATTAATTCTGCGCAACTCATCCGTGTATGGCTTGGTAGACTCCAAACTCTTCAGAAAGTTTAACTTCCAATTCTCCCTTGCTTGGAGTATAGGGTCATTAAGATACCTCTGTAAGATATCCTCCCCATGCTTCTTTTCAACGTGATAGTAGGTCAACCAGCGTCTATAATCGTCTATCCTATTTCCATTCATTAGGAGGGGGATTCTCATACAAACAATTAACCCTAAATCTTTTCCTGTTTGCTTGGATGTCTGTTCAATCGCCTCTAATAGCCTCTCTGCCTCCTCCCCATCGAGAAGTGTAGAAGCACCCATGACAGTTATGCCATACCTCTCCACAGCCTCAGACAAAATATCTACTATGTTCTCTATATCAGAGAATCTCCTTTTATATTCCATATTTTTTGTAGGTCCTTGGTAAGATTCGCCTAGGAAGGGTAAGTGGCCGAGAATCAATCGTGGAACCGGCACACCCCCAATATTCACTGTTGGAACCTTACAGGCCTCATAGTAGCTTATCATACTCCCTCCCGAATACGTTAAGGACAGTCTATATTTGGGGGTTAAGCTAATTTTAACTGTTGGGAGTGTTGAAGGGTCTGGCTGGAATATCAAGTTCTCATATAAAATATGTTGCTGAGTTGGAGAGGCGTTTCAAAGAATGTTACTCGCTTGCTGAGAGAGCTAGGTCTTTAGGGTATGACCCTGCACCTTACCCTGAGTCATCTGTAGCGATTGACTTGGCAGAACGCGTCGAAAAGTCTGTGGGACCCCCAGGCGTAGCTGCTAGGATCAGGGATCTCAGTAGAAAGATGCCGAGGGAGGAAGTGGCTTTCAAGATAGCCGAGGAGATAGCTCAAACCTTCAGTAGAGTTGGTGATGAGGAGGCTGCTGAGCAAGCCCTCAGAACAGCCCTTGCAATTCTAGGCGAAGGCGTAACTATCGCGCCTTTGCAAGGGATCTCCAGTGTAAGGGTGAAGACAAATCCTGACCATACTAGATATTTGGCGATCTATTTCGCTGGACCCATAAGGTCCGCCGGCGGAACCGAGATGGCTCTCATACTGGTTGTCGCCGACTATATTCAACGTCTGATGGGATTAGATAGGTATAAGGCAATGGAGGTTGAGGCCAGAAGGTTTGTGGAGGAGCTCAGACTATACGAGAGGGAAGTTGCTAGATTCCAGTTTAAAGTATCTGATGACGAGTTATTCAATGTTTTCATGAAGTTGCCTGTTGAGGTGAATGGTGTTCAGACAGACCCTGTTGAAGTAGTCTCGTTCAGGAATCTGCCGAGGGTCGAGACTAATGGGGTTCGAGGCGGAGCTCTCAGAGTAGTAAATGATGGCCTCATAGGGAGAACTCAGAAGGTCATCAAGATAGTTGAGAAGATAGGTATAGCTGGATGGAGTTGGTTGAAGGAGATAAAGCCTCAGATGACTGATTTGGAGGAAGCCAGAGAATTCATGTATCTTGAAGATGTTGTGGGTGGGAGGCCGATCTTCTCTCTTCCAGCAGCTCGTGGTGGCTTCAGGCTCCGCTATGGGAGGTGCAGGAACACCGGTTTAGCCGCCCTCGGAATTCATCCGTCAACTATGCATATCCTACGGGACTTCATAGCTACGGGAACACAGTTACGCATCGAAAAACCAGGTAAGGCTGGAATTGTCGTTGCAGTCGACTCCATAGAACCTCCCATCGTGAAATATGCAGACGGATCGGTCTATAGGGTTAATGATCCTCAGATTGCAGCTAAGATGAAAGACTCGGTAACAAACATACTCTTCCTAGGCGATATTCTTGTGTCTTACGGAGAATTTCTTGAGAATAATAAGCCGTTGGCTCCCCCAGGATTTGTTGAAGAATGGTGGAGTGAACTACTGAATAAAATATTGTTTGAAAGATTCGGCGATATTCAAAGCGGATCCAACGCATTGGAGCTTGAAGTTGAGAGAGTAATCTCCTTCATAAGATCTCCTCTCAAATCTTTCCCAACTCCGACTGAAGCCTTAAAAATTTCAAGAAACCTAGGTATCCCGCTACATCCAAGATACACATATTTCTGGAGCAACCTCACTCCGGAAGAGATAAATCTGTTGAGAATGGGTCTGTCAAGATCTATAGAAAAAATTGGTCACGAAGGCATGATCCTCGAAGATCTAGATGGCAAACTCAAAATTCTTCTTGAAAGAATATGTTTACCCCACATAGTTGAAGGCTCTAAAATAATTATTCCTGAGGGAGAGGTGATCTATGAATGTTTAGGTCTTGGAGGAACATGGAATCCACCAAGAGACGCTGTTTCCGGTACGGAATATGTATCTAAAGCATCTGGAATACCCCTCAAAGAGAAGGCCCCCACTTATATAGGTGCAAGGATGGGCAGGCCTGAAAAAGCTAAACGTAGAGAGATGAAGCCGAAGGTTCACTGCCTCTTCCCAATAGGGCTGTCTGGCGGTCCAAGAAGAAACATAATCGATGCAGCAAAGGGCAGCGGTGTCGTATCTATAGATGTGGAGAGGAGAGTATGCCCCTACTGTAATGAGTCAACGCACATGAATATATGCCCTAGGTGCGGCTCCTCCACATTGATAGAGCGTTCATGCCCAAGATGCGGAAGGAAGGTCGATGGTGACGAATGCCCAGCATGTAAGATCCCAACCACAGCATATGAGAGGAGGGCTGTAGATATTAGGTTCCATTTAGAGTTGGCTGCTAAGAAGATAGGTATGGCAAATCCCCCTGAAATCGTTAAATGCGTTCGTGGAATGACCAGCGAATCTAGGAAGCCTGAACCCCTTGAGAAAGGCTTGCTACGTGCAAAGTACGACCTCTCAATGTTCAAAGATGGAACAATAAGATTCGATGCAACAAACGCACCCTTAACACACTTCAAGCCTGTGGAGGTCGGTCTATCCCTAAAGGATTTGGCTCGTCTAGGTTACGTCAGGGATGCATATGGTGTGGAGATTTCGGATATAAACCAGTTATGCCCATTAGAGATGCAGGACATAATTATTCCGGAGAGCTGCGCAGACTATTTCGTTAAAGTTGCCTCCTTCCTAGATGAACTCCTAGAGAAATTTTATAATCTTCCACCATACTATAATGTGAGGAAGAAGGAAGATCTGATAGGCCACCTGGCCGTGGGCTTATCGCCACATACATCCGTCGGCGTTGTAGCTAGGATAATTGGATTCACCAAGGCTAATGTCTGTTTCGCTCACCCGCTATGGCAGGCGGCGAAGAGACGTGACTGTGACGGTGATGAAGATTCCATCATGTTACTGCTCGATGTTCTCTTAAATTTTTCAAAGTATTTTCTGCCGAGAAAGATTGGAGGATTGATGGATGCCCCACTCCTCCTAACCCTCACAGTGAATCCTAACGAAGTAGCGAGACAAGCATACAATATAGAGACTGTTGAAAGGCTGCCTTTAGAATTCTTTCATGAGGCTGAGAAGGGCTCTGACCCAAAGAATATTGCTAGGATAATTGAGACTATAGGTGACCGGCTTGAGGGTGAAAAAATATACTTACAAGGGCGGAGAGATCCGCATCTA
>JAGTQO010000011.1:26220-28157 GCA_018396565.1 Candidatus Bathyarchaeota archaeon
TAGGAAACCTGAAGGCTTTCGCATGCCAACAGTTCAGATGTTCAAGATGTGGATCGAAATTTCGCAGAATACCTTTGAAAGGTGTCTGCACAAGGTGCGGTGGAAAGATCTCCCTGACAGTTCATAGGGGGGCTATAGAGAAGTATCTTGGGGTTGCTGAGAGACTGGTTGAGAAATACAATATGGGACCCTACCATGAACAGAGGCTGAGATTGATAGCTGACGAGATAAACTCCCTATTCAAGGAGAAGCATATGCAGAAGCAACCCAACCTCATAGACTTCATGTAGGGGAGGCTGATGAGGATACGGACATTCCATCCAAAGGCTTACTTGACGAATAGGAGGAATATGGAGAGGGGACTCGTCTCCCGAACAAAGATTTTGGAGTCTATTGAGAGAAAGGCAGGATGCGTCAGCGGAATCGCCAAGGACACTGGGCTCTCTTACGCCTCGGTTACATATCACCTCAGAGCGTTGAGGGCGGAGGGTATCGTTGAGGCCGTTGGAAGGAGGCCGTTTCTCTGGAGGTTGACAAGTTTAGGCCAGCAGAAACTAATATGATTCTCAACAGGGTGATTATTATTCTAAATTAAGTTCCTTTCTGTATCTTTTTATGTTTAAGAAATCATTTACGTGAAAATATATTTTCATTTCAATGTTTAGACTTTTTCTTGACGGTTAAAAGCCTATATTTCGCTGTGCATGGCACCCCCTCAGTGAAGTATAGTCTTCCTTCTCCAAGGATCATCAAAACAGAGGTGAGAGTCTCAAACTGGTCATCTGGATGTGCCCTTTGGTCGGGGTGTCTACATATGGAGTTTGGATAGTCGAAATGGTCACTTACAGCTGCCCTAACTGAGTTTACATTCAACCTCTTCTTACCCATCAGAAGCCTGCGCATCCTATTCCATCTCACAAGAGAGTCTGGAAAGACGTTCTTTCCTAAATCCCTAAATGTGAAGTTTGACGAGAGGAAATTGTTTGAGTGTGTTAAAATTCCTCCATCTGGATGCAGGACTGCCACATCGTCAGGTGTAACCTCCAGATCCAAAGCCTCCCCGCCAGAATGGGCTATCAGATAGTTTATAGATGCGGATCTCTCCGCCCTTGTCACTGCGTGAACTGCATCCCTTATGGTGCTTGAATTCAAAATTTTTCGGGCCACGACAGAGACAAGGGGCACACCAGCCTCGACACTATCCCTGTCCGAGAGTAGCGCGTTTATACATAGTCCAAGCCCGGATGAGTTCAACCCTTTATGGCCCACAGTTCCAGCCTCAAGATGCATAAGGACATCAGGCTTCCCCCCCTCCTGTCTAACACTCAGAATTAGACACGTCTCTCTGAACCTGCTCCTGAAATCCCAATTCTGCCCTAGAATAGTTCCATCAATCAAAGATGAGTCTGGAGTAACAGCAAAGGCTGTGCATTCTCGACGGTTTCGTCGAGAGAGGGTTGTTATAGAGAATTCATATCTTGCGTTGAGTGCAACTATCTCCTCGACGGAACATTCAGCTCCAGCTGCTATACCCTCAATTTCATCCATAATTTCACCATCATATTTTCTTATTATTGGAATCCACCCCTCAGCCTCGGCCTTCACGTCGTCCCATTCAAGTCCTGCGAATCGCCTGTAAAGAACCTTATACATCTCTATGTTCTTATGGATCAGGTCCTTGGCTGAAGATCCGTAACTGAAGCCTCTATCCTTAGGAGAACCCTCAACATATATGATTCTTGTAGATGAAGACACTGATAACACCTATAGTTAACTGCACCTCACCTACAAGTTAACCTATCGGTTCTTTCGACAAGGTCCTGGTATCGTAGGCACTAGACAGTCTGGACTCAGGATGGTTCCATGCGACCTTTAGGATATATTGGTTTTAAGACCTATAAATTTAAGATCTTGGTTTAAAGGGGGGTGTAGGGGGT
>JAGTQO010000092.1 GCA_018396565.1 Candidatus Bathyarchaeota archaeon
ATTTCTCTCAGACAGAATGGTTTCACTGCCGATTTTGAAGAGGTATAATGTATCCCATATAGCGCTTCTCGTAACCTGGTATATGAGGGATAATACTGTTCGCTTCTACGGTTTCGGAGAGGATAGTAAATGGTATTGGATGGCTAGAATAAGTAACGGTTCAACATTGGACGGTGAGACCGTACACTACTACAGTAGGAGGGTGGGTGAGGGTGAGAATGCTTACACGGTCTATGACCGTGTATTGTCTGTCGGCGACAGAAAATTATCAAACAAGACTATAGTCGATAATGCTGGTGTTTCAAACTCGACCCTCCTCGGTCTTTTGATGTCCGGAGCCTACTCTAAGACGGCTGGTGACGAGTATTTCAGGCCGGTCTTCACATCATCGAACAGGTTTGTATTGCTGTATGAGGTGAAATATTTGGAGAGGGCGAATCTCACCCTCAAGTTGGCAAGTCTAAATGTTACTTATCCTGAGCAGGTCGAGATGATGGGTATCCTCAAAGATGAGAAGCTTCAGCCCATGGTCAACCAGACTATCCATCTGCAATATTCAGAGGATAAGGGAGCTTCTTGGATCACAATAAAGGATGTTTCAACCATTGAGAATGGTTCATACAAGTATTTGTGGTCTCCTCCAACAGCCGGTGATTACTTGGTCAGGGCTAGGTGGGATGGCATCAGAGACAGATACTCCTCTGTAAGCTTAACCCAAAACTTGACTGTTCTTAAAGGTACACCAACGGTCAAGTTGGCTGTTGAACCGACGGTGGTTGGTGTCAACCAGAATGTGAGTATAGATGTCAGGATATATCCGCCCCTATCCGCTGGGACCGTCAACATTGAGGTGAGCAACGACAACAGGACTTGGGTTCCAACAATAGTAGGCGAACCTGCTAAGGGTCTCTTCACGCCGAAATGGCGTTTCGACGCTCCTGGAATATACTATGTCAGGGCGTCTTGGACTGGGACGAAGGAGTATAATCCTATGAAGAGTAAGGTTGTTGTTGTGACTGTGAGCGAGAAGGTTCCCTAGTTAAGTTTGGAGGATTCGATCTTAAGATATGTAGCTTACGGATTTCCTTTCAACTTCCCCTTTTAAGGCTAGGTCTATCTTCTCCTCAGCCTGCCTTATCTTCGTCTCCACATCGACCATTCTCAATATGTGGCTGTCTATGCCTGTGAAATCTATTTCAACCCCTAGAAGTTTAACTAGGATTGTGAGTATTCTCTTTGCGGCTTTGGGGTCTGGTGTGTAGCCGCTTGTTTCGCCTAGGAGGCAGATTGCGTTCAATCTTTTAGGCTTCGCTAAGCCTAGTAGGAGTCCTGAAATTCCTACTACGGGTATGCCGGCTCTGTCAACCGTAACGCCGAGATCAATCAACTTCTTCACTAAATCGATGCTGGTTGCTGCACCGTAGACTTTACCCTCATCCATGCTTGCTGAACTGTAGCCTCCGACTGTGATTATGAGTCTGGCTGAATATTTTACGGCGTATTCGATTATCATGTTTGCCACCTCATACTGGCCTGTTGATGTTTTCGGTTGGCAGTCGCCCGTAATAATAACGATCTCTTTTCCTTCTGTTTTGTTTGACCAGTGGTAGAACTCGTTTCTTGGTAGCCTGACTAAACCTCTGCCGTCGACTAGGGCATAGTATGGGAATGTTGGTGAGTAGAGTGTAGCTATCTTCTTTGCTTTCAAGCTTCTTATAATTTCTTGGGCGACTATTCTACCTACTGAGCCTAGTCCAGGTAAACCTTCAACAAGTATGGGTTCATGTGGCTTCGTCTTTTTCTCCACTATCATGGTTTTCATAGATTCTCAACTTTGGTATTCTGAGTCTTGCATACTTGTCTGTAGGTGAGAATTTCGGCGGTATCGGGGTCTCAGTTTCAGAATTGCATCTTGGACAGGTATCTTTCAACGTATACTCTCTACATTTCATGCATCTGCGCATTAACCATTTCAATTCAGGCGGCGTCCCGTTCCTCCCAGACTCTTTATGGTCTCTATAGCTTCGTTCACTGCCTGTTCAAGTGTCTTCTCAGCTTCAGAGTAGTCTCTAGCAGTGACTTCTATTCTGTATCTTGGTGCTCCTGTCGTGTAGACGTCTATCTTCGCACCTCTGGGTGTCTTCACCTTCTTGGCGTTGATTAGGGCCTTCTTAACGTCGTCTATGCCTTGAGGTTTTGTGCTTGAGATCTCTATAGTTGCTCTCACATCAGCTGTCTCTACTTTTATCTTCTGTTTAGCTACCTCGACTAAGGTAGCTGCCCATTCAGGTTCCAAACCTAACTTTACGAGGGCTTTCTCACCAGCCTCAGCAGCCTCCTCTAAAGCGTCGAATATGCTCTGGTGCTTCGACAAGATTCTTGTCTTAACCTCTTCGATCTTGTTTTGGTCGGCGTTCAACTTTTCAGCAGCAACTTTGATGATGCCTTCAGCCTTCCTATCCTTCTTCCATTCGAGTAGTTTCTCAGTCTTCTCTCTGCCTGTTACCCTCCTCAATGAGAGGTCTATCTGCCCCTTCTGAGGGTTCACCCTCAAAACTTTCAGGACTAGCTTCTGTCCTTCCCTGGCATGGTCTCTGATATTCTTCACCCATGTGGTCGCTATCTCCGATATGTGTACGAGAGCCGCTTTACCTCCATACTCGTCTAGTGTGACATATACACCATAGTCTGTGAGTCTTGTGACCGTGGCTACTACTACGTCCCCTACTTCAGGGTATTCTGTCTGCGTAGAGATCTCTGCCCCCTTACTATGTGAGTACTTGTAGGACTTCAGCCTTTATTGAAGCTTTTCCACCTGTTGGTTCGGCGAGAACTTCCTCGCACACATTGCATCTGACTATCGTCGAGCATCTCTCAAAAACTATCTGTTCATTTGAACATTTTGAACACTTCACTTTTAGGAAGTTGCTCTCAGGTTTAGTTATCACCTTTATTCTGGCCATCATATCATGCTCCTAGCTCAAGCTTTCTGAGTCTTACTCCATATCTTTGGATTGTATACCCGCAGCTTTTACATTTCAGTCTTAAGAGTTGCTTCTTAGTGGTCTTGGCTGTCCTCTTCAGTTCAGGCCACTTCTGTCCGCCGTAACCGTGCTTCTCAAGTTCATGTCTTCTAACCCCTGCGGCTAAGGCTCTCTCCCTCCCCTTCTTATATAGGGTTACTGAATGTGAGGTGTGTCTTCTACATTTGGGGCAGTATGTGTTAAGCTCCTTCGCCATCTTCATCTTCAAAGTCTCCAGTTGAGTTTAGTAGAGACATCAGTATCAACTATTTATTCATTACCACTACGCTTTCACCTCATGTTGGGGTCTCTATCTTTACAGCTGCCCCTTTACGGATGAGTGCTTCAGCATTCTCTCTAGGCAGGGTTGCAACGTCTTCAGGTTCGAAGGGTCCATATGTCTTCATGTCAACCCCGACGATGGGTGGGATTTGGGTTTTGAACCTGACCAGAACCTTCTCAAACTCTGAATAATCTTTTAAGGCCGCCTCAAGACCGTTCTTTCCCTCCATAATCCTCCTCTTCAAACTCTCATAGTTGTCGTAGGCTTCCAAGAGTTTCCTGTAGACCTGTGTCTCCATCTTGGTGAGGTGGTTCTGGGGAATACTCTTGCCTGTGAAAGTGTTCCAGACAATTTTGTTGAGTCTTGTCTCTAGGAGGGATGAGGCCAACTCTTGGGCCTTGTCGAGTTCCATCTTCAGCAGTCTGCATTTTAATGTGTTCTCATCGAGCATACGTAGTTCCTCTCGCATCTTCCTAATGTATTCACTGAGTTCCCTGAAGAATTCAGGGTCTAGTGGCTGGATTTCTTCAGACTCGAACTTCTCTCTCCGCCACGTTTCGTAGAGTTTCCTATACAATAGGTTTAACCACCGGGTAGGCTGATCCCTTACAGAGTAGGAGGATAGCTGCGTGTGCCGGTAAGGTCTCGTCTATGTCTTTGAAGGGTCCATACTCTTCTCCCCCTATCTCGAATCTTGGAGCTTCCTCAATATGTATCGTCTCCTCCCCTTCGAAGGCCACGGTCTCTTTGAGGGGGTCGAATCGAGGTAGGTCTTTGATGTTGACTTTTGACGCTTTGAGCCCGGTCTTTCCATTCAAGGTTCCAGGCAACCTTATCAGCCTGTGGATGTCTGTTGTAACTACTGTGTCTATGTTTACTTTGGCCATCGTCACTGCTTTATGAATGATCTGTCTCCATGTTTTCCTTTCAACATCTTTGATGAACTCTGAAATGTCTTTACCTATGTTCTTCCTATATTCTATTATGGATTCGATTACTTCCCTCCTCAATCCGAGCTTTCCAAGAGGTTCCCTATCCATTCTCAAAACAATCTCCTCTACGCTTCTAGCTATTCTTCCACGCCAGCCTGGATCATGAGATGTCAATTTTCCAGATGCATCTGATTCATCGGTTGGGTATGATAGGTTTAGAAGTTTCAAGTCTAAGCCTACGCCTGTCAAGTAGTCTACTATCTCCTTCCTCTCGTCGGATCCTAGGTTCTTGAAAATCTCTGATTCGACATGTATGTGGTAGCCTCTATGGCCTGAGAAGTTGAGATTCACTTCCTCATGGTTCATTCCAAAGTCTCTTATCAATAGGTCTATCAGTTTTGAGGCTTCATTCTTCGCCTCTTCAAGACATTCTCTGCACATCCATGTCGTCTCCGTGAATCTTTGGCCTTTACATTTTGGGCAGATGATAGGTGGCTTTCCTCCACCTGACGCACCGCATGTGTCGCATCTCCACTTGTCATGTATTCTCTTACATTCAGTCTCTATGTGGTCTGCGTCTATGTCGAATATGAGGTCTGAACCTGTCCACCCCTTCCTATCCATAGGCGCCTCAGGATCCATGTAGTATGCTGCTGAATAGTATATGTCGGATGGTACGGTTGCCTCGATGAACTTTCCAAGTTCTGAGGGTTGGTTGAAGGATTTATGTCTCAACATCGCACCTTCCACGAATAGGAGGAATCCAAACTCCCTCTGCCCCATCGACTTGGGTGGAGTTATGTTCTCCCTGTTCCTCCGGTAATATTCATGGAATCTTGCTTTGATCATGTTTCTGCCGGCTCTATGCTTGGCTTCGTTATCCATTCTAGTTAAACCTCTGAAATATTGGCTTTGAATATGCTGGTGATTCAGCTTTTATGGCTGGAGTTTAAATGTCCTGTTTCAGGTTTTCATGGTTGGCTGAACCTGGTCTCTCTTGAATCTTCCAATCTTTATCTTGTAGTAGGTTAGGGGATGCTTTATTCTTTGGCAGAGTTCGTCGGGTTCTGAGCATACGCCGTGTGTCTTTAGGGTGTC
>JAGTQO010000012.1:0-14316 GCA_018396565.1 Candidatus Bathyarchaeota archaeon
ATGACGTTGCAGGCGAGCCTCCAAGAAGAAATGCTACAACAACCACAATAGCACCCACAGGAACATTGAGCATAATAGCAGGATGCTCAAGCGGCATTGAACCTACCTTCGCAATATCCTATATTCGAAACGTGATGGACAACACCGAGCTCATGGAGGTTCACCCCCTATTCGAGAAGATAGCCTATGAGAGAGGATTCTACAGTGAAGAGTTGATGAAGAGAATAAGCGAGGAAGGAACGATTCAAAACATCCCCCAAATACCTGAAGATGTTAAAAGAATATTCGTCACAGCCCACGACATAACCCCTGAATGGCACATCAGAATCCAAGCAGCATTCCAGAAATATACAGACAACGCAGTCTCGAAGACAGTAAATTTTCCAAGCGACGCAACACCCGAAGACGTTGAAACCGTCTATATGCTGGCATACCAACTGGGATGTAAAGGCGTGACAATATACAGAGACTCAAGCAGAGAGACGCAGGTTCTACAAATAAGGAGGAGAAGGGAAGAAATAAAGATTGCAGCATCACCTTTACTTGAAGATGAAAGAGGTCGCACAGTTAAGTCTTAAAACACATTAATGATAATCATTTTTCCTCCCCTTTTTGAGAACTTCTATTAAGGGAATGAAGCTATACAAAGTCTTAAATATACTACATGTTCTATGGGGGTGGGATGAGCAATGTCGGGAAAGACATCTAGGAGAGATTTCGTAAAGACCGCAGCTGCGGGAATCGTCGGCTTCGGTGTAGGAGCAGGCGTTGGGTATGGAGCTTCACAGATGATGGCTCCGCCAACCGGAGTTGCCCCAACAGTCACAAAGACTGTGGAGTTAGGAAAAACTCCCAGAGGAGTTCCGAAGGAGCCTATAAAAATAGGAATAGTCTCATGGTTCACAGGACCTTCGACGATGGTTGGAGAGGCATGTTACGGCGGAGCGAGATTTGCGGCAGACGAGATAAATAAGGCTGGCGGAATCCTGGGGAGAAAGATAGAGGTCCTTAAGCGTGACTGTGGCACCCCAGAAGTTACGGTAGACGCAGTCAGAAGATTCGTGCTGGAAGATAAAGTTGACCTAATGGGTGGAGATGTAGGAGGCTCAAACTGCAATGCCATAGTTCCGCATATAGAGCAGTTAAAGGTTCCATTCTTCTTCCAGTGTTCAACAACAGTTAAAGAAGTTGAAGAGTTAGATCCTAATCCATTATACGTTTTCAGAACGGGCGAGCAGAATCTGGCAGAACCCAATGTTGCTGCACAGTTGATCGTCAGAGAATTTCCAAACGCCAAAAGGATAGCTGGGATCAATCCAGACTATGTCTATGGCCGTGAGGCTATGATGTATACGATGAAGGCATTGAATAAGTTAGCGCCACATATGGAGAGTGTGTTAGAGACATGGCCGCCGCTGGGTGCAACAGACTTTTCATCGCACATAACCGCTGTACTAGACGCCAAACCTGATGTAGTTATAACGGCGTGCTGGGGAGGGGATTTTGTCACTTTTGCTAAGCAGGCAACCGCCTATGGGCTATTTCAGAAGACCAATGTCGTATCGATCCTAGGCTCCATGGCTTTAAACTCACTCACCAAAGATATAGTGCCTCCAGGAGTCTGGATGCTACAGAGAGATTACTACTTCGAGGCGCCCCCACACAACTTATATCCATTGAACAAATGGTTCGTAGAGACTTATAGAAAGAGAGAAAACAAGTTTCCAGAATTTGATGTGATGCAGATATTCTCAGGCATATTCGCTTACAAGCAGGCTGTAGAAAGAGTCTATGCAGCAACCGGAAGCTACCCTGAGAATGAGGAGATTTGCAGAGCAATCCAGAATTCTCAGGTTGTCAGTCCAGCAGGGCACAGAGTCATTACGAGCGACGGGCAATTCATAAATCCTCTACCGTATGGAAAGACATGGCATGATCCCAAGTATCCCATAGCTACAATTGATCCGAAGACCCTTGGATTCATAATGCCCGAATACGTCTACAATCCTAAATCGTTGCCGCCGGTTCTGCAATATCCTCTGGGCACTGGAATGAAGTACTCAGACTGGATAGCGTCTTGGTGAGACAACCATCCCCCCACATTTTTTATAACAAATACGGCAAATCATTGTGAGGCGTAAATGGATCCTGAGACGGTTGTTATAATAATCCTTAACGGCATGTTCTACGCTCTCTCACTCTTCCTTATCACTATAGGTTTAAATATCTTATATGGTTTCATGAAAGTTCTTAACATCGCTCACGGTGGGCTCTACGCCACCGGGGCCTTCTTGACTTGGGCCTTAATGAATACAGCAGCTAAGGCAGGCTACCCAATATACATATTGTGGTTGTGTATACCAGTAGGAGCTTTCCTTGTAGGTCTCCTAGCTCTAGTTATTGAGCCCTTACTCTTCAAGAGGCTTTATCGGCTACGTGAGGAGTATTCTCTTCTAGCCACATTCGGCCTGATGCTGGTCTTCGACGATTCTTTAAGAATGATTTTCGGAGGCTCACCCCTGTCAGCAAATCAGCTCTACAATTGGATGGGAACATTAACGATACTCGGCAAGAGCTACCCAACATATAATTTCGTGATATATGCCTTTGCAATAGCAGTAGCCCTAGGTCTATGGATCTTCTTTTTCAAAACCAAGATGGGACGCATACTGAGGGGAACAGCGCAAGATAGGGAGATGAGCGCATGTCTTGGCGTAAACGTATCCATCCTATACACTGAGACATTCTTCCTGGCAGTATTTATAGCAGGTTTAGGGGGGGCCATATATCTTCCAGCAACAAACGCCTACTCAGGTATGGGCTTTGAACCCATAGTCCTATCGTTCGCAGTAATGATAATAGGAGGACTAGGCAGTTTAAAAGGCGCCCTAGTCGCTGCGTCAATGATTGGATTGGTAAGAGCTTTTGGAATAGCTCTAATGCCCGAACTTGAATTGGCAGTCGTATTCCTAATACTGATTATAACGCTAATCGTTAGACCTAGAGGGTTATTCGGCAAGAAATTTACAAGGGAAGAGAAGTAACGATGAAAACGAAGTATATTATCGCTTTAATAATCGGGCTTCTACTAGCCTCTGTTCTGCCACTTGTGATTCCAAAATACTATACTTACGTCCTCTCAGTAACTATATGCTTCGCGATATATGCTCTAGGATACAATATTCTATTCGGCCGAACAGGCTTACTCTCATTCGGCCACGCCCTATACCTAGGTATAGGAGCCTATACGGTGGCAGCCTTGATGAGGCCTGAACTTGGTCCATACCGCATATTCTCCATGGAATTACTATTATTAGCTGCTATCGTAACCTCCGCCATAGTAGGCTTAGGAGTCGGGGCCCTCTGCATAAGATATACCCGAATATTCTTCGGCCTGATCAATCTAGGTTTTGTAATGGTATGGCACGCCCTCCTCCTTAAACTATACCATATCACTGGAGGAACAGATGGTCTGCCTGTTTATATCCCCTCAACACTAGGTATAACACTTCCATACGAGACCTTTAGAACTTTCTCATTCTACTATTATGTGTTAGCTGTCTTTTTAATCGTAACATATGTGATGTGGCGTATATACAACTCCCCATTTGGGCTCGCGCTGAAGGCAATAAGGGAAAATGGAGTTAGAGCGGAGTTTATCGGAATACCCGTAGGTAGATACAGACTGGCAGCTTACGTCATATCAGCCATTTACGGTGGAATTGGAGGTGCCCTATGGGCTCCTCTAAGCGGCCAAGTATCCCCTGACGTTTCGACATGGTTGACGTCAGGTGACGTGGTGATGATGAATATACTGGGTGGAATGTTCAATTTCGCAGGTCCTATAGTTGGAGCGTTCTTATTCTACAATCTTAAGATTCAGATAATGCACTTCACAACTTATTGGTCTTTTATCCTAGGTTTATCAGCAATATTCTTCGTACTAGTATTCCCAGGAGGTATTATGGGATGGTTATCGACAAAAATGAAAAAATTCTACGGACAGAAGGCCTGAAGAAATATTTCGGCGAAGTAAAGGCAGTAGACAATGTCAATTTGGAAGTAAGTGAAGGCGAGATACTGTCGATCATAGGACCTAACGGCTCAGGGAAGACGACACTCCTAAATTTGATCAGTAACATGATTGAACCAGACTCAGGGAAAGTCTTTTTCTACGGTAGAGATGTTACGAAGTGGGCTCCAAGCAAACTGGCTAAGATGGGCTTGGTGCGAAGCTTTCAAATAGTGAACCTGTTCGATGGGATGACTGTTATGGAGAACCTCAAAGCTGCAGTCGCCTCAAACCTAGGCAGAATCCACAGGCCCTTCTCAAGCTTGAATAAAGACGAAGAGATTACAAAAAGGAGCCTTGAGATACTGGAACTCTTTAAGCTTTCAGACAAGGCTGAAACATTGGCTGGCGACGTACCACATGGAGATCGGAAAGTCCTAGACGTAGCCTTGTGTTTTGCACTCAATCCAAAACTCATACTTCTGGATGAACCTACCAGCGGGGTCAGCACATCAGAGAAGAAGCCGGTCATGCAACGTATAGAGGAAGCTGTTAGGAAAGAGAGAGTAACCGCCGTCATAGTTGAACATGACATGGACATAGTATTCGGATACTCCAATAGAGTTGTCGCTATGCATGAAGGGAAGATTCTCGCTGAAGGTAAGCCCGAGGATATAAAAGAGAATGAACAGGTGAGAAAAATAGTGACGGGGGAACTCTAGATGGCATTGCTTGAACTCGAAAGAGTAAATACTTTCATAGGCTCAGTCCAAGTATTACGCGACATATCCATCAATGTAGATAAAGGAGAGATAGTGTGCTTAGTGGGAAGGAATGGAGCAGGTAAGACAAGCACAATAAAGACAATAATGGGATTACTGAGGCCGAAATCAGGCACTATAAGATTCAAAGACGAAGACATAACAGATCTTCCTCCATACAGGAGAGCGAGGTTAGGGATAGGGCTAGCGCCAGACTACAGAGGCATATTCACAGACCTTACAGTTGAGGAGAACCTTCAATTTCCAAAATGGGTTATTAAAAGGAACAGAAATCAATCTGGATCTAATATTGAAAAAGAAGTGCATGCAATATTTCCTGAACTTGACAGACTTAGGAAAAGGGAAGGGCTTGTGTTGAGCGGTGGGGAGGGAAAGATGGTCGCCACCGCCAGGGCATTGATGTTGAACCCCGAACTGCTACTTCTAGACGAGCCTTTAGAGGGGTTGGCTCCAATCGTACTCGTAAGGTTTGCCGAGCGAATAAAGAAAATAAGGGAAGCTCTAGGAATTGCTATACTTTTGGCTGAGTCTAATATTGCACATGCATCAAGAGTCGCTGACAGGATATATGTGGTTGAGAGGGGGGAGATCGTTTATGGCGGTAGCGTTGAAGACGTCTCTAGAGATGAACAGTTAAATAGGCTTGTGCGAGGTTTCTAGCAACTAGAACCAGTATCTTCTTATTCATTTTTTTATTTTAAGAGGACTCTACCAGCTATCAGGTGCTCCGCCACCAAACTCAACCAATATCGAGAAATTACATGGGCCCATTGGCATATCAGGTTCAACTTGCAGTCTAAGCCATACATGTACAATATCGCCGGGGCGCAGAGTAGTCGAGTTACTTGAACCCCAAATGACTTTTAGGCCAGGGGTGTCGGTGCGAATATCCATCAGGGTTCCAGGGATTGCGCCCGTGTTCTTGATGTATATACGCCGTAGTTCACTCATTCCACCTTTGGGTGCTGAGCCGAAGTCTATAGGCTCGTCAAGCTCCATTGTACATGCACTATCAATATAGACTTTGAAAGACGCACTCTCAATAACCGTAACATTAACCTTCGCTCCAAATTTAAGCAGCTTCAAAACATCATAGGGGATGCCTGCGTAGACTATGGAGACTCCCGTAACCACTACCAGAAATACATAGAGAGAAGCCTTAAGACGAGTCCCCTTCAAGATGGATTCCTCACTACAAATTAAGAATTTCAAAGAAATAAAGTCGTGCCAGAAGCTGAAGAAATCATCTCACGATGTCTTTGAAGTTACGCACTTTTATTTTATACTCTTTATTTATCGTTTCTCTATTGGCTAAGATTAATGAGTCTTCGGTAGCTAGGTCTTCTCTCAGAGTTGCTGCGGTGGCCACTATTACGCAGTCTATGTAGTCCGGGATCAGTCTCCTCAGTTTATAGCTGCTCCTGATTATTTCGAATCTATGGAAAGGTTCGACTCTGAAGGCTTTGAATATTGCTTCAACGGCTTTGACTGTTGATTCTGCTGGTATGTTAAGTTTGGCGGTTTTCGCTTGAAGTTCGAAGATTGAGATTAGGCTAACAGTTACGTCTTCAAGACTCAGGTCCACCTCTTTCCTAGCCATTGCCTCCAGCAGGTCTGTGTCTAAATCGACCTGAGCCAGGGGGAGAAGGTAGGTAGTATCCAGAATCAAGATTCTAGCCTCGCTGAGAGTTCTCTGCGAAACTCTTCGAAATCTTTGGCGCTTATCTTCGCGATCTTCTGGCTGAATATGAGGTTAATAATCTCCGCCTCGTCTTTGATGGCTTTTCTAAGCAACTCATTGACAACCTTGGATATTGCCTTGGTGGTCTTGTGTCTTCTAAGACTTTCCTCGACTAGTTTTTCATAAAGCTCTTCGTCCAATAATATGGTAGTACGCTTAGCCATATAGTCACCTAAACATGAGGTATCTCAAGCATTAATATAAACACTGTTGAGGGTGAGCAAGTTTTTGTTAAGGCTCGATCTGGAACTCCACCGTATTGCCGTTTAGTGTATATACTAAAATTCCTACGCAGGGCCTCGAATATCTTGGATACTATCAAGGAGCTATATCGCAATGCATCTTCGGATTACCTGATTCTTTTTATCTTGCGAATGCCGTCGTTATTTAAACGTCAGTTACTTGAAGGCGTATGGGTTGATTCTCCTTATCCCAACAACTCTATCATATGTTCTGTCTGTCGAGATTATCTGTCCATCGTGGAGTTGAGCCTGCGCAGCGTAGTGTGAATCATAGTAGCCTAGTCCATACTTCATGCGTATTGAATTAAAGTGAATTTTTGGGTTCACTTTAATCAGATTTAACAAGATATAACATCATATATCTTTACGCCCCGGATTGTTGAGATACACCCTCAATCTGTCGCCAAATCCATGTACAGTTAAGATACAGTTTTTAATGTTTCAACGATAATAGTAAGCTTTGAGATAAGATCAGGAGGATGATGTTTGACTTATAGGACTCAACTGTTCCATTATCATGAGAAGGCCAGCCACCTTACTGATTTTGCAGGGTTCCAGATGCCCCTATGGTATGAGAGTATAGTCTCTGAATGTTTAGCCGTCAGGAATGGGGTCGGGGTCTTCGACATATCCCATATGGGCAGGATCTTCGTCACGGGCCCCGACGCTGAAAAATTCCTTAACTACCTCACAACCAACAATGTCGAGGCTTTGAAGCCAAACCACGCCCAGTACACCCTCGTATGCAACTGGGAAGGCGGGATCAAAGATGATCTGGTGATTATGAAGTTGGATGGGCATGAGTACCTCGTCATCTGCAACGCTGGAAACAGGCAGAAAGACCTGTCCTGGCTACAGACAAATTCAGAAGGCTACAATGTAAACCTGAGAGAAGTCTCCGACGAAGTCGCTATGATCTCAATCCAAGGCCCGAAAGCGGCTCATACAGTACAGAGGCTGCTCGAAGACGACCTTTCAAATATGGTAAGATTCGACTGTAAATATGTGGAGATAGCGGGTTCGAAATGCGTCTTGTCTAGGACAGGCTACACCGGCGAGGATGGGTTTGAGGTATGTGTGTTAGACGCATCGATAAGCAACCCTGCGAATGCTCTAAAAATCTGGAACATGATCCTAAAGGCTGGCGAAGAGTTTGGATTGAAGCCTTGCGGTTTAGGAGCCCGCGACGTACTAAGGTTGGAGGCTGGTATGTGCCTCTACGGCAACGACATTACAGAATCAACTGATCCTTTAGAGGCTAGGCTGGAATTTGTCGTTAAATTTGAGAAGGGGGGCTTCATCGGCAAGGACGCTATCTTGAAGAGGAAGGAGGCTGGAATCAAGAGGAGACGCGTAGGGTTAAGAATGGTTGGTAGAGGTATACCTCGCGAGAAGAACAGGATACTCAAGAATGGCGAGGTGATAGGAACAGTCACCAGTGGAACATACTCGCCAATATTGAATGTTGGAATAGCGATGGGCTACGTAACTGCTGAATACTCTGATGTTGGTGAGAAGGTTGACATAGAGATTCATGGGAAATCCATCGAAGCCGAAGTTGTAAGTTTTCCCTTCTACGACACAAAACTTTATGGTCTGAAGAGGCTACAATAGTGAGTAAATACTCTGTTTGATGGTGGAGGAAGTATTGAAGGCTGAAGAATACGATATTCCGGAAGGCCTCTACTACACTAGGGACCATGAATGGTTGAGGCTGGACGGTGAGAATTGTGTGATAGGTGTGACAGACTACGCTCAGAAGACCCTTCACGAGGTTGTATTCGTCGACCTACCTGAACGTGGGAGAAAAATCTCTAAGGCCGAATCCCTTGGAACAGTAGAGTCTGTAAAAGCGGTCTCAGACTATTTCGCACCAGTCAGCGGGGAGATAATTGAGGTGAACGACATCTTATCTAGCAAGCCTGACCTGATAAATAAGAGCCCATATGGAGAAGGCTGGATCGCCATCATAAAACCGAGCGACCTCGAGGCTGAGTTGAAGGACCTCATGAACTCAAGAGGATACTCTCAATATCTAAAGTCTCTCATCGAAAAGTGAGTATTTTGCAGTCTATAAGTCGGTTTCAATAATGATCTTTGACGCCCACACCCACATCGGAAGATGCGACCCCTTCCACTACTCAAACCTTGAAGATAAAAGCCCCACATTCACAGCAGCCAACCTGATAGAGGAGATGGATCGAAACAACGTATCCAGAGCGGTAGTGATGCCCAACTACAGCCTACCCCACAGACTTGAGAGGGCAAACATCGAACTCTCATCGTCAATCAAACCTTACAGGGATAGGATGGTAGCTTTCGCTTGGTTAGACCCTAGAATCGAAGGATGCGGCGACCAACTCGAAAAACTTGTAAGAACACATAAATTCATGGGATTGAAGTTGCATCCTGTTCTCGGAGGCTACTACGCCACCAACAAGACAGTCCACACCCTAGTTGAGAGGGCAGTCAAACTCAAAATTCCAGTGATGATCCATACAGGATGGGGCGCCCTAGGTAGACCTAGCCACATCGGCGAATTAGCTGAATATTTCCCAGACGCAAAATTCATCATCGCACACATGATCGATCCAGAATGTTTAGATGTAGCTCGAAGGAGCGAGAACATTTATCTGGAAACCTCTTACGCGCAGCATCCGAGAATGATTACCAGAGCCGCAGCCAAAATCGGTGCAACCAGAATCCTCTACGGTTCAGATCACCCTCTAGGCGGTGGAATGAGCTTCGAAATCTCAAAGATAACCCTAGCCGATATAGGTGACGAAGAGAAAACATTGATCTTAGGAGAGAACATAAGCAGACTCATCAAATAACATCATCCTGACCTTAATCTCCTAACCTTTTCTAAGGTCTCAAGCCAAGTAGATAAAGCACGGCCATACTGTGTTAGCCTCTCAACATCACCCTCAGAACTTATAACACTATTCATCTCCCGAATCTTTGAGAGAACTGTCTGTTCCAGGTCATCTAGGATCCTGCTACCGATGATCTTACTCTCCTCCTCAGCAGCTCTGAGAATAACCACCGGCTTGTTACATTTGGCGCAGATTATATCGCTCCCAACCTTGAATAGGGGTGAGCCGCATTCAGGACAAGCCTCAGACATCATAGTCGCGCCTGACTTCAGGAGGTCAGACATTCTCTTCAATTCAGCAGACAAACATCAATCACCAGACCTAAAATTTCACAGATTCAATCTACATGTTCTCTTCTCAACTATGCCTATTGGTATTGGTTGAGGGCCACAGCGCATATACGCCGTAACCTCACATATCCATCAATATCTTAAATGATTTTAATCACATTGAATATTTAAACCTCTAACATGTCTGGAGTGCGATCTACTACCTTAGCTCGGGGCCCCTTCACCAGTTGAATTTAAATTAGAAAAGTTTTAGTTTCAAATACATCAATGTGTTGGGTGGGGCTGCGGTTATGTCCAAGTCGAAGAGGAGAGAAGAGTTTGAGGAGAGGGTTAGACAGGCCCTAGGCATCTTAGGTGAGGTTTCCCAAGACAATACTACACCCAGGAATATTAGGAGGGCCGCCAAGAACGCTATGGACGCCCTACAGTATAAGGAGCACAGCCTAGGCGTGAGGGCGTCGAATGCAATAAGTATCCTTGACGACATATCACAAGATCCCAATATGCCACCGTACACCAGGGTCAAGCTGTGGAATGTGGCGAGTCTACTAGAAGCGATAAAAGACTGAAAGTAGCGAACTACATTTAAAATAAATGTCTCCTACCATTTTAGACTCATTTCTATAAGGAAACAACTACTGAATGTCATAATATTTATTTTGCAACGGAGATTGTTGAAACACATAGGGGATGTAGGAGTTTCCCCCCATTTGAGGAGCATCAAATTCCAACCTACGCAGAGACCTTAACATATCTTCATAACCGCCTCTTCTCCATAGTCTGTGATGACCCTCAAATATCCATGAAATTCTTTGTCCAACTCAGGATCTCCAGTATCTACTAGTAGGGGTCTACCTTTCAAACTTAATATTTTGCGTCTGGTAGCTATAACGGTCACGTTTTCCTTCCCGACTCTTCTCAAGACTTCGGGGCTGAGTTGCTGGTTTCCTCTGCCGAAGATGTACCCTTGGCCTCCTATAGGAGTCACTATCAAGGAGGCCACATCCTTACTAATCAGTTTCAGAAGCTCAGCCTCATTGACGTCGACTGCAACAATCTTTCCGTCTTTTACAACATCGATGCCTAGGAGGGTCTTCTCAATACCAAGAGCCTCGGCAACTGCTCTCACAGTCGATCCAGGGCCTAAAATATAGAGGCGCCCAGCCTCCATACCTTCAACGACATGTCTTGCTATGGCCCTCTGATTCTCAGCCTCATCATCTGTATTGGTAGGCCCCTCTTTGGACCTCTGCACCAACGCTTCACTGCATGGAACAGTCATATATCCGTAGAGTCTAGCGGCTAAGTGTCCTCTACGAAACTCTTCCTCATCAATATCCATGACTTCACCTTCACATGTGTTCGTCTGGCCTTGCAAGTATCTTGCAGTCAACTCCGCCGCTGCAGTCGGGTTCACTGCGAAGACGGATGAGTAGACCTTCACACCAGCCGGAACACCCAGAGCAACCGTTCCAGGATTGAGAGAGTCGAGTATGTCCCTGGCGGTTCCGTCACCCCCCACGAAGAGTAGAAGGTTGACATTAGCCTCCTGTAACCGTCTTGCAGCTCTCTTGGTATCGTCGGCATCTGTGAATGAAGATTTAGGAGCACCCACAACTTCACATTCGAAACCTTCACCCTCAGCCTCAACCTGCCCCATTAAACCTACATAAGTCAATATGCGAACTGGAAGGTTCAGACCCCTCAAGACTCTGAGGGTCTCAGCAGCCCTCCTTGGGGATGAGGGTTCAGCACCCAACTCCAAAGCTTTCCTCTGAACTTCGGCACCGTCGGAGCCTTTCAAGCCAACCCTGCCCCCTATCCCAGCCATAGGATTAACTATCAAACCTAAAATCTTCAATCTCCCAGCCTCATGGAAGAGTTATGAAAGTTGGACGCTAGAATAGGAGAGACCAAGCCTTTTAAAGATTAGAAGGCAAGTTGAGGGAGAGTGGTTTAACATGTCTGGTAGGATGGTTCACCATTACATTCCAAACTCCTCACCCAAGACGTTGAAGATGATGCTCGATGAGATGGAACTTAACAGTATAGATGAGCTTTACACAGATATTCCAGATAGTGTGAGGTTGAGAGGGAGACTCAAGATTCCTAAGGCCATGTCTGAATACGAGGTTGAAAGGCATGTTGAAGACTTACTCTCAAGGAATAAGACTGTTTTTGATGCGCCATGTTTTCTAGGTGGAGGATGCTGGCCCCACTATGTTCCAGCAGCCGTAGACATGGTTGTAGGCCGGTCGGAGTTCGCAACCTCCTACACTCCTTACCAAGCTGAAGCAAGCCAAGGGATCCTGCAAGCCCTCTTCGAATATCAGAGTATGATCTGTGAGTTGACAGAGATGGATTACGCCAACAGTTCAATGTATGACTGGGCCACAGCTCTAGGCGAGGCCGCTAGAATGGCTAGGAGGGTGACTGGTAGAAACGAGATAATCGCACCATACTACATGGATCCTCACCGCGCCTCAACCTTGAAGGTCTATTCGGAACCTGCTGGAATGAAAGTATTGACTTGCATGCAGGATCCTGTGACAGGACAGATTGTAGCCGAGAAGCTTCAGGAGATTATAACTAGTCAGACAGCCGCCGTATATATTGAGAACCCTTCATATCTGGGTTTCTTTGAGAAACAGATTGACCTTATCTCTGACTTGGCCCATGATAAGGGAGGTCTGCTGATAGTCGGTGTAGATCCTATATCCTTGGGCGTGGTCGAGCCCCCTGGCGAGTATGGAGCAGACATAGTCGTAGGTGAAGGGCAGCCTCTCGGCAACCATATGAATTATGGTGGGCCATCCCTTGGATTATTCGCCTGTTCAGGAGACCGTCTGCTCAGACAGATGCCAGGTAGAATAGTTGGTTTGACAAGCACCTTGGAGGGTGGGGATGAGGCTTACTGTCTAGTCCACCAGACCAGAGAGCAACATATTCGGAGGGAGAAGGCTACATCAAACATTTGCACCAATGAGGCCCTGTGCGCGGTGGCTGCAGCCATATATCTCTCACTTCTAGGACCTGAAGGCTTGAGGAGACTCTGCGAGACCATCATGGTAAAGTCACATTACGCCATGAAAATCATAAGCAGCATAGACGGCGTGAAGACCCCTATATTTGAAGCCCCCCACTTCAAAGAGTTCACTGTGAACTTTAAGGATACAGGTAAGAGAGTCGATGAGATCCATAGAAGACTTCTTGATAGAGGCATACAGGCTGGAAAGGTCCTGAAGGAGTATCCTGAGCTCGGTGAGGCCGCCCTATACTGCGTCACAGAAGTCCATACTAAGGAGATGATAGACTCCCTAGCAGATAACATACGTGAAATATTGAGGTGAAGATGAATGTCTTATAGGCAGGCTAGATGGAGTGAGCCATCAATATTCACGATCTCAAGCGAGGGCAGAATAGGCCATAATCTACCACAACCAGATTCTGAAGAGGTTAAAGTGTCAGGTGCCCCCTCAACATTGCTCCCTCCAGAGTTGAGGAGGGGCAAGCCCCCAGAGCTACCTGAGCTCTCTGAGGTTGAGGTTGTTAGGCATTATGTGAGGCTCACCCAAATGAACTTTGGAGTAGATACAGGAACATATCCGTTGGGGAGCTGCACAATGAAGTATAACCCAAAGATATGCGACAAATTATCGTCATCGCCGAAGATTCGGGATATACACCCTCTACAGGATGAGTCTACAACCCAAGGCATCCTCAAGATTCTATACGACCTGTCTGAAATGCTTGAGGAGATAACCGGAATGTCTAGGTTCAGCCTCCAACCAGCCGCCGGCGCCCATGGAGAATATGCTGGGGCGCTAATAATCAGAGCTTACCATGCGGCGAACGGTGAGGGAGATAAACGTAGTGAGATGTTGATTCCAGACTCGGCCCATGGAACAAACCCAGCAAGCGCAGCTATGGCAGGATTCAAGACCGTAATAATTCCCACATCAAGCTCTGGATACTTAGATTTAGATGCTGTGAAGAGTGTTGTGAATGAACATACCGCAGGACTCATGTTGACTAACCCGAACACCCTTGGAATATTCGAGAGGAACATACTGGAGATTTCAGAGGCAGTACATTCAGCGGGAGGTCTATTATATTATGATGGCGCGAATATGAATGCCATCCTAGGAAAGACCAGGCCTAGAGAGATGGGTTTCGACATAGTCCATCTCAACCTCCATAAAACATTCGGAACCCCACATGGAGGGGGAGGACCAGGCGCAGGACCTGTAGGTGTCGTAGAGAGACTTGAAGACTTCCTGCCTGTACCCTTGATCTCACATGACGGTGACAGATACTTTCTAGATTATGATAGGCCACGCAGCATTGGAAAAGTCAAGAGTTTCTATGGAAAC
>JAGTQO010000012.1:14418-27830 GCA_018396565.1 Candidatus Bathyarchaeota archaeon
AGGAAGATATTGCAAGGAGGAAAATACACTATTCCATATTATCCCGACAGACTTGTAAAACATGAGTTTGTGTTGAGTGCTGAAGAGATCTATAGAGAGACAGGTGTCAGGGCTTGGGACATTTCCAAGAGGCTGCTGGACTATGGAGTACATTCTCCCACCACTTACTTTCCACAGATTGTTGAGGAGGCGTTGATGGTTGAGCCGACTGAGGCCGAGAGTAAAGAATCTCTCGACCATCTTGTCTACGCGATGAATATGGTGGCTGAGGAAGCTTACTCCAACCCTCCCACCTTGAAGAAGGCTCCGCACTCAACGAGTAAAGGTAGGGTCGACGAGGCTAAAGCCTCCCATCCGGAGACGATGTGTCTATCTTGGAGGATGAAGAGGAGGCTGATGTCGGGAAAATGAATGTTAAGACCTGACCCTGATGTACTTGTAGGCTTCAGTTGCTGTTTCGAAGGCGTAATGTACTTTCTGGAACCTCCTCCTGAAATCTGCAACCTCCGCCCTGATATGTTCAGGATCCTCATTTCTCAACACCACTCTCTGAATGAACTCCGCTATCTGCTTCATCTCTTCAGCCTTCATGCCGAGCCTGGTACATTCTTGAACACCGATTCTTATGCCTCCTGTCGTATCGTAGTGTCTACCATACTTTATGTCATATGGAAGTAGGTTCCTGTTCAATATTATATTCGAATCCTCCAGTCTCCTTTCAATCTCGCTGCCGTAAGCTATCTCTGAAACGTCAACTATCAAGACATGGGACCTTGTGAAACCGTTCTTCCTTCCCAGAACGTTGAATCCTCTACTGTAGAGTTCCTTGGCGAGGGTTTGGGCGTTCTCCACAACCTGCTCCGCATAGTCCTTGCCGAACTCAAGCATCTCAGCGAAGGCAACTGCTTTACCGGCGACATGGTGGAGGTGGTGGTTGCTCACAGTTGCGGGGAATACAGCTTTCTTCAAAGTTTCAGCATACATCTCCTTTGAGAGGATGGCTCCACCCTGAGGGCCAAACAATGTTTTATGGGTACTTATGGTCATGACGTCAGCGCCTTCTTTCAGAGGGTCTTGAAATTGGCCTCCAGCGATCAGCCCTGCGACATGGGCTGCATCATAACATATTGTCATTCCATAATCGTGGAAGAGCTTGGCTAGCTCCTTAACAGGGTGGGGGAAAGGTAAAACGCTTCCTCCGAACATTACAAGCTTAGGTAGGGGCTGATTGGTCTTGACCCTACCAAGAATCTTTTCCTTCGTGGCTTCAACGTCAATATTCATATCTTCATAGTTGAATGGGAAATATTCTACCTCCAAATTTTTCACTGAGCCGGCTGTTCCTGAAAACTGTTTCTTTCCGAAGCTTATGTGACCCCCAGCCGCTATTGAGAGGGACATCATAATGTCATTCGGCTGAGTAAAAGCCGTGTATACCGCTATATTCGCATTCACCCCTGAGACCGGCCTGACATCAGCATACTCGGCATCGAAGAGTCTCCTAGCCATCTCCATACATAGAATCTCAACCTCGTCTATGAACCTGCAACCTGCATAGACACGCTCCTTAGGAAACCCCTCAGCATACCTGTTCCCGAAGTCTGAGATTATCGCTTCACGAACCGCCGGTGAAGGCACATTCTCTGAAGCTATTAGGGGTATAGACTCTTGAAACCACCTGTGATGTTGCTCAAGCAGGCTGAAGACTTTCCTATAATATTCTACTGGTGTCAACTTCAACACTCCCTCCATTATTGGTCAGAGCATTTATGAAAAGGCATCGCTCAGGAGGCACAGTAACCGAATCATTATCCAAATGACCGTCGAGGTTACGGAAAATCTTGATTGGGGCACCCCTAACCAAGACGGCGGCTACCCTCTCATCCAACTCCCCCATCAAGAGATGTGCGGCACAAGCGAGATCATCTACTTGGCAGTGTCTAGTTATCCGTAGGGGCTTACCATAAAGATCTTTTAAGCCTACACAATTCTTTACAGGCTCGAAACCTGCGAAGCCCAAGGCAACCCCGACAGTTCCAAGACGGAGAGGAGTCACCCTACTGTCGACAATCAAAACCCCAACATGTTTACCAGTCAGATCGTAGATTCTTCTCATAAGATCCTCAGCAGATTTCTGCGGATCCTTGGGGAATAGAACAGCATACCCCTCCGGAATATTCTTCCTATCTACACCAGCATTTGCTAAGATCACTCCACCCTTTATGGTGCATATGGCTTGATCCGTGCCTCCATAGAGTCTGTCAGCCTCTCTAATTATTAATTCTACATATTCAGGATCGAGATTATACTTCTCCGATAGAGTGTAAGCTGAACTTGAAGGTTGTATCGTGTCTAGCCTCACGACTCTACCTTGAGAGATGGATATTATCTTGCTCGTAACCGCCAAGATGTCCCCATCCTTCAAAGTTATCATTATCTTTCTTAATCCAGCAACGATCTTCGGCAGGATGTCTTGGCCCGGTTCGACCAAGTCTATCCTTATTTTGAACAGATTCATATTGCTGCGGCTCATATACTACGCCACATAAAGATTTGTTCAATAGACCTTTAGTTCTGGTAGTATCTGACACTTTAAGGTCTTGAATATTTAGGTCGAGTTGAGTTTGTGTAAAGCTGTTGTTAGAACGGACGGTCCGACCTCTCCTGTTTCAGCGGCCAGAGCAATCCTTACTCTATTCTGCTCTCGACATAAACCCAAGGATCTGAAAGGCATTCTACTCATCTAATGGGTATCACTTCGCCAGTAAGGTCTAGAAAATGCTCGTCCCCTGTCACTATCTTAGCATTATGTATTCTTGCCGTAGCGAGCACGATAGAGTCAGCGAGCCCCCAACTCTTAACTTTCTGCTTCCTCTCATGGCTTAAGGACCCGGCTTTCTCAGCGATGCTGGTGTCCAGCGAGATCACGTTTGTCCTTCTGGTTATGAAATCTAAATCTTCATCGAAACTTAGCTCTTCTCGTCTGTACTTCTCAGACAGCTCAGCGATCACGATCGTGGGTGTTATTCCTCGATTGCTTTCTATGAAAGGTCTGGCTATTGCACCGGCGTTTGAGCCTGAAAAATACTCGATCCATGCGAAAGAGTCTATGAGATAATTCTCCATCCGCATAGGCTCACGCACCTTGTATCAGTGAAGATTTCTCGTGATCTCCTCATGCTCCTCTTGAGTAAATTTCAGGTTCTTGTGGACACCGAATCTTGATTGCGGTATTCTGCCAGTTTCCTCAAGCAATTTTGCCACAACTTCATTCATACTCTTTGCTTTCTCACGCTTCATAATCTCTTTAAGTCGGTTCCATACTAACTCGCTTACGGCAATGGTTTTTATGCCCGCCAAATGAACCACCTATCTCGGCTTTATATTTTATAATTTATAAGTCTTCCGGTATCCATGTAGCCTAGCGGTGTGTTGATTTCGCAGTGGTTAGGCCTGAATGAATAGTGTAAGCCATCTATACTGTTAGCACCAATGTGATTTTTTCTCTGCAGATGTTTCCCCCTTTCAGCCCCACGCATGGTTTTATGAAATTATAGTAAACATCGACCCATCAACTATGGAAGTTTCTATCTCTCATATTTCAGGGACAGAACAAACTATTCTGATACTTCGCATTCCATGCTTATCATTTAAATGTTCTTCTTAGCTCCCCCAAACCTTGCTCCATTCCCTTTTCACTTTCTTTCATCATCTTCTCTGTTTCCTACTGCGAAAATCGTATCTCTTCTTTGAGTTCCAGTAAACACTTTAGAGGATCTTTCTTGGCAGCATCACTTCTTCTACCATTGCTGTAGAGATCATTTTGAACGGAAGATCTCGAATATGCAAAGGAACCTTTAATAATTTCATCAACAAAGCCTCTGAACATATCCTCCATCGAACTGACTGAATTCTATATCCTACTAGCCGTACATCAAGTACAATTGGCCCCCTTCTGCGCTTTCCCCTAAAGAATTCTTGCGCATCTCAACATCTCTTAAAGACATATATTCTCCATTCATTCATAATACAAGAATTCAGGGATGAGGATTGAAGATTGGAATAAATACTGTCACTTTCATGAAGGAGAGGCCTGAGAAGAGGTTTGAGTTGAGTAGGGAGGCTGGTTTTGAAGGCGTTGAGATTTTAGCTTACCCTGAGGAGTTAACTCCTGAGGGCAGGTCTGAGATGAAGACTCTGCTGAGGAGACTCGGGTTGGAAGCTATGATGATAGCCACTGGGCCACCTTTAGCCCTCAGCGGTGGGAAACTCTGTCTGGAGAGTCCAGACAAGAATATTAGAGATAGAACTGTTCAGTATATAAAGGACTGTGTGGACTGGGCTGGCTATTTCGGAACAGACAAAGTATACGTGGTCACACCTACAAGCAAAGGAGATATCGCAGATATCGGTAATGCCCTGGGGTGGTTACGTGAGTCTCTGGCTGAGTCTTGTGACTATGCAAAGTCTGCAGGTGTGAAGATATGTATTGAGCACTCCCCTGGAAGACTGGTTGATGAAGCGAGCTACCTGAACAAGATCATCAAGGAATTCAACATTGGGAATTTGGGCGCCCTCCTAGATGTTGGACATTTGAACATGACCAAGGAGGATGCTTATGAGACGGTGATGAAGACTGATAAACTCTATCATGTTCACTTCGACAATAACGATGGGAAAAACGATATTCACACTCCTTTAGATGTGGGTACGATGCCGATGGGTGAGATTGCCAGGTTTGTGAAGGCATTGAAGGAGAAGAGGTATGATGGGTACTATTCGATAGAGTTGCTGAACCTTCAGGATCCGATTAAGACTCTGAAGGAGAATATCAGGATTTTGAGAGAGATATATGAAGGTGCTTAGGAATACAAAGAAATGATGAAGGTTAGTGGAGAGGCGCATTCAGATGATGCCGAGTTTTCTTCCCGCCCTCTCGAAGGCTCCCAGAGCATAGTCTAACTGTTCCTTGGTGTGGTGGGCGTTGACTATTGTTCTGACCCTGGCTTTACCTTTAGGAACGACTGGGTAGCTGAATGCTTGAACATATATCCCCTCCTCCTCATACAGGTATCTGCTCAGTCTCTGGGCGTTCTCGGCTTCACCCACAATCACCGGTGTTATTGGCGTCTCGCTTACACCTGTGTCGAATCCTAGACTATTCAACTCCTTCTTGAAGTATCTAGTGTTATCCCATAGTCTCTGGACACGTTCAGGCTCCCTCTCAATTATTTCAAGGGCCTTCATCGTCGCTCCACAGACGGCTGGATCGAGATATCCTGTTGAAAATACGAATGGTCTGGAGGCTCTACGCAAGTAGTATATCAGGTTCTCACTGCCGGCTATGTAACCTCCCACTGTTGCGATGGCTTTCGAGAGGGTCCCCATCTGAACCTCAACCTTACCGTAAGCGTTGAAATGTTCAACAGTGCCTTTACCTGTCTTTCCAAGAACTCCTGATGCGTGCGCCTCATCGAGGAAGATGAAAGCATCATACTTCTCCGCAAGCTCAATCATCTCAGGCAACTTACATATGTCACCGTCCATACTGAAGACTGCGTCTGAGATTATCATAGTCTTACCCTTAGACCTCTCATCAACAGTGGTCTTGAGTATGTTCTCCAAGTCTTTCATATCCAAATGTTTGTATACGTAACGGTTCACTCCCCTGCACATTCTGCATCCATCAATAATACTTGCATGGTTCAGCTCCTCACTTATTATGGTGTCACCCTCCTCCATGAGAGGCCATATCCCTCCAAGGTTCGCAATGTAACCAGTTGCAAAGCATAGGGAAGCTTGAGATGACTTGAAAGCAGCGAGCTTATCTTCAAGCTTGTTCTGAATGTCATAGGTCATTATCATTCGGCCTGTACCCATTCCTGCACCATACTTATCAACCGCATCCTTGGCGGCCTGAATCATCTCAGGATGATTCGCCAGCCCAAGATAATTGTTAGCACAGAGTATCAAGACCTCTTTCCCGTCGAGAGTAGCCTTGGTTGAGTTTGGACCTGATAGAACCCTTATATGTGGAAAGACACCTGCCTGCTTTAATTCACTGACTTTTCCTTCTATAAACTTGGTAAATTTAATGTTCGGCATAACTCATCAGCCTATAAGTATAGCTTATCAAATATAAAATCTTGTGTGTAAATGGTTGGGGCGTGATAATCTAGAATCAGAGTTTTGTCCGAATTAAAGTGCTGAAAATCTTCGGGCAAGTTCGTAAAGCTCGGCCCTAACGGCTTGTTTTCAAACATTCCTTCAAACAATCCTGCTGTAAGACTCATAAGGTTCTACAAATGTTAAGGTTAGGTGGGTGTTACATGATGATCTTCAAAAGGTTCCTTGTGGAGGGTTTAAGAAACTTCGCCTACCTCATAGGTGATGAGCAGTCTAGGGAGGCGGTGGTTGTAGATCCTTCAGGGGCTGTGGAGGATATTCTTGAGGCCCTCAGAGAAGAGTCTTTGAAACTTAAATTTATAATAAATACCCATTCGCATCCAGACCATACTGCTGGTAATAGTGAACTTGCCGAGGAGACTGGGGCTAAGATTTTAAAGTATGCGCCAAACGCTAGAGGTGGTTTGAGGGACGGGGACGAAGTAGTCCTGGGCAATGTAAGCATAAAAGTTATTTATACACCAGGCCACACCCCTGACAGCATCTGCCTTCTGGTTGATAATAAACTATTGACAGGCGACACTCTCTTCGTCGGTGAATGTGGAAGGACAGACCTCCCAGGGGGATCATCTGCGGACCTATATGACAGCTTATTCAACAAGCTTATGATCCTCAACGATGATGTGGAGGTTTATCCTGGCCACGATTATGGGGAGAGGCCAGACTCAACCATAGGCTACGAGAGGAGACACAATTATGTTCTTAAACCTAGAACGAAGGAGGAGTTCATTCGCTTCATGTCTGAGTGAGCTTATCCACAGTCTAAGCTACCTACCCCCAGAATGGCCCCAGACTCTCCGAGATTCAGGTCCTCCCCAAAACTCATCCGCACAACTTTCCCTTCAGGTTTCAAACCATAATCTAGAAGGATCCTCTCAGCCACCTCACTATATTGTGGAGACGTGATTTCAAACTCAACTCCTCTAAGCCTATTCATCTCTGCTTTGAAAAGTTCCTCTGCAAACCTTTCTTGCCATTCAGGTTTGCAGACCCATGGCCCCACCTCATATTGGCCTTCTGAGCCAGCAGCCATTATGTATCCAGCAACCTCTCCATCAACATAAGCTGCAAAACAGTATTCTTTGAATTGATTGTAGATCGCCTTCAAGACCTTCGACCTGTCGGCTCCGAAAATTCCTCTGTCAAACATAGATAACTTGTCAAGAAAAGATTCGTCCATCTCTTCGACGGCAGCTGAATCCATTCGTCTCCCCTCACCCCTGAACACCATATATGATAATTCAGTCCTAAAACCTAACCTCCTATAGAATGGAATATTATTTGGAAAACAGTAGAGCTTAGTCACCCTCACTCCTTTACACGCCATGTACTCCAGAGCCTTCCTCACAAGTTTGGTTCCTACGCCTCTTCTCCTAGTCTGTTCCTTAACGAATAGGTTACCCAACCAACCTACTACACCGTAACTTACTGTTGAGACTACTCCAAGTTTACTTTCACCTTCAACTGCTATGAAGAAGCCTTCAGGCTCATAGTTTATGACGCGGACTAGATCCTGAACATTATATTTAACACCTTCAGAGGCGGCGAGCTCAATTATGAAATTGAAATCTTCAGGTTTGACCGTTCTAATATTTAATTCTGCCATGCTTCATACGCATTTATTTTTGAGATGGAGAAGGCTCCTTTTAAGGATCATTGGTATTTTGGAACGTTGAACCGTCAAGAAGTCCAATTGATATGTCAAGTTCCTGCGATATGTTTTTTTGTAATTGTCTCAATGGCTATATTGAATATGTCCTTATCCACATCTTCTACAGGCCTGTCTCCATCTATGTATGTGAGTTCCCCATCCTTCACCAGCTTCAAGTAAATCTCTCTCACCCTCTTCTCAAACTCCAACCTCTCCATGACGCTTCTGCCTCTGCGAATTCTCGACATAGCAACTTCTGCTGGAACATCCAGGTATATTGCAAGGTCTGGTTTTGGAGCGAAGTTATTTACGCATCTTATCCATCCTATATCAACTTTCTGTGCTCCCTGATAAGCTATGGACGCGTAGATGTAACGGTCTGAAACCACTATTCCTCCTCTACGGAGCGTCGGCATCACCTCCTGTCTGAGATGTTGGAAACGATCTGCAGCGAATAGAAGTGTCTCCACTTCAGGGGGGGCCTTCCTCCTATTCAGAAACTCCCTCCTGAGGAGTCTACCGATCACGTTTCCACTAGGCTCAGCGGTGTATCTGGCCAGGTACCCTTTTCTGTGAAGTTGGAGGCATAGATTCTTTGAGTGGAGGGTCTTCCCAGCTCCATCTATCCCTTCAATCACTATGAAGACGCCTACTTTTAGACTCAACTTTGAACCTCAACCATAATATATTACGGAGTCTCATGAATCTATCAGTTGACTGTTTGAGCATGTATGTTTGACTATTCAGGTGTTTGAGGTTTGGAGTCTACGAAATATTGGGGTTTCATCAAGGATCCCCTATACGGCTATATCAGAATAACTGAGTGGGAGAGGAGTATAATCGATACCGCTCCAGTGCAGAGGCTCAGGAGGATCAGGCAACTCTCAGGGGCCCAATATGCCTACCCAGCTGCTAACCATACACGTTTTGAACATTCTCTCGGAACCATGCATCTGGCTGGGATTCTCGCTGAGAGTCTCCCGTCACTCTCTCCGGAGGAGAAGGTTAAAGTTAAGATGGCTTCGCTTTTGCATGATGTTGGGCACGGCCCCTACTCCCACCTCTTCGAGACTCTCCTATCGAAATATTTGGGTAAGACCCATGAGGACATGTCGTTATGGATAATCAGGGAGTCTGAGGTAGGTCGGGCTCTTGAAAGAATAGGTTTAGACCCTGAAGAGGTAGGTTTGATCTCTGTCGGTCGACTGGCAAGACCTGATAAGCCTTATCTAAACCAGATAATCAGAAGCTCAGTAGACGTTGACAAGATGGATTTTCTCCTTCGAGACTCCTATCATACAGGTGCAAGTTACGGGACAATAGACATATTCCGCCTAATCTACACGATGGATATACTCGACGGGAATCTGGCTGTCGACGCCACCGCCCTATCGACACTGGAGACATTCCTTCTTGCAAGACTCGAATCTTTCAGGGCAATATATTTTCATAGGACAACTAGGGCCGCCCAGATAATGTTGATAAAAGCATTAGAGAAGGCTAAGGATGAGCTCAACCTCTTCAAGTCAATCTCTCTCCAAGACTATTTGCAACTTGACGACCAGACATTATGGGAGATGCTTAAACATTCAAAGAGCAGAGACATCATAATGGATCTGGACAATAGGAGGCTGCTCAAATGTGCTTATGAGAAAACCTTCTTCGTCAGGGACCAACTCGTCACAAACATATTCAACAATGAGGCTGTAAGAAGACAGATCGAGGAGGAGATAGCTCTCAAGGCTGGGGTTCCAACTGATGAGGTCACTATAGATGTCCCATCCCTCCCATCAGTCCCATACCATTACGCGATAGATATAGAACCTATGAACATACCTATCTTCTATAAATCGAAGACTGGCGAGAAGATTCCTCAAAGACTGGGTGAACTATCTAGAATAGTAGACTCGTTGAGGGTATTCCTGAATATTATGCGAATATACACGAAGGAAGTTTATAGGGAGAAGGTTAGGAAGGCATCTACAGATGTTCTGGGAGAGGCCCCCCTCTCAAGCCTAGTATCCTACTGAAAGACACATCAAACCGTTCATACCGACCTTAAATCTAATATGCTGATACGCACATTTCTAGCCGCCGATCTGAATGTTGGTGAGTTAAAGGTTGGAGCCGTTCATGGTATACGCCATCGCCTCAGGCTTCTTCTTCGCAATATTCACGTTTCTAGCGAAATACATAATCTCAAACAGGATGAGGAACTTCGTTTCTTTCGTCTATATGCAGGGCATTCTAATAATAGGAATATTCACATTTCTAACCTACATATTTGCACCCAAGGAAGTGTTTGTACCTCCGGTAGCGGTATTCCCTTACGCCATAATCTCAGGAGGTACCTCCATAATCGCTTATCTTTTAATGTATTACGGTTTGACAAGATACGATGCGTCCTCAGCACTGCCGATAATAGGCGTCAAACCTGTCTTCGTTATACCTCTCAGCTACGTATTTCTAGGTGAATATTATGGTGTCGATGTGACATTCTGGATTCTTGTGGCGATGCTCGGAGCGGTGATGACCTCTTGGGATGATGATATGCAGATTACGCGGATCCTATCGCCGAGTAACGAGGCTCTATGGATCTTCCTATCAACAGCCTTCCTATATGCGGCTGGAAATGTGGCTGTTAAACCTGCGATGAAGATGGTTACAAACTTTAACTTTCTTATTTGGCGTGAACTCGCATGGTTCGGCGTTCTAATCTGTCTGGCACCCCTAATATTCCACAGCGAGGAATTGAAAGCATTAAAGGTAGGATGGAGAAACTCCTTTTTATTCGTCGTATTGGCCGTGGTCGTCCAGTACTTCTCATACCTCTTCCTCTTCTACTCCTTAGGACACTCTGTTCAAATAACTGAGGGTTTAGGGGCTGCCCAAGGAATATTCGCTGTTACAATAGGCTATCTCATTTCAAGAACCAGTTTTGAAGCCCTTGCGGAACACCATAACTCTCGAACATACCTGGTTAGAATGATTGGCGCCATACTCATATTCTTAGGAATATACTTTCTATCAACAGTCGCCGTCAAGTAGATGTGTAACTTGAATTATGTTTCACATTGTATCCAACAACTCTTAAATTAACTCAAACTTTCTAATTTGAGGATTGAATGAGGTCATTCAGGATTCCGGTGTAGATGCGGAGGGCCTCCGCCTCAGGATGGGTTGAGTGGAATGATACTAGACTCATCTTCCTGTAATGTGCCGAAAGCCTCTCCGACAGGATCCTTGAGGCTACCATATATCTCCCACCCAGAAGGACCGATGACCTGCTCACACTCTCCTCCACACTCATCGGCATAGAAACAGCTAATGTTCCCAGCTTCATCTCCCCCTCATAGAAGAATGCTATGACAGCGTTCTCTAATGTTAAGAGTCTGAGATGGAACAGGACGCCTTTATACTCTTGTGTTCTCTCGAGGAAACTCATTCCCCTTCATATCTGTAGAATGGTCCCCTCTCAGATTTAAAGGGTCGTTGTCTACTTCTATTAACAGGTGGCTGGTATGAGGGTGATAGTCATCTCCGATATTCACTCTAACCTAGAGGCTTTGGATGCTGTTGCTTCAAGTATGGGTGATTTCGACGCTGTTTTCTGTCTAGGCGACCTCGTAGGTTACGGCGCCGAACCCAATGAGGTTGTCGATAAGGTAAGGCTACTTGAACCTCAGGTCGTCATCGCGGGAAACCACGACTATGCCGTTGTGAGTGGAGATACTTCGGGCTTCGCATCCCATGCGGCTTTGGCTGTTGAATGGACGAGGAGGACTCTGCATCCAAGAAACATGTCCTACTTGGCTAATCTTCCCCACCGATCTCTGAGGGAGGAGCAGGGTCTACGCCTTGGCATGTATCATGGGAGTCCAAGAGATCCCTTGGATGAGTATGTTTTCCCTGGGACCCCTGAATTTATTCTGAGAGGTATGGTGGATTATGCTGGTGTAGACATCTTAATGTTAGGCCACACACATATGCCCATGCAAGTCAATATAGGTTCAAGATATCTTCTGAATCCAGGTAGTGTGGGGCAGCCTAGGGACGGCGACCCTAGGGCCAGCTACCTCATCCTAGATTTAGAGGATGGTCATGTCAAATTTGAGTTGAGGAGGATCAAATATGACATAGACTCCGCAGCTGAGAAGATCTTAAGTAAGCCTGTGCCAAAATTTTTGGCTGACAGACTATACCTGGGATATTGACCGTCGGTACTCTCATGCTCATGAATTTGTTTACGGCAGTAGATGTCAAAATTTTTAAATATAATATTTATCGTTTGGCCTCCCCCAACTGCTTACAGAATTCTGTGAGCCTTTCAACTGTCGCGTCAAGTATTCTTTTTCCCTTCGCGATGTCGGCTTTCGTTGCGTCGCCTACTACGCCTGACTCTGAGATGTGATGTATCATATCCATAGGAGTGTTTATGTAGGGCCCCCTGTGTCTCGCATCGTACTTGACGATTTCGAATGCTGGAAGACCATGCTCTTTGAGCGCGGCTCTCCTGTCGAATGCCTCCCTAACAGTCTTGTCTGTCAGAACTCTCATACCCACAGCCATGGCTACCGATGTCTCAGCCTCCTCGACATGTACCATAGGCGTGTCTATGTTCACCATCTCGTCGCTTGCCAGATCCCACCACTGGCAGAGATATATCTTCTCTCCATACTCCTCGTAGAACCTGTTGGTGAAGACCTGTAACGTCGATGTGTTGCCTCCATGCGAATTCACTACGATCTTCTTTTTGAATCCATGTCTGCTCAGTGAGGAGCATATCTGTGTGAGGACGTCGATGAAGGTTTCAGGGTTGACCGTGATCGTTCCTGGGAACCCCATATGGTACCATGAGACGCCGAAGTTGATGGGTGGAGCCACCAACACTTTTACACCTTCTAGTAAAGATTTCTCAGCAACCCTCTCACATATGTATGTGCTTGTGTATATGTCGCAGTCTAAAGGTATATGGTAACCGTGCTGCTCAATAGACCCTACAGGAATCAATACGGCAGAAGTCTCCCCAACTATGTCAGCAACCTCCCTCCATGTCAATTTCCAGAGTCTAAACTCATCCATAACATTACCACCCTATCCTGAACTGTAACTCTTGTCAACCCAACCCATTTATAGGTGTATGTTCAGCCGCCTCTATCATGCTATCTACATTCTCTGGCGGGGTCCCCTCGACAAGGTAGCCCCCGGGCGCAAGCACGAAACCTCCATTATAAGCCAACCTCGATATGAGCTCTCTAGATTTAGAAGCCACCAGCTCCCTACTCCCCTCTCTCAAAACTTCTAAGGGTGGAAGGTTACCTACGAAGCATAATCTGTCTCCTACACGCCTCTTCGCATCGTTCAAATCAACCTCATAGCCTACATGGAACACCTCGACACCAGACTCTGCAAGCAACTCAAGTAAATGCGAAGAATTAGCATCATTATGCAGCCAGCGTTGACACTTCGGGATAACACCATATATCTCCCTATATCTAGGCAGAACAAACTCTCTAAACTGTTTAGGACTCATATATGAAGCTATGTCGTCACCTATAAGAACACAGTCAACCTC
>JAGTQO010000094.1:0-828 GCA_018396565.1 Candidatus Bathyarchaeota archaeon
AATCCCGCCCTAAGGGGTGCACAATCTGGCCCCCCTGGCGAAGGGCGCCAATCAACCCGCGTCAAACCAAAACTGCCTCAGGCGGCAATGGACTTGACCAAATAATCTCCTCGACTGCTCCATTCAAGTTGAACACTTTGCCTGCGGGAACTTAATCTAGTTAGTTCCACACCTATGAGCCTTTATCCAGTTGGAAAAATTCCATGAATCATAATCAAATGAAGACTCCACAGAATAAGTAGGCACCGCCCCCACAATCAATGAAAACATCTTAATTAATATGTTGAGCATTCTAACTTATGTACCGATTGTAGGCGGTGTGGATGGAACCATACTCTAGAATTGAGTATATTCAAACTCAGCCTGTGGACTGGACATGGATCCCCAGAAAAGTCGACGTTGAAAATTACTATTCGACAGCGAGCTTCCAAGACCCTTTGACGAAGGAGACCTACTACTACCAGACATTCCAGATAACTCCCGAACAGTATCTCAGCCATAACACGAAGGTAACTGGTGAGGTTGTAAAACTCTATGAGTCGAACGGTTTCGAGACCAGACATGTCATTCAAGATCCTTTCGGACATCCAGGCCCAACCGTCTCCTGCCCAATAGGTTTCCCCTTCAACCTCCCCAAGGACTATCCTGAGCTACGCAGATACAGCAGGTGGATATGCAGGGTTCACGTCGACATATGCAGACTCGATGATGACACATTGATATCTCTGCCACATATAGAGCCTGATCCAGTCTTCCATTCGATAGCCCACTTCTGGGACACATACCTCAAAGGCAATGTTGTCAGGGGGCAAGTCGCAGTCGAGATCC
>JAGTQO010000094.1:836-1380 GCA_018396565.1 Candidatus Bathyarchaeota archaeon
TTCCTACATCTGACCTGAAAACTTTAGGGCCCTCGAAGAATGTCGGTGAAACGAATACTCCACCTAAACCTCATCCATCAAACATTTAAGGAATAAAAGATCGATCCTCTGATCTGAATCGTCATCTGTGAGGTTGAGCCTGTGCCTGACACATATGATCTTATTGTCGTCGGAGCCGGGACAGCTGGCTGCACAGCAGCATCGAAAGCCGCTAGGATGGGTCTGAAGGTTTGTCTGGTCGAGTGTAAACCAAAAGTCAAGATAGGCGATAAGGTCTGCGGCGACGCAATAGGCTCACACCACTTCGACGAGTTGAAGATCCCACACCCCAAAGGTGATGAGTTAGACTCTGAGATGGTCGGCGTCAAAATATACTCACCAGACCTATCCAGCGTCTTCGTCATAGATGGGCCAGGGGTCTCAGGCTACATGGTTGACAGATACAGGTTCGGCCAGCGCCTCCTAAAGGACGCCATAGACTCCGGAGCTGAACTCGCCGATTCAACCATCGTCACCGGCCCAAACATCGAGAGCAATACGGTCA
>JAGTQO010000094.1:1387-5067 GCA_018396565.1 Candidatus Bathyarchaeota archaeon
CTCAATATTGAAGTTCTCAGGTAGACTCCGCTTGATGGTTGCTGCAACTCCACTCGCATCTATCGTCACCGGCCCAAACATCGAGAGCAATACGGTCAAGGGTGTGATAGCCCAAAGTCAAGGTCGAAGACGAGTCTTGAAGGCCAAGGTGACGATAGATGCGAGTGGAGTTGCAGCAACCATCAAGCGGAGTCTACCTGAGAACTTCAATATTGAGAGGGCGGTGTCCAGGAGGGACCTCATGGTCTGTTACCGAGAGGTAAGGAGCAACGTCGATTTTGAGCAAGGCTACAGCCACATATACTTGAGCCAGAAGGTTGCCAGGGGAGGCTACTTCTGGATCTTCCCCAGAAGCAATGGAAAAGTCAACGTCGGAGTTGGGGTCCAAGCAGAGATTGAGAATCCAAACCCTAAAGCCCAACTCTACAAGCACATATTGAATAAACCAATATTCAAAGACTCAAAGGTTCAAAGCGCCGGTTGGGGGGCGGTTCCAACCAGGAGACCACTCGACTGTCTAGTCGGGGACGGCGTCATGTTCATAGGAGACGCCGCCTGCCTCGTAAACCCGATACACGGCGGAGGCATAGGCCCATCGATGATCAGCGGCACCATAGCAGCCCAGGTTGCGGCTGAAGCCCTGGAGAAGGATGACACAACCAGCCGTGGCCTCTGGAACTATAACCTGAAATATATGGTGGCCTACGGTGCCAAACAGGCTGGACTGGATGTATTCAGAATCTTCCTGCAAAGTCTAACGGATGAAGAGTTGAATTATGGGATGGCCCAGAAGCTTGTTATGGAGGATGATGTTCTAAAGGCGAGCCTTGAAGGAGACTTGAATCTGAGCCTAACCGACAAGGCTGGAAGAATACTCAGAAACATAGGTAGACTGAGGTTCCTCCTCAGGCTCAGGGAAGTCTCAAGCAGGATGCGCAGGGTCAAGAGACACTTCCTGAACTATCCGAGCCCCGAAGAATTTCCTTCTTGGAGAGAAAAGATCAAAACCCTATATTGAAGATTCAAACATGGGAAGAACTAAATACAGCATTCAACCGAATAAGAGATTCAAACGTCGTGAACTTTGATGGATGCAAGTCTAAAGAATAGAACTGTAAAGGGTGAAGGTTCGAGAATAGTCGGCATCTCCGGAATATTGTCCGTCCCGGATAAACCAAACATACCATATATTGAGGGTGATGGGATAGGCCCCGAAGTCGTCAGGGCCGCCATAAGGGTTTTAGACGCAGCTGTTGAAGGTGCTTATGGAACCCGTAGAAGGTTAAACTGGGTCGAAGCCTACGCTGGAGAGAAGGCGAGGAGAGAGTATGGTGAAGCCCTACCTGAGGAGACCCTGAAGACCATACAGGAACATGTCGTAGCCCTCAAAGGACCACTGGAGACACCGATAGCTGAAGGCTACAGGAGCCTGAATGTAGCCCTCAGACAGAGGCTCGACCTATACGCATGCGTGAGACCAGTCAAATATATTCCTTCAGCACCCTCAAGGCTGAAGCATCCTGAAGAGCTAGACCTAGTCATATTCAGAGAGAATACTGAAGACGTCTATTCTGGAATAGAGTTTGAGGAAGGTTCAGAAGAGGCTAGAAGACTCATAGATTTCCTCAGGAAGGAGTTAAGGAGCGAGGTCAGACCAGACTCAGCCATAGGGATCAAGCCGATAAGTGAATACGCTACGAAGAGGATAGTGAGGGCCGCCATAGATTACGCAATCAGAAACAACAGAAGAAGCGTCACCATAGTCCATAAGGGGAATATAATGAAGTATACTGAAGGCGGATTCATGAAGTGGGCCTACGAGGTTGCTAATACGGAGTTCAAAGACAAGATAGTCACTGAGAGTGAACTCAAACCTGAAGGCCCATACAGAGGCGTCGCACCGCCAGGCAAGATCATAATCAGAGACAGGCTCGCCGACAATATGTTCCAGCAACTGATACTCAGAACAGGAGAGTATGATGTTCTCGTCCTCCCAAACCTGAACGGCGACTACATCTCAGATTTAGCCGCCGCGATGGCTGGGGGTTTAGGCCTCGCCCCAGGGGCAAACATAAACTTCGAGACCGGAGTAGCTGTCTTCGAGCCTACACATGGAACAGCCCCAGCCTACGCGAACCAGGACAAGGTCAACCCAACATCAACAATACTCTCAGGGGTTCTGATGCTCAGACACATAGGGTGGAAGGAGGCTGCGGATAAGGTTGAGAAGGCTGTTGCAAGAACCATAAGCCAGAGGAGGGTGACATACGACCTTGCAAGGCAACTTGAAGGGGTCCAACCAATAGGAACATCAAAGTTCGCCGACGCAATCATAGAGAACATGCAAGTAATATGATAGATGGTGCTGCAGCATATCTACATCTCCTCCGACTCAATCCGTTTATCTTCCACCAACCAGATCTTAACATTCAATCTTTCGAGGTGACGGTCTGTGGCTGTGGTGACCAAGAAAATATCTGTGGAGACCAGGGGTGAGGTTGATATGATAGACTTGACAGGTGGCGTTGAGAAGGCTGTTGGAGACTCAGGTTTAAGAAATGGTATTGTAACACTCTTCATCCCAGGCTCAACAGGTGCGTTGACAACTATCGAGTATGAGAGTGGCTTACTCCGAGACTTTCCAGCAGCCCTTGAGAGACTCTTCCCCAAAGGCATAGGTTATGAACATGAGAGGAGGTGGCATGACGGAAACGGCCACTCACACGTGAGGGCCTCGATGCTTGGACCCAGTCTTACAGTTCCATTCATAAACGGTAGGTTGACCCTTGGAACATGGCAGCAAATAGTCTTTGTCGAACTTGATGTTCGACCAAGGAGTAGGGAGATAATTGTACAGATCGTAGGGGAGTAGTTGAAGAAAGGTCGGTTTATGTGAGGTTATGCCTGTTGAGGTTTCCCGCAGACTGGGCAATAGACTGCTTCAGGCGGAATCTCGGATCCGCATGCGATGCAGAATCTCCTCTCAAACTTTCCCTCAGGAACCTCTTTTGGACCTTTGGCGTCCACATATAGTAGGGCTGCTGACCTCGCTGCGAATACGCCGAATACCGGTGATATGATGAGTGAGATGAGCCAACCTATCGCCGGAATATATCCTGCGGCTCCTACTATGATTGCTAGGATGAACATAGCTATCAACCAGAGAATATACTTCCCCCAACCTATCATATTGATTGTTCTGAGGATCTCGCCAATCTCGAAGGCCTTTGCGAAGCTCTCGGTCTTCACCATGTGGACGATGGCCATCACCATAATTATCGCAATGACGAATGTTAGTATAACTCCCACAATCATGAGTGCAAAACCTAAACTAAGCGATATAGGTGTCAGGCCGATAATGCGTCGGGGCATCATAGGCATAAAGATCGAGAACACCCCAAGAATTACAAGTATCAGGGGTATGATCATGTAGATTATCGAAGCCACCGCAACCTTCAACCCATCCATCCATAGGCCCCCATAACCTTCAAGTCTCGGTGGACTCTCAGAGGCAGGGGTCTCCTTAACGGTCTTCGCCATATACCCAACAATTATGAGATTCACTATTGGAATGATGTTTAAGATGATCAGTATAACGAGTCTCCCGAGGTCTGTGAATAATCCCCTAACATAATCAATGGAGCTGCTAATATTCTGACTCAGGTCCATAACTTTCTCAA
>JAGTQO010000094.1:5098-5241 GCA_018396565.1 Candidatus Bathyarchaeota archaeon
TTATAAGTATCTGCTCTTGGTCCTCAACCTCTAACGGTGACTGGCAGCATACAGTATTAGGCCTGCGATGATTATTATGATCCCTACTATAATGCAGCCCATCCAGGTTGAGTGGAGATACTCACTCAAGTATATTGCAGAGG
>JAGTQO010000093.1:0-3288 GCA_018396565.1 Candidatus Bathyarchaeota archaeon
AACTTTCACGTTACAAACGGTGAATTTATCGGCTATGCCTCTATTGGCGGAGTATCTTAAGACCCTTAAGTTAACTGAACCATACGTGTTGGCGCCAGACAGAGGAGCGGTCACACACGCACAACTCGTTTCATCCATACTTAAGACTGATTACGCATACTTCGAGAAGCATAGGGACAGGGTGACAGGAGAGGTTGTGACAGACTATAAAGACATAGATATCGGAGGTAGGGACGTAATAATTCTGGATGACATAATCTCGACGGGGTCAACCATAGCAAACGTGGCGAGAGTAATGAGGAGTAAAAATGCCGGAAAGATCTTTGCTGCGTGTACTCATGGCCTAATTATCGGTGAGGCTGAGAAAACCATGAGAGAAAGCGGTGTTACCGACATAATCAGTACCGATACGGTACCTAGTAGATTTAGCAAGGTCTCGGTTTCAACAATCATCTCTGAAGCGTTGAGGAAGATTTTGTGAACTCACTATTCTTCCTCCTCTCCGGGGAACATGAGACACTCCCTGCAGCTGAGGTTCTGGCGATACTCGAGTCGGAAGGATACAAGTATATGGATGTCAGATCCGCTCCGAAACTTCTCACTCTTACCGCTGATAGATCATGCGTTGAAATTGTTGTTGAGAGGGCAGGGATGTGTAATCTAGGTGGATTGATCCTATTTCAGACCGAGAACTTCGAAAATGAGATATTCAAAAAAGCTTCAGAGGTATTATATCTTGATTACTTGGGTTCTAGGGAGAGATTCATAGTTAGAACCTTAAGGCTTTTCGGCTCATCCAGACATTTAGAGAGAAAACGAATAGAATCTGTTATTGGAAGCCTAATATCTTCTGCGGTGCCGACATCCAGAGTTGATCCCGTTAGATACAACAAGGAATTTTTGGGAATAATCGGCGAGAAGTTTCTATTTGGAATAGTGGTCTCGAGAAGCCGTCGACCTAGACTTGTAAAGCATGCGCCGAAATCGAGACCTGCACTATATCCTGCAACCGTCCAGCCGAAACTTGCAAGAAGCTTAGTAAATCTTGCACGGGCTAGACCTGGTGACATATTTATAGATCCCTTTTGCGGTGTGGGTGGGATACTAATTGAGGCTGCCGCTATAGGTTGTAAAGTAGTCGGTTCTGATATAAGTCCTGAGATGGTCAAAAAGACACTCCTAAATTTTAGGTACTTGAAACTTGAACCTTATGGTTTACTGGTGGCAGACGCCAAGAAGCTACCTTATCCAAGAGCGTCATCATTAGCTACTGATCCGCCGTACGGCAGAGCCTCCTCAACCTATGGAACGGAACGGAGTAAACTGATTAGGGAATTCTTAAGAGAGATCAAGAACATAATAATGCCAGGCAGATTTTTGTGTGTAGCCAGTCCGTCCGCCATAGATATCTGCAGATTGGGGTATGAAGAAGGGTTAACGCTCGTTGAGAGACATGTCATGAGAGTGCATAAAAGCCTTACAAGGGAGATAGCCGTCTTCAGTGTAAAGAAAAGAGATTCTGCGTGACAGTAGGGTGTTGGAGCTAATATTTTTGGGAACAGGAGGGGTGATGCCTAATGAGAATAGGGGTCTTCCAAGCATCATCTTACGCAGAGGCGCTGAGCTGTTTATGTTTGATTGTGGCGAATGTTCTCAAAGGCAAATGTTTATGGCGAAGATCGGGTTTAACCGGAGAATGAAGATTTTCATAACCCATATGCATGGGGACCATATTTTCGGGTTACCCGGCCTCCTCCATTCAATGTCCTTCTTGGGAAGGAACAGAGTGCTCGAGATATTCGGCCCAGAAGGGATAGTTGAATTTATAGAGGCTATTTGTAAAACTGTAAAGTTTAATCCAACATTCCCACTATCGGTTCACCAAGCCGATTCAGGGAGATTAATTGAAGAAGAAGACTACGTAGTAGATGCAGCCTGGATGGAACATGGATTTCCCTGTTTAGGTTTCGCATTGACGGAGAAAGATAAGCCAGGCAGATTTAATCCTGCCAAAGCTAGAGCGCTTGGGATACCCGAAGGTCCTTTATGGAAGAAGCTGCAGCGGGGAGAAGCTGTAACTGTGAACGGAGCCGAGGTAACTCCAGCACAGGTTCTAGGGCCCTCAAGGAAGGGTGCGAAGATCGTCTATATCACAGATACAAAACCATGCAAGAATGCAATTGAACTTGCCAAGAACGCTAGCATACTGATGTATGATTGTACTTTCGACAGCATGAAAGCAGATAGGGCGAGGAAGTATGGCCACTCAACATCGGTCGATGCGGCCATGATAGCTAAAGAAGCCAATGTGGGTAAACTGGTACTGTTACATGTAAGTACAATGTATAAGGATGCTACACCACTATTAAACGAGGCCAAGGAAATTTTCCCCGATACCATAATGGCATTCGACATGATGAGATTACCGGTAACCCCTTAACATTCCCGCCATCCTTCTGTAAGATTCTACGACTCCCTTGATGCTCTCAATGATCATGAATCCTTGAAACTTCTTATTAACCAGTGTCTGAATCAAACGTGCCCAATTGACCGTTCCATGGCCGATAGCGTTATGCTCGTCAAATGAACCATGATTGTCATGAAGATGCACCTCTATGATCCTATCTTCAAGAAACTTGAGAAACCAATTTAAACCTCCCATTATGTTTGCGTGACCAATATCAAGGGCCATTTTGATGTTGCCAATTTCCCTCTTAAAAAATAAATTAGCAAAATCATCTTTTGAACTTAGAATAAATGCTCTTGAAGGCATGTTCTCAACAGCTACTATCAACCCTGAATCTTCACCCTTTTCACTGAAAATCTTGAGTGAGTCGAGGGTTAATTGCCACTGAGTATTGGGATAAACCCAGCTTAGACCTGAGTTCATTCCAGGATGGATGACCCAAACTTCAGCTTCTAACTCAGAAGCCAATTTTAGAGACTCAGACATACGGGCCAACGCTGATCTTCTATTCCCTTCATTGAGTGTCGCTATGTTAATATCCTCGAAGGGGGCATGGACTGTGAAACAGATATCAAGATCATTCTTCAGTCTCCTGAGAGATCTGACCCTGACTCTATTCAGCCTATGAGTATCTTCATCCACAATCTCCCAGATACGAATATTGGAGCTGACGATTAGATTTCGGAGCACTTTAAAATCTTTGCCGAGCAGATAAAGTGAAGAGATACCGAGTTTCATAATGATTCGGCCCACAGTGTTTTCGACATACCGATGGCTTCAATGTAAAATTTAACTTGTCTCAACTAACCATTCAATAATCT
>JAGTQO010000093.1:3312-3485 GCA_018396565.1 Candidatus Bathyarchaeota archaeon
ATACTGTTATGGGTCCAAGAGCCGACTCTCCAGGCTCGGTTACAAATGAGATGTGACCAGCGTATGCCGCCTGCTTATTAAAATGGATAGTCAAACAATTTTCATGGATTGAGGACGATAATATGTTCAAAGCAGCTGCCCTTATTCTATCTCTGCGTAGAAGCAGACTTATC
>JAGTQO010000093.1:3494-5262 GCA_018396565.1 Candidatus Bathyarchaeota archaeon
CCCTCGAAGTCTCTACCTTCACCGACCAACTTCCTATGAACATCATTAACTTCAAGTGAATTCAACTTGATTTGAGGGAATAGATTGCTGACTGCTAGCCTTACCTTCTCTTCATCTTCAGTTAACGATAAGTCTGCTTCTACTTTAAGGTCTAACTCAATCAAGAAATCACCTCTTCATAGAATCGTCTCAACTGTCTCCTGAAATTTTTAATTGTTGAATCGTTCACTATATGTTTGTCAGCCAACGCTAGAACATGCCCTATCCCAACATCAAGCTCCCTCATGTCTCTCTGAATAAATTCATTCAGATCTCTTGGGTCATCGCTTCTACCTCTGATAGTTAAACGTTCGAATCGGTCCTTCGGTGACGAGTGTATGGCCAACAATATAACTTTGAAATTTTCCCTGAGAAGATTCAGCTCTTCTAGGCTTCTAAGCCCTTCTACTACCACAGTCCCCGATTGGCTCATATGAATCTTTGGGAGAAGCCGCTTCACTATGGCTCTTGGCCCCTCCTCCCTCCTCATTTCAAGCATTAAATTACCAAGACTCTCGGGTGTCATGGATATCCCCCTAACGGAAGCCTCATCCCTAACAACGTCGCCACATACAAATACCGGAATATGATACTCCTTCGCTACACTGGATGCGACAGCCTTTCCTGAGCCTGGCATGCCAGTTATCGCTATAACATTCTTTTTCTGGCCCAAACTTTCATCACCAGTAGACTTATCGGCAAATGAGCAATTCAATGATTAGATTTCATCTTTAAATCATTTAAGTATCAGCTAGTATGTGATGGTGAATGGAGAAGATCAGGGCATTCATAGCAATTGACGTAGAGGATGAAAAAGTCAAGCTTAAGCTTGAAGAATTTCAAAAGAGAATCGTTGAATCAGGGGGTGATGTCAAGCTAGTTGAACCCGACAACATCCACCTTACCCTCCGCTTCCTAGGAGACATTGAACAGAAAACCATTCAAAAAATAGTCGACTCTTTAAGAAATGTCAGTATGTCTCCGTTTGATATTCAGTTTAGAGGAGTTGGAGCTTTTCCTAGTCTTTCACACATGAACGTCATATGGGTTGGGATAGGGTCGGGGAGGGAAGAGCTGATGAGAATTTCGGAATCTTTAGAGGCTGGCCTACAAAAAATTGGACTACCTAAAGACAAGAAAGGATTCAGCCCCCATATCACAATCGCGAGATTAAGAAGCGGCCGAAACAAGCAGTTTTTAGCAAGGCTTTTAGGCGAGCAAAGTGATGCTGAATTTGGAATGATGAAGGTCGAATCAATACGTCTGAAAAGGAGTGTTTTAACACCTCAAGGTCCTATCTACAGTACACTATTCGAGATGAAGGCATGAGTTCAAAATTAGACCAGATATTGAGAACCGTTCTCACAAGAACGGTTCCAAAAGATGCTGAAAGAAGGAAGATTCTTAAACTATCTCAACAGGTAATTGAAAGTGTCTCATCGGCTGCACGTAGATTCTCATTAAACGCCGAGGTCAGCCTGGAGGGCTCTGTGGCGAAAGACACATGGCTATCAGGAGAAGCTGATATAGATATATTTCTCAAGGTCGACAGCAGTCTAGATTCAAGTGTATTTAAGACAATATGTCTCAAGGTCGCTAAAGAAGCGTTAAGTAACTATAACCCAAAAACACGTTTTTCAGACCATCCCTACGTTGAAGCCTTCATTGGGAAATCCAGAATAGATGTAGTTCCCTGTTACAATGTAGACAAGGGGATGTGGAGGAGTGC
>JAGTQO010000013.1 GCA_018396565.1 Candidatus Bathyarchaeota archaeon
ATATGTTCTGCCCAGGCCGGTGGAAACTGCCCTCTCACTTCTTGTACGCGATATCTCATACATTCCATATAGCTTGTATGTTGCGTAAAGTATCAACATCGCAAGGATGGCGGGTATGGAGAAGGAGAGAAATGCTAGGCCGTAATTATTGTATCTGAGGAGTATCAGCGAAGCTATGAGGGGGCCTGCAACGGCCCCGACCTGATCCAATGCCTCATGTATACCGAACGCTTTACCCCTCCCCATGTCCTTCGCGGCAACAGAAATTATGAAGTCTCTGGATGGCGTTCTCACGGCTTTTCCAAGCCTCTCCAGAATTATAAGCATCGATGCTAACTGCCAATCTCCGGCGAAAGCAAGCAGAGGAATAGCCAGAAGGTTCACGAAATATCCTATGAATGTCATCGTCCAGTATCTACGAGTCGCATCAGCCAGCTTGCCTGAAACAAGTCTGAAACCGTAACCGATAAAATCACCAACCCCAGTGACTATGCCCAGAACCGCAACTGGCGCCCCCAGAATTATGGTCAAATATGTTGGTATAATACCTCTGGCTCCCTCATAGGTTATGTCGGCGAATAGGCTGACTAACCCCATCAAAAAAATTATCGGCAAGACCTTACGGGAAATCATATAGACCGGCCCCACTAACGCCGAAACCTCTTTTGCCGTAACATATGACTCTTAATAAATATGCCCATCCCAAACTTAAGCTACTTCAAGCCGAGACTCGCTTACATTCAGTTGAAAAGCCTTCACCTCCTTTCTGGATGGAGGGGCCACAGCCTTGAGGCTTTGATTGCTCACAAATCATGTAAAACTATTCTCGATGGCTTTTATTCTAGAAGTTTCAGGCTCAAAATGTAAACCTTATTATGCCTAAAAAACAAACAGTCTTAGGGTGCGTGAGTGGGCCCTCCCACCCGTTGCGCCTAATAAATCCCGGTGTCGGGAGGTACAGGTTTGGTTAATGTTAGTTCAAGGGAGTTATCGCTTACAATAATATTCGCCACCTTGTATACTGTAGCTGTTGTGATTCTTGCACCCATAAGTTTCAACATCGCCCAAGTGAGGATTGCAGATGCTCTACTGCCTCTTTCAATAATCTTCGGTTGGCCATCCATCATAGGGTTGACTGTGGGGGCAGGTGTGGCAAACATGTTTGGGGGCCTAGGCCCCATCGACATTGTAGGTGGAGCAGCAGCAAACTTCACAGCAACCTTCCTAGCATGGAATATCGACAGCAGAGGATTTAGGGGAGGCTGGATCTGTGCGGTTGCAGTGGAGGTTCTGTCGGTGACTCTGATAGTTGGCTTTTACCTCAGCATTTTGTTTGGAGTCCCTATGGCGGTTGCTCTCTCTGGGATTCTGGTAGGCAGCCTCATATCGATAGGCTTCATGGGATACTTGCTGTTGAAAGCTATCACCTCACCTCCAATAATCAAGGCCCTGAGGTCATGCGGTGTCACACTATACGTGAAGAGTGAATAATTCGACAAGGAAAAGATTCCATATTTATAATCAGCCCTTCCAGTAGGTTTGACTTAGAAGATTCTCATGAAGATTCTGCGGGCTAGGAATCCGGTTGTTATAAATACGATGAGAAAAGCTATGAGTACAATCGCAGGGTCTGGGATCAGCCTGATGAACCCTTCGTATATGGCGAAGGAGAGTAGCCCCCCAGCTATGAGTCCCGATAAGACACTGACCATGGTGGTCCTGACATCGAGATCGAGCAAGTACGCTATCACCGTCGCTATCCACCACCCTATCAGAAATGTGCAGGCTGCGAGGGCCCCCGCAACCCCGAGCCTCCCAGAATACGTCTTAAATAGGACTGTGTCTTCTGCGTATCTGAGCTTGAATCTGGAAAGGATTGGTTTCAACCTCGGATACTCATCCAGAACCTTCATAAGAGTCAGGAGGGAGTAAGCTACTAGGCTGTCTATCATAACAACTAGGCCTATCGAGAATAAGGTGGGCAAGCCCTGAGAATGTCCATAAACTATTGCAAGGGGGAAACCTCCAACTACCGACAGGACTGTAAATATTGAAACTCGCGCCTGTAAGAATCCTCCAAATATTATTCCGGCAAGGAAAGCTAAACCGACACTCCTGAAAGGATGCTTAGCGAGAAAGGCCCTGGCAGCATCTATATCCTCAGAGAAAGCTTCACCTAATGCAGACCTGAGCATCGCCATCTCTTGCCTAGCTTCATAGAACTTCAACCTCAACTTTGAAAGTCGAGACTCACTTCTAGACATTGCGTCGGCCTCTAGGCTTGATGGAGCCTAACGATCGAGGTCTGCCGTGGAAGGATTTGACATTCAACATTTACGGAGTTTAACCTTTAAGAAGAAATATTCTACATGCTTAATACACTTAAATTATTTTGCATATTCCTTGCCTTACGGAGTAAGATTCAGTTCGGTGCCTAAACTATTTTAGGACGGCCCATCCAGATCTTCTTGGAGGGATATATTGGCTAGGAATAGAATGTCCACCGACATACTGATCATTGGTGCAGGCCCAGCTGGCCTGCAAGCTGCGATCCACGCTGCAAGAAGTAGGTTGAGAACAGTCTTGGTTGGGAAGGTCAAGTATAGTGGCCTGGCCAGAGCCCACATTGATAATTACTGTTGTATAGATGGGATCCGTCGGGGATTAGAGTTTCTAAAGGGCGGGATCGATCAGGCAGCAAGGTTCGGTGCAGAGATACTTGAGGAGGAAGTTCTTGATATTGTGAGGGGTGATGGTGGATTCAATGTTGAGACTGATTCCGGACTCGAAATCTCTGCGAAGACATTGATCTTCGCAACAGGGACTAGGAAGAATAGGTTAGGGGTTAAAGGTGAGTCAGAGTATGTTGGCAGAGGTGTCAGTTACTGTGTCGAATGCGACGCAAACTTCTTCAAGGGTAAGAAGGTCGCAGTCATAGGCGACGGCTCGGCTGCCGCCAGCGGTGCAGTCCTCCTGGCAGCCTATGCTGAGAAAGTATACCTTGTCTCTGAGGATCTCGATGTCAGTGATAGGCTGAGACATCAGTTAGAGTCTTCGGGTGTAGAGTTGCTGCATGGGAAGGTGAAGGAGATTCAGGGTGGTGACAAGGTTGAGAGACTTATTCTCGAAGAATCCACGGTTGATGTTGATGGGGTTTTCATAGAGTTGGGTCAGAAGGGTGCTGTTGAGTTGGCTTCAAAGATCGGTGTCAATATCGACGGCGACGGATTCATAGTTACAGGGAAGTCCCAGGAGACAAATATTCCAGGGGTATTCGCAGCCGGAGATGTTTGTGGACCGCCTTTCCAGGTTGCTAAGGCTGTCGGTGAAGGGTGTGTGGCCGCTTTGAGTGCGGTCAAGTATCTCAAGAAGATATAGGTTGACACGGACCCGAAAGATTCGTCGAAGACATTTTCAATAGACTTGGAATACTGTCTTTGCGTTCGCGAAGAATTTTCCTCCTTGAGAGATCATCTTGTCTGATACGTAGCTGTTTGCGGAATAGTATCCCGTAACCGCGCCTCCAGAAAGGACTGTACTCACACCCAAAGTGACCTTGCTCCCTTTACTTATGGTCAACTCGATGAAAGTGACTGAGATCGGTACGCCCTCAGGATTGGCGACTTCAACCCAGATCATTCCGTTCTTGAGTTCAGCCCCACCATTATGGACTACGACTCTAACTATGACAGTTTCTCCAGGCGCGAAACTTGACCTGTTGTGGCCAGCTATGTCTGTGAGGTAGATGCTCAATATGGTTATGCTCGGCGTCTGACTCTCACCCACAGTGAAGGTTGCTTGGCCCTGACTGTCCTGGTATCCTGGGAGGGAGACTGTTACATAGACATTGTATGTCCCAACCTCAGCCTGCTTAGGGAGGGTGAAGTTGTCTGAATATCTTCCTGAGGTATCTGTGATGGTTGAGGTGACATGGACCGTCGTTCCGCTTGGGCTGAGAACCTGTATTGAGACTGTGCCTCCCTGAGCTGGGAAGTCCTCAAGATACTTGACGATCCCTGATAATGTTACCTTCTCACCCTGCTTGTAGGTCGGCCTATCAACAGTAACATCTACTGTGAATGATGCGCCTGAGATCACCAAGACCGCCTTTAATGTGAAGTTCAAGCCTTGATCCATGTCTGTAGCAGTGAATTGGATTGGATAGTTTCCAGGGGGTGCGAAGACGGTTACTCCAATGGTCAGGGTTGAGTTTAATAGGGTTCTATTTGTTAGGGTGAGTGATTCAGGATTCACCGTGTAGGATGTGTTTCTGGGTAGGCCTGAGGCTGAGAGTCTGACATGGGCTGCACCGTAAGGTTCAGTCAGGCTGAGGCTGAGCTTAAAGTAGGTTGAGCTGCCCAGGCCAACTATCTGAGTATCCGGTTTGACTTCAAAGCTGAACCTGAACTTCATGTCGACGTTCAGAGTTACGTTCACCAATCTCATGTTCTCCCTATCTGAAACTGCAATTAGTAATCTGTAGGTTCCGGGGTTTACTGAGCTTTTGACGGCAACCCTCAGGCCTGAGATGAATGGCGGGGTTCCTGAGTCTTGGGATAGGCTTGCGACGAATCCTGAGGGAACGTTTGAAAGGTTCACTGTAACCCCTCCCCTATATGCTCCAATAGGCTTGACCAGAATAGTGAATATGACAACATCTCCAGGGTTGACCTTCCGCGAGGCTGGATCCAAATATGCAGCGAAGCTCGGAGAGATCCTGGTCTCAGGAGCTATTTCGATGGTATCGTAGTAAACTGTCTGCTGTGCTCCAGTCGCATATGTGTCTGATAGTATGAGCCCAACCGAAACTAGATTAACCTCTCCGCCGATGCTTCCAAAGGCCGCTTCATAATCATTGTATATGTCTCTTTGATGCATCAGCCAAGTGTTCTCAGGCTCATGATAAGTGTAGATGTAGGATCTGGTGCTGTTGGAGTATGTTCCGTAGAAGCTCGATATGTAGTATCCAATTTTACCATCGCTGAATGTTAAGAATATTCCTATGTGGCTGAATGTTTTCTCAGGGAACCTCCATGCAAATGTGAATCTCAGGTTAGGCTCAACCCTTATGCTTCTATCCGAGAGATCGTATATCCACCTTATCTGGGATGCTTGCCTGGGTTTGGAGCCCTTCCCCGTAACTAGGAGTGAGTATTTTCCATCATATATTGGGCTCGGCTTCGAGACCCTCTCGAACCTCAATGTCCTACCGAACCATGAAGGCTCACTGACCCATCCTTTAACGCCTTCCTCAAAACCTTCGGAGAAAGCCCCCTTATAAGTTTCATTTGTCTTCGACGCCTCAACCTTTCTTGGGGTTGAAACATCCTGTCCCTGATATTCAGCTGCCATGCTCAGGTTGGGCTGGATGAGTATCAGTGTCAAGAGTATGGCTGCTATTGTTGTGGCCTTCAGCATCTTCTATCCTCTTCCTTGTCGTGTCTGCCTGAAATCTATATAAGTGTTTTTATGTTGCACAGATCTACTAAGCTATTCTGTCACACAGCAAAACACTTTTACAACATGGGGAAGAGATAATAGTGAAGATGTGAACCCCCGTATGCCTGAGAGCGGTCAGACAGCCTTAGTGAAACTCTTGGAGGAGTTGAATGAGAACATAAAGAGCATAGGAGCCAAACTGGACAGAATCGTAAGCCTTCAAGAGGCTCTCAGAGAGGCCTTGGCACCTAGAGAGAAGACCACATTTGAAGGTCTACCGCTGGATGTGGCGACATTACTCTCCCTACCAGACCACCTGAGAAAGACAGCCCTAGCCTTGGCTGAGCTCGGTGAAGCTACAGCGACTGAGATCTCCAAGAAGACAGGGAGGGTCAGAGCCGCTGAGAGCGATTATCTGAATCAGCTGGTCGCAAAAGGCTACGTAAAGAAGAAGAGGAGGGGGCACGGAGTATACTTCTACATAGAGGCGCATTGAATTGAGAAAGGCCATAGCTGTACATTCATATAAGGGTGGAACAGGGAAGACTTCTATCGCAGCTAACTTGGCGGCGTTGATGGCTATCGAAGGCGTAAATGTATGCCTGCTCGACTACGACTTCAGGGCCCCAAGCATTCAAGTCCTATTCAAGGTAAGGGCCCAAAAGACCATAAACGATTTTCTGGAGGAGAGATGCAGCCTAACAGACGTTCTTCTCGATCTCTCCGATAAGTATCAGGCTGATGGACACCTATATGTTGGCTGCGCAAGCTCAACAACAGAGTCGTTGAGGGATATGATGACTAAAGACAGGAGGTGGGAGATGAGGGCTCTCCACAGAACACTCTCAGCGAAGAACAAGCTCTACGACGATTTAGGTGTCGAATACATAATATTCGATACGAGTCCAGGAGTCTCATACTCATCCATAAACGCTTTAGCATCGTCAGACTTCATAATCCTCGTGTCGAAGATGGATGAGTTTGACATGGAGGGGACGAAGGAGTTAGTCCACGGAATATATGACACTTTAGGCCGCAGGACAGGTTTGCTGCTCAACAAGATACCTATGGAGCAGTTCCCTCTAGGTGAAGGAAGGAAGGAGCTTGAGGAGTCTATCTCGAAGATCTTCAACCTACCATTCTTGGGGGTGATTCCATGTTACTGCGATATTCAGGCCGACGGCGGGAGATCCTTGATCGCTTTTGAGCAGCCTAAACATCCATTCACCCAGGGGCTCTCAGAGGTAATGGTTAAAGTTCAGGATCACTTGAAGAGACTCTAGGATGAGGATCTTCTTGCTCTCATCAGTTTCCGCTCATACTCAAGCCTAAGTCTGTTATATGTCTCCTCATCAATCTTTTCTGTAGCCCTCAACTCCTCAAGCCTCGCAAGGGCCCTGGCGATGGCCAGGTACTGCCTATCATGGCTTGGCCTGAACAATTCCCTGACCCCACCTAGAATCCGGTAGCCTCCCCACCTCCTGTAAGCCAGAAGTATAGAGGCAGCAACAGCAGCTGCTGCAATAGTGATTATTGCATAGGTTATGTTATCAGATTGGGTCTGTGGCGTAGGTATCGGTATGGGGATCGGCGTCTGCTTCTCAGCCTCAACCTCCAACAAAGCCCATGCGGTGTAGCTGAAACCTTTACTTTCACCTATGACGGTGAAATTGTATGAGCCGGGTGGAGTATCCTTGTAAGTTATCAAGGTCAAAATAATAATTCTTGGGGTTGCCATAGACTTGTTGAGTAGGTTGTAGGTAATCCTCTGCGGTAGGCCTATGATCTTCATGTTTATTGGAGGAAGAAGGGTTCCTTGAGTCGGCAGGATAGCTATCTCGAAGGATGTGTTCGATCCTGGCTTCAGAACCCTAGATGTTGGATTTATCTTTATATTGAATGTTCCAGCTACTATGGTGAAGGGGACGTGGATGCTCTTATCATCGAACCCTGGTTTACTCGCTGTCAAGTGTAGGGTATAGTTTCCAGTGACAGGAGTTCCGTAAATATTGAATTCATCGATGTAGCTACCGTCCTTCTTTGAGTAGACTAGGGCTATGTGTAGGCTGTTTCCCCTCGGATCGGTCAACTGGGAAGATATGGCTGCCGCATAGACAGGATTGTTGGATGAGTCTAGAACTTTGCCTGTGACAGTGATGGATATTAAGTTCTCCTTCTCAACATGTTGAACGTTCATCGAGACTGTTAGGACGAGTTGCGGTGCTGCGGATGCTGAATGTATGCTGCCGGCGACGAGCAGAGTTGCCACTAACAGAAGTAGCGGAACTCTGAATCTCTGTCGCAGGTTCAACTCTCTCCTCTTCATTCTCTGAACTCAGATTTTGTCTACTCAACCTTGAGAGTTTGCTCTGCCGAAATAAAAGCTTCTCTTCGATAAACCAGCCCCAGACCGTCCACATGTTGGAAATCAAAATTTGACCTGCAACTATGCCAGTTAAAGCTGAGCCTAATATGACCTGCACCATTCCAGAAACTGCGAGTTCCCTGGAATGTATCACGGCTCCAAGAGTCGCTGTCACCAAGCCTGAAAATGTCATGAAAATTATTAGGTTCGTACAATCAAACTTCATCTTCTTGAACCTTCTGTCTGTGAGGAGTTTGACAAGATGGATTGTTGGTGTGACGTATACTGCTCCGACCAAGATGCCAGCCATAGCACCGACGGTCAATGTTGAGGTTTCATTTGGGGCCCGAACATGCTCATGTGTCTTCACTGTTAAGTAAAGTATCGCAATGAATGGTTGTATAAGGTGTCTGATGACAGTTCTTAACGGTTCATGTTCAGCCTCATACTTCGCTATCTCTGGACTAAATGTGTAGTACCATTTATGTAGAGAATTTATGAACTCTCTGCCTGTGAACGTCTTTACTATGATGTTCTCCCGGTAGGCTCTTAGATGTTGGATGATTGGTTGGAGGGCTGTTCCATGTGTTGCTGCAACTATGAGGCATCGGCTAGGTTGGACACCTGATATTTTGGCCTCAACAGTTTTTTCAAATTCACCCCCGATTGCGGTGACTCTAACCGTATAGTTACCGATTGGTGTTCTGTCTGAGGTTTCTATAATCATGACTGATCTCCCAGGAGCTGCCAGTGTCTCCGGGTTGAACTTCACAGCCGAATATTCAGGTAATCCTGCGGCTGCGAGTCTGATCTCGAGAGGGGCTTGACCTAAAATCTTCAATTCAATGTTGAACGTCAAGGCGTCTCCTGGGATGTAGGATTGGGCTTGAGGTGTGATGGTAATTATGAAGAGTTCCTCCAACATCTCAACATTGAACTTTACCGTGACTGTGCCATCAAGATATCCCTGCTTGCTTCCTGTTACATGAACATTATATGCTCCAGGTTTAGATTCTTTATTGAGGACAAATGAGTCTTCAAATCTTCCATTGAGGTCCGAGTGTAACATCTTAACATGGATCACGGTTCCCACCGGATCCTCAACATGTATAGATATGGTCCCATGATCGATAGGCTCCCCTTTGATTGTCGTCAGGTTTCCTTTCAGGCATACTCTCTCTCCCGGTGTGTACATGTTCTTGCTGGTCTGTAGTGTCAATGCCAGTTGGGGTTGGGTTGAGGGTGTTGCATGGAGGAATGTTAAAGTAAGTGCAATTATTATGAGGGGTTTCAGGTTTGCCATGATGATTCTCGGATCCTTCCTTTGCCTTCTATCGGTTTTCTTGAATATATCTGTGGCTGTTTTTTATGAGATAACTTTAAATAACTGTTGATTTGTAACACACATCAACTCTTCCATATGGAGGAGAAGAACATGATTGGAGGCGGTTCGATAATGAATCCAACCGAAATATACATCCTCATCCAGAGCCTGATGACCTTCATCATAGTGACAGACATATTCTATGAGAGGATAATCCAGAACAAGCTGATGAGGAGACTAACACTCCGCAGAAAGGTGGTTGAACGTGATAGGCCACCAGGCGAGGGTAAGAAGACCAACCTATTCCTGCCGAAAATAGGCTTGGAACACAATGAAAGATAAGGAGGAACGTCTCACATGTTGGAAAGTCCCCTAACAATAGGAGCCGCCTCGTCCATAAATAAAGAAAAATAAACCTATGGGAGGTGAAGTAAGGTTTGAGTAAGAAAAGTCTAGTTGCAGGGATCCTTATAGGAGCAGCAGCGGTGATAGCCCTGGCGGTGTTCAGATACCGTTTCAGGCCGGCTTAGCCTGAGGTTCAACCCTACATTCCAACCTCAAACATTTTTTATAGAGGCAGGATTTCAAAATTGAGTTTTAACACCGATTCTTCTCAAATGTTGTAGGTACTCACCGGTCTCCATGGTTCTCTCCCCAATAGGCCTCTCCCCCACAAGTTTCAGGAAGCGCTTCTCAACATCCTCAAAGTCCTTCTCATAAATATGGAAGCTATTTGTGAAGTCTACGTATGCGCCAGGCTCAATGTTATCACCTATCAATTCACTCAACCTTCCAGCGATGGATCTCTGAAGTTCGGTTAGGGCGAACATGTTCCAGAAAGCCGCCTTGTAAGCATCCCTCGAACGCCAACAAGCCTCCATCACAAGTTTGGAATCGATTACTCTGAACCAGATCCTCTGCAGGCATGGAGGATGCTCAAGATTGGGGTCAACCGATGGTTTCCAAGTTATTGCTTGGGCCCTCCTGGTGTAACCGTAGACTGTGAGTCTCTTGCCCTCGAGTTCAACGGTCTTCTTCTCACATAATTTCTTTACCAAGAGTTCAACCTGATCGATCCCTACATCTCCACCGACAGTATAGTTGAAGAGCCTCTCATGATACTCGTATGGCCTCCTACCATCGTACACGTAATGGTCCTCTGAACCTTCAACAACCTCCCTCACATACTTCGCCAAATCTCCCAAACCTCCACATAAGCCTCCCAAGTGAATTCTAGGTTCAGAGAAAGGTTCCTCCACAACCATGAGCATAGTGCAGTCTCTGCTCCATTGGTTATACTCAGTATACACCATTGAACCCTCCCTCCAAGTCTTCAGAACAGCCTCCTCCCAAGTCACCGGCAAACTTCTACCTGAGACTGTGAGGACCTTCAACATTCACCACTCACTTTCGAGTCGACTCCCTATTCGACTTAATCCTCTCCATGAAACATTTCATATATCAAACATATATCTAGCTACTAATCAGTTCTAATCTCCGTTCCACTATGATAATATTTTCCAAGGCCAAGCATGACCCATTTCTGCTCTGTCCTCCAGCGGAGCCTCACATCTAGAAAACAGGCGAGTTGGAGGAGAGCGTCGAATATTGTGAAGATGGGTATGTAGGGAATGAGTCGACTCCTTCCAACTCTTGCCAGCCCAGCAGTCAAGGCGATGTTATGTATGATGAACGGGGATGCGGCCAAGTAAATCTCTGAGTAATCCATCCTCGATGAGAGGATACTTCTGAGCAGTATAATTGTAAAGAATATGAAGCTCATGATGCCTGTCATCTGGATTCCCTGAGGTAACCCCCCAATGATTCTCTCCAGCCTCTTCCCCTTACCCAACACTTTCATCGACTTGAAGGAGTACCATCTCCTCCTCTGCCTGACATATTGGCCTATATCTTCAACCTCCTCCTGCCAGACATGGGCGTCTGCAACCTCAACGAGCCAACCTCTAGAATGGAGTTTGATGCTCAACTCCAAGTCTTCGAGTAGGCCCTCCCCATGGCTTCGACCAACATCCTCCCAAGCACTTCTCCTGAGGGCGTAGTTGCATCCGCAGAGTGGCTGGAACCTTGTCAACTTAACCTTCCCGTTCCTTGCAGTGTATGATATGTTGTTCCACCATTCATCCTCTATTGCCCTCAACTTGGTGAAGAGGTTCTTATGCCAGTTTCCACAGTGAGTTATACCTGAGACCGCTCCGACTCTTGGATCTATAAACGGTTGAACAATCTTCTTCACCCATTCTCTTTCACATACGCCGTCTGGGTCTGTCAAGGCGATGAAATCTCCCGTCGCCACCTTTCCTATAGCCTCATCCAGGACAGGGGCTTTCCTATCGTATGGAACATCAGGCCTGTAATACTTGATGAGCCCAGCCTCCTCATACTTGCGACATATTAGTGGGGTCTCATCGGTCGACTGATTATCATAGATAACGATTTCAAACCTATCCTTAGGATAATCTTGATTTAGAAAATTCTCAATCTTTCTCTGAATAACGTTTCCAGACTGCCAAGCATAAGCCATCACTGTAACCTTTGGGAAAAATGTCGCTGACCTGACCGGTTTTTTGACGTTCCATACTAAGAATATGTGGAAGGCTGAGATTAATAGTAGGGGAGCCGCTCCTAGAATAACAATAGGGTCCAACTATCTGCTACTCTCACTTTCTAATTTTATTGAGGAAGCATTGTACTTCAAGTTACTTCCCCCAGCTCCACAAGCTGCGATTGTATCCAAGATAAGTTTTGTATCTATGCCATTGTCTCTCGGAAAGTTCTCTGAGGTTTGCCTCGTCTTTACCGTTTCCTAAATCTTTTTATTCTTATCAAATATTACGCATATATAGGTAATAACCCATAAATTGGTGAATGCCCTTGAGGAGCCAGCCAAAACTGAGACTTGGAATAAGGGACGTTCTAACATCGACGGTTTTCGGTGTCTCCGCTGGAGTATTGGCTTCTATACTGGAGAGGATCGACGCTGCCTTCACAGGCGGAAACGCAACTCCATTAGGGTACACAAACACTTACTCGTGGCTTCTCCTCTCAGCATATCTGTACGGCCCACTCGGAGCCCTTATCACAACTGAGGTGCAAGCTCTGATAGGTCTGTGGACCGTCGCGAATCCCCTGTCATGGCTCTGGCCTTTCGTAAACGCCCTATTCGCCTTCGCCGCAGGCTTCACCTCTATCGCAGTCTCTAAGCTCAGGCCAAATACATCGATCCTGATACATCTTTTAATCATGAGTTTGATATTGGCCCTACTTGACATCCCAGCTGTATACTTTGTCGTCGTCACCGTCTTGGGTCTGCCAGCAGCTGCATACTACTTAGCCTTACCGATGTATATGTTCTTGCAACTTGTTCCAGCCACAACCTTCTCATACTACCTACTCAAGGTCTTAGAGAAGTCTGGATTGAAGTTGTGAGGGCTAACCCGTGAAAGGTAGTCTCCCCTCTTCCATATATATGATGCTAAAGCAAGCTCAGCTTTTAGATTCATTCAGAGGAGGCTTCCTCCAAGACAAACCTTGAAATTCTCCATCACCATGCGTCTAACGTACTTCATAGGTAGGTTTCCTGAGTAAAGTAGGATGTCATGGAATCTCTTCTCGTCGAAACCTCCACCCAACCTCTCCTTTAAATCCTTCTTCAACTTCAATATCATATGTTTTCCCAGGTAGTAGCTTAGGAAGTAGGTTTGCTTCTCAACATACTCATTCACCTCAATAGTGGCTACTTGACGATCCATACCTGTCTGCTCCATGAGATAGTTTACGGCCTCATCGAATGTTATCTCTCCTCTAGCCAATTTGTATGTCTTCAAGTTTGGATTTGAGGCTTCCATCGGGCAAGAGGTGGTCGTAGGCGTGTATCCCTAAGGATGTCGCTAGGACAGGGTCTCGACGTATGAAAGTATCAAACATCCCTCATTTCTTATCCCCAACATAATCCTATCAAAAGTCGATTTGCCCCCACGACTCACCTCTCAATGTATTCTTAAAACTGTGCCCTGGCAACTCATACTTCACATATTCTTCGAGCGAATCTTGTCGGCTCGGTCTCGCCTCGATCTTTCGATAGCAACTCGTTTATATTTTCTTCTAGGGAAGCCTTATTTGGAGTTGGCTCTTATTGATTGTAGGTGATTCACAGTGGCTTTCTGTTCAAGGTGTGGAGCAGCCCTCCCAGACGGGTCTGTTTACTGTTGGCGTTGCGGGTTGAAGATTGTAATGGATAAGCCCGGTGTTAGGCATGAGGAGTTTGAGATTTCAGGCGGTCAACTTCTGGATAAGGTCAAGGAACTTATCCATGAGGGTAATGTTCGTAGGATTGTGATCAAACAGAAGGGTAAGCCTCTGCTGGAGATACCCTTGACCATTGCTCTCGTCGGCGCTGTGGTTGCACCTGTATTGGCGGCTGTCGGGGCAGTTGCTGCCCTGATCACTGACTGCACGATAACGGTTGAGAGGCTGGAGGGCAGTTAACGATCGCATGCAATGCTTGATTCAACTCTTTTTTGGAATTGTCTTTGCATATTCTGCAGCCAAATCTAATGCTATCTTTGCAGCCTCAACAGCTGTTCCGGCGAGTATGGTTGCCATAGGCTCCTTCCCCCAATCTCCCCTATGATATATTATATCTGGGACCTTCCCTGCTGCCTTTATAGCCTCCTCAGCCCCCCAAGATGTTGATCTCCCTTCCACAATTTTTATCTCAGGGGGCTCTCTAGCCCTGTCGTAGGATGAGGTTGACAGCCCGAGCTTCTCACATATCTTGAGTATCTCCTCTGAGAATTTGATGTTCATCGCAGCTCTGACTAAAGAGTTATGTTTCCTGGCTGTCATCAGAGTGGCTGCGACATGTCTTGACGCTCCGAATCTGGGTGGGGCTGAGGCATGCGCCTTCCCACCTAAGTTTACTATTCGGCCTGGAATAGCGGCTACGTCTTCAAGACCTCTTGCAAATGTTAGGGCCATCGCCAGATTGGTCTGGGATTCGGGTATGAGTATATGGAAGTTTGGGTCAACCTCAAGCATCCTCAAGGCTTCTGAAATATTTTCTAATATCGAGTATCTCTCAGCCTCCCTGTATATGCTGGCCATGGGGTTGACTGGACCATGGCCTCCACCGATCTTTAGGCCGAACCTTACAGCGTCTGTTATGAGTCTCTTCGCAGATTCAACTGCTTCAGGGATATCTTTACCCTTGGCTAATTCGGCGGTTATCGCGGCTGAGAAGCTGCATCCTGTTCCATGTGTTGTATCGGTGTTGACTCTATCAGCCTCAAACCTTCTCAGCTCTCCATCCATGTATAGCAGGTCGACTGAGACATCTTCTTGGAGGTGGCCTCCCTTGATCACAACGGCTGCCGGTCCGTTTCTTGAAATCTTCATAGCCGCATCAGCGGCTTCTCGCAAAGATTTTATCTTTAGGTCTGAAAGAACCTCTGCTTCAGGTATGTTTGGAGTCACAACCTTGGCCAGGGGGAGCAGCTTATTCTTGAGTGTCTTTACTGCGGCGGGTTCTAGTAAGGTCGCTCCGCTTTTTGCCACCATCACAGGGTCTACGACTGTTGGAAACCCATACTTTCTAATCTCGTACGCCACAGCCTCTATGATCTCTGATGTATGAAGCATCCCGGTCTTTGCGGCGTCGACACCTATATCCTCGATCACAGCCTCTATCTGGGCCTTCACCATTGTCGCAGGGAGGTCGTGTATGGCGGTTACTGTTTGGGTGTTCTGTGCTGTAACCGATGTTACGGCACTCATTCCGTGAACCCCCAACGCGGCGAAGGTCTTGAGATCCGCAGCTATCCCAGCCCCTCCCCCAGAGTCAACTCCAGCTATCGTCAAGGCCTTCGGGAATGTTTGACCAATCGGAAATTGATTGGAGAAAACCTTCACTTTCCCACCATCATACTCAGCCAGTATATGGCTGCGGCGACTGCTAGGCTTGGGATCGATGCGCCGAGCCAAGACATATTGGTGACTATGTAATGGTAACATAAGACGCCTATCATCCATGCAGCGACCGCTTTAATATTGAGCCCTCCTCTATACCAGTATATCCCTGAAGGCTTGTAAAGCTCATCAATCCTATATTCCCTCTTCTTCACGATGAAGTAGTCGGTGACAGCAACCCCGAATAGAGGTATAAATAGGGAGCCTATTAAGAGGAGAAAAGACTCATACTCTTCAATCGGTAAGAGAATGGCTGTGAACATTCCTGCAAGGCCAATCATGATTATGAGCATTTTCTGCGAGTATTTGGGAAGAATGTTTTGTAGCGAGACTGCGGCTGAGTATATGTCTGCGAAGCCGTTATCAGTCTCATCCACTAAGATGAATAGTAGGGCTGGGATGCCGAAGGCGACTGTCGCTATGGCCTGCACCGGGTCTGAGACACCTGCACCTAGAACGAATAGGGTTCCCAGAAAATAGAATAGGATGTTTGCTAGAAGGTAGCCGGTGTAAGTTCCGGCAGCGGCGGCTTTAGAGTCTCTGGAGAACCTCATGTAGTCTGCGGCGAGGGGCATCCAAGATATAGGCATGGCTACAACGAGGTCCATCGCAAGGAGGAACGGTAAGCCTCCCTGAGGCTCCGCTGCGAAGAGTTCACCCAGACTCCTCTGTGAGAGGATATGGTAGGCAACCCAGACTGATGTTCCATAGACAAGCCATATGGCGAACTTCTCAAGCCAAACCCTAATAACTATTAGGGGCCCACCGAGAGCCAAGGCTACACAGAACATGGTGAATACAACTATCCACAGAGTAGTATTTGAGTAGCCTGCTATGGACAGACTTATAGTATCAGCTGCCTTTGCCATTATTATTACCTCGAAGGCAGTCCAGCCTACAAGCTGAATCAGGTTCAGAAATGTTGCTATGTATGACCCTCTTATTCCGAAGGATGATCTGACAGTCACCATGGTCGGGATCGCATATTCGCTCCCAACCCATCCAGCCAAGATCAGAGGCAAGTTCCCTATGGCAGTACCTAAAACTATTGCCAGAATAGCCTCATGGAGACTCAAGGCTGGAACAAGCAGGGAACCTGCCAGAAGGACCAGTAACCCAACCCCGAGACTCGACCACAATACGAAATAGTCTATGAAGCCTAAATATCTATAATCCTGTTTTACAGGCTCTATTCCCCATTCGGGTGGGGCATGGATCTTCGGAATTCTCAGCCTCATCTTCTATTCATTCTACCTGCTGAGGGCCTATTCTGACTGTAGACTGGCAGGAAGAGTGGTCGACGCATCATCCCTCCGCCGGCATTATCCGGATCAGGTTCTTTAGGGGTCGATGGTTGAACCATCCTCTCAGCCGGGTCTACCCAGCTCCCCCGATGCAGATCAACCGAACATCCAAGAATTATTTAAGGCTTAAGATTGGAGCGGAATGGGTATGGATGGAAATGTTCTTGAAGATATCTGTTGCTTAGAAAGATTCTCTGTTAAATGTCTGCTGAATGGCTTGATTCTGATTTTACGGGAAGTTTTCCCCCAGAGGCTATGACGAAATCTAGGAGGGATTCAAGAGATTTCTCAGAGAGTCTACCTGATAGGAGGATGCGGGACTCCTCCATGTCTACTAGGAAGTAGTTGAGATAATCTTTCACACGCAAGAGACTACTTGAGACTTCATCGTCTCGAAGAATCTTCTTCGCCATGATCTCGTTTGAGGAGGCTATGATGAAATATTTTTCTAACTCTTCTCGGTCCGTTCTAATAGTCTCTAAGACTATTCCTGGAGGCCTCCTCTGGTGGGTAACAGTCCTCTTGGAACGTATCTCCAGATTGAACATGGGCTTTGAGCTTATGAAGGCCCACATAGTCACCATGTCAGACTCTTTCGTTATTAGGCTGAGTGGGTAATGCATCGCATTCTCCCTATCTACTAGTGAAACCGCTATCTCAAGCCTCGATAGTTGGGATTCACACTTCATTCTACTCTGGGCCCTGAAACCGCTGTTGCCGAATGGCCTGAACCCTGTGAATTCACTTACAGGCTGGATCCTCCTCTTGAATATGCGTGAGTATTTGACTAGGAGGCTGCGGTTTCTGAGGCTACCTGTAAAATAGATTACGATGAATATCGTTGCCAATAATACTACTGTCTCAAACTCATACATTGACCAGCCTCCTTAAACCTGACCTAGTAAAAATAGTTAGTCTTAATAATATAATAATGTAATTAATATCTTTTGAGGAAAAATACTTTGCTCTCTGTTTTAGTCATCATCATTGGACTAGTCCTCTACGGCCTAGCTTACTACGGCTACGTTAAATGGTTTGATAGAAACGTCATACAGTCAGACCCCAAGAGGACAACCCCGGCAGTAACATACATGGATGGAATCGAATTCTTCCCCACGAACCGCTACGTCCTTTTCGGATTTCAATGGAAGAGCATCGCTGCCCTGGGGCCTGTTGTCGGGCCTATACTTGCCATACAGTGGGGCTGGCTCCCAGCAGTCCTATGGATACTCTTCGGAACCATGTTCATAGGGTGGATACATGACTACACCAGTATGATGGTGTCAGTCAGATCTGAGGGTGCATCATTCGGCCCAGTCACCTACGAGGTTATCTCACCAAGAGCCAGAACGATACTCCTGAGTTACATACTCTTCTACCTAATCCTGATATTGTCCTCCTTCACGAATATTGTATCAGGAACATTCGCCACTTTTCCAGTTAGCCCTATCCCTGTCCTAATAGTGACCTTGGTCGGTGTCTTGTCCGGATATTTAGTCTATAAGTTCAAGGTGAACATCGTCTACACAACAATATTCGCCATAGTTGTGATGGCCCTCGGTATATGGCTTGGGATGGTGTTTCCAGTATCTGTCCCGAAGGATATAGCTTTGGACTTCTGGATGTTCTGGACACTACTTTTCTGTTTCGTAGGCGCTGTCCTACCGATATGGGTCTTCATCCAACCCATAAACTACATGTCATTCTACCTGGTTTACGCTGCCGTTATAGGGATCATAGGAGGCATCTTCGCTGGTTATCCAAGTTACAGTAGGGACGTATTCACAACCTTCTTCGATCCGAAGGTCACACCTTCAGGCCCCTTATGGCCTATGATGTTTGTCGTGGTTGCTTGCGGCGCCATCTCTGGATGGCACAGTCTGATAGGCTCCTCGGTCTCCTCTAAGCAGCTCGAGTCTGAGCCTGACGCCCGTTTCATCGGTGGAGGGGCGATGATAGCTGAAGGTATACTTGCCCTTGTAGCGTTGACCACAGTTGCCATATTGAGCCCTGACGCTGTCAAGGGTGTTGCTCCAGCAGGCATATTCGTGAAGGGCGGATCCGCACTGCTCGGGTATCTGGGCCTTCCAGCGACAATCGGATCAGCATACCTCTCTGTCGTCATCATAATACTAGCTATAACGATAATGCATATAGCCTTGAGAATATCCAGGCTGGCGGCTTCGGAGCTTGCAGGCCCAAGGTTTGGAGGTGTTTTCAGAAACATCTACCTGAGCGCGATCATAGTCTCGATCGTGGTCTACATAGTTACGAGCCCAAGATTCGGAGCGGCCTTCGCCTACATTTGGGGAACATTCGGCGGCGCCAATCAGCTCATGGCTGGGATGGCTTTGATGATAGGCACCCTATGGCTTACAAAGAACAGGCGGCCAACCATATATACTGCTGTCCCTATGGCCTTCATGCTCGTCACCACAATCTCGGCCCTCATCTACTTGGTCTACAGCGGGGTTACTCTTTACGCGGCGGATCCAACTAAGGTAGGTGCGGGAATAGCGGCGGTCATAAACATTCTACTGTTGGTACTGGCCTTCGTCATGTGTTATGAAGGTGCAAAGGCTTTCAGAAGGCTGAGGGCCGCCTCAAAGTAGGCGGGCATTCAACCTCCCCTATCCTCTCTTTTTTCCTGTAAATCTTTGGCAACTCTACTGATCATATGTATACCTTTAACCTCTGTATCGTAGAGTGGTATGTAGGCCCTGACCATTCCTGGGAATTTCTTATGGATAAGCTCAAGATATCCTTCCTGTTCCCTTATCTTGTTGGCAAGATATGGTGATGGATTCTCGACTTTGCAAGTCTCCTCAGGGACAACACCGTTTACGACAATTCCTCCTGTTGGAATGTTGAATGCTTGAACCCAGCCTATGAATCTCTCGATCACAGCTATTGGTAGGGCGAGAGGTAGGGTGACGAAGAAGAATGCTGTCCTATCCTTGTCGACTAGAAGCTTTCTACCCACCTCGGTCTTCTCCCTTGTCTTGAGTAGGGTTGCGAGTAGGGGATCCTTCTTAACCTCTTCCATTATCTTATCTTTCCTGAATGAGAGTTTAACCCTGGTCGACAGGGCCTCCTCCCTGCTCTTAACCATCTTGACAAGCCAAAGGTCATAGATCTTGGACATTCCAAGTAGCCTGTATGTGTGGGCTACAGGTGCTGTGTCGAAGACGTAGGCGTCGAACTCCTCCTTTATGAGCAGGTCCATCATATCCTCGAACATGGCGGTCTCCTCAAAGGCTGGGTTGGTTGTCGCCACATCTACGAAAGGTTCGGGGTCCAAAGGTATGTCGGCATATTTTAGGAATGTGAGGACCATTTCCCTAATCTGATTCTTATATCTCTTTACAGTGTCTGAGATGTCTATCTCAAGTCCGTATAGGTTCTTGGAGCCTTCTATCTTTTGAATCCCTCTACCCCAAATGTCTTGGCCGAACGCGCTTGACAGACTGTGGACAGGGTTTGTGGATGATATTAGGGTCTTCTTGCCAAGAATATCTGAGAGATAGTAGGCTACTCCAGCAGCCACTATGGTCTTGCCTACTCCTCCTTTGCCTCCGAAGAACATGTACTTCAGATTCGGCTTAATATCAATAAAATCTTTGAATGTTAAATTCATGTCTCTCACTTATCCGAATAGGATTCTGGAGATCTTCGATATCATCTCCAATCCTTTGGGTTCCCTATCCAACATGGGGACGAGCCCCCTAATCAATGGGCCGAACTCTCCCCATATGGTGTTCATGTACTTCTGCTGCATCGAGATGCGGTTCTTCAGGTATGCTGGTACAGTGGGATCCTTCAAAAGTTCTACCGGATATATTTGGTTCACAACAACCCCGCTCAACGGTATCTTGAATGCCCTGAACATCTCCAAGGCCTTCCTAGTATCAAGGATCGGCATCGACTCAGGAATCAGAACGTAGAAGAAGGCGGTATGGTCCTTGTCTCTTATCATTTCACTGACGAAGTTCAGTCTCGACCTGATGAACGTCAGCTCCTCAAGCATCTTATCCTCCTGGGCCAGGCCTCCCTTACCGCTGAGGACCGACGCGACGTCGCCATATTCGTCGGCTTTCTTCCTGGTCTCAACTATTTTGTCAACCCAAGTGTCGAGGATCTCAGCCATGCTGAGGAACCTGATGGCGTGGCCGTGGGGCATCATATCGAATATGTAGAAGTCATAGTTCCCCCCTGACATAAGTTCAACCATAGCGTCGAAGGTTGCGGACTCAGCCATCGCAGGTTCAGCTGCCGCCGACTTTATGTAATCATCAATCTCTTCAGGTATCTGCTCTATCCCATACATCTCCCTTATCTTCCCCCTTATCTCCTCCTGATACTCAGCTATTCTCTTGTCAGCATCTATTTCGAGGGCGTATAGGTTCTTTGCGATCTCAACCTCACCCTTACCGAAGATGTTTCTCTCAAAAATGTCGGTGAGACTAGCCTGGGGGTCTGTTGAGAATACGACAACCCTCCTCCCTTGGCTTGCGAGCCAATATGCTGTCGCGGCTGATAGGGTTGTCTTACCCAGACCACCCTTACCACCGAAGAGGATATACTTCAAATTAGGGTTTTGCAGGAAGTAATCCTTCAATGAGACCCTATGTGACAATTCTGCCACCGATCTAGAATATTGTGTCTGTTACGTCCCTCTCCCTCAACAGGGTTCTCTTCCAAGTCTTCACATGTGGCACCGAGTATGGTAGAAGCCTGAGACTGTAGTATGGTGGGAGTATTGGAACGCCGAGCATGTCACCCATAGTTATCAGCATGAAGAGATTCTCAAGATACATCCTTGTCTTGAGTGCGTAGGTTACCATACCGTGCATGGCCATACCGTAGACCAAACCTTTCACGGCCTTCTTAACCTCACTCTCCTCCTTCCCACCCTTACCCTTTAAACTGACCAAACTCAATCCTCCTATCTCACAAACATTAATTACGGCAATTATTTTTACTTTCCTTAAAGTATCATCTTATCTATTATATCCCTCTCCTTAAGGATATTCATCTTCCAACTCTTAAACTTGTTAATCCAGTATGGTATGAGTTTCAGCCTATAGTAGGAGGAGACTGGTAATCCGAGCATATCCCCTACAGAGGTCAAGATAAGAGCTTGCTCCATATACCACTTCATTCTCAGAGTGTCTTGAACCATATCGTAGACTGTGGCTCCTAACAGGATGCTCTTGAGCGCACCCTTAACCTTCACAAGACTCCTCCTATTCAACGATATGCTCAACAACAATTTCACATATTATTTTTGAGTGCAACTGCTATTTACGGCTTCCTTTCAGTCTTCATGTGAAGTTTATAGCCTTCACTAAATATGATCTGAATAGGTTGCTGGCGGGATAATTTTGGTAGAGACTGTTAGGCTCGAGTTTCTGGCGCTTGTGCCTACGATGTTCAGTCACTGCCAACATTGCATGGACCTGCTGAGGGAGAGTGGGTTGAAGGTTCATTCGCAGCAGTTCAACGAGTATCCTGAAGATGTGAAGAGGACTCTTCTAAAGATCTCAGATTTGATGGTGAGTGTGAACAGAGACTTTCAGGATAGGGTTAAGTTCCGCCTTACAGACTTCGCCTCACCCGTGGGGTTCTTGAAGTCCCTCAGGTATAGGGTGAGGGGGCCTATAGCTGTCTTGATCAATGGTAGGAAGATATTTGATGGGCTGCCTGACTATGAAGTCTTGAAGGCTGAGCTCATGAAAACATTTCTTATGCAGATACAAACGAGATGATTCTTTCTGGCTAGAAATACTGTTTCGGTTGCGTTTTTTAAAGAATTACGGTGGAGAGGGGCCATCTTGGTTTCCCATCCTAAGATGGATGAAGCCCCTCTGTCCCCTTGTTTTATCGGAGAGTAATTCTAGTAGTATCTATAGTCGATGTTGAGGTTTTCTGGATCGCTGCTCACCCTGAAGCTTTATTATGAGATCTACTCTGTCTGAGAGTTTCTCTACAAGTCTCTTCTCGACTTCTGACACCTCTGTCCCCAGGTCTTCCTTGAGGGTTTCGCCGTAATATGCGTTGGCGATGAAGGTCTCGGACCTATTCATCGCCTCAAATATTTTTCTCCACCTCCCAGACTGGAGGTATATTGAGAGGTCGTTTATGAATAAGATTGGAGTTGGCCTATCAAGGTATATGTCCAACACTTCCTCAATCGCCTTTCGATTATCTTCGACAAACTTCAGAAGTTCCTCCTTACTCTTGGCTGAGTGTCTTGGAGGGTTGACTCTGGATGGCTGGAGGACCCTCATTGCGCATGGTAATTCTGTAATATCTAATATTCTACCACCGATAGGCTTCCCTCTATGAATTATCTTATCGGGAGCCATATCTATGAGGGTTATATCTTTAGGATTCTCCGTCTGCAAAGCCTCTTTGAGAAATCTTGCCGTCAGAGACGTTTTACCTGTAGAGATCTCTCCGAGTATCAAGGTCTTTCTACGAGCTAGTTCAAGATATGAGTGTCGGGCTGGATCCTTCAGCTGCAACGGATGGCCCATAAATGATCCCAGTCAACCCTCACTATCTTTCCACTAGCACGTTGACCTTTGATCTCCTCAACTATTGAATTCTGCCCTTCCTCAACATTACGAGTATTGCGAATCCTATGATGGAGCCTGGTACACTGCTTATGAGAAACGCTATTAAGAAAGCTTCTGGTGTGAGCATAGTTCTTATCCAGCCTGACTGGAGTGCTAAGGGACCAACTAGGGTTGCACTCATAATCGCCCCGAAAGCGGTTCCCAAAGGCTCAGTCAAGGCGGCGTAGTCCCTCCTCCATATGTACCGGTGTATAAACCCGACAAGAAACGCCCCTGGGATCCCACCTGGGAAGGCGAATACTGTTCCTGTACCTAAGGCGTTCCGCGCAATCGCTGCTGTAAAGGCTATGAACATGGCGTACCATGGGCCTAATAAGACACCGCCAATCCCGTTTATCATATGTTGGGCTGGATAAACCTTGGTTGGACCTATTGGGAAGGATATGGGTGAGAGAATTATGGCTGTGGCTGCCAGAACTGCTGTCGCCGCTACCTTCTGGGATGGTCTCCAAACATCTACCCTGTGCAAATATCTGTCAACCTCCCATAACTCTAGATATTGTCAAAGATATATGGCTCAATGACTATGTATCTTCGGAATTCTCAGATTCATCTTTTTGTTCAGTCTACCTGCTGGAGGCATCTTCAAGGTAGACTGGCAGGAAGAGTGGTCGACGCATCATCCCTCCGCCGGCATTATCCGGATCAGGTTCTTTAGGGGTCGATGGTTGAACCATCCTCTCAGCCGGGTCTACCCAGCTCCCCCGATGCAGATCAACCGAACATCCAAGAATTATTTAAAGGTATAGCCGAAACATCAAACGAGCCATCATCGTAGCCTGTTGGATTCTACAAGGATAACTGAATCCCTCTCTAAAGCAAAGTATCAATAATAAGCTATTACGTAGTTAAAAATATGATAGTCAGGGTTCTCCCTGTTATAGTGGAGGTGATCTTGTCTGGATAGGAGGGTAATCGCCGCAATCTTGCTGGTCGGCCTAACAATCACATCAGTATTAGCCTACGCGATCCTATGGTATGGAAAGCCTGGAAGGATCCAGGTGCAGGAGGCTGGTAATCAAATATCTCTACCAGCTCCAAGATTAGACAGCGACTACTCCCTTGAGCTCGCCCTGGCCAGGAGGAGGTCAATAAGAGATTACGGTGTGGGGCCCCTAAAATTGCAGGAGCTCTCCCAACTCTTGTGGGCTGCTCAGGGTGTAACTGATCCTAGGGGTTTGAGAACAGCACCATCGGCTGGGGGCCTCTATCCTTTGGAGGTTTACGTCGTGGCTGGTGATGTTGAAGGCTTGACTGGAGGCGTCTACAAGTATGTTCCTGGTTCACATACTTTGAGGATGGTTCTGGAAGGTGATAGGAGGAGGGATCTATGCGACGCCGCTCTGGGCCAATCTTGGGTCGGCAACGCCCCTGCCAACATAGTTATTACAGCAGTATACGAGAGGACTACCATAAAATATGGGGAGAGGGGTGTTAGATACGTTCATATCGAGGTTGGACATGCCGCCCAGAACCTTTGCCTGCAGGCTACTGCCCTCAATCTTGGAGCAGTCACTGTAGGGGCCTTTCATGATGATAGGGTGAAGACTCTCCTGAACCTTCCTGAAAGTGAGCGGCCACTCTACCTAATCCCTATCGGTAGATTACCCCAATAGCTTAAGATCTTGGGGATTGTTTCACGTTAGGCTCTGTAACGCCTTGATGCGCTTGACAATGTTTGGATGTGTAGACAGCAACTCCAGAATTCTGTCGGTTATGGTGATTTTTCTGGAAAGGATCTCTTGAACCAGTTGCTGGTCTGTCTTGAAGAGTCTACTTGATATGGCGGCTTGGTCACGTTCAACGCTGTCCGGGTCCTCGATAAATAACGCTTTGAAACTGCTCATTGTGGGCGTTGTATCTCCATACTTCTTCATTCTCCTTGTCGATGAGACTATCTTAGCCAGGGCCTCCGAGAGTTTGCGGGCCCCATCCTCAACTATTGAGACGCTCCTCTGGTCTGCATAGTACTCCCTCAGTCTGCTCAGGCCCATGACGAATAGGGTTAGAACCCAGTATATCGCCATGCTCACCATGCCTATAAGTGCTGGCGCGGCGCTGCCTCCCTCCCTGTCCCTGCTTCCACTATACCAGGTGGAGGCCATCATCGAGTAGCCTATGTAGTAGAAGATGGCTGGCAGGACTGAGGCGAACATCATAACTTGGACATCCCTATTCTTGAGGTGCCCGAGCTCATGGCCTAGGACAGCCTCAACCTCCTCTTCCTCAAGTTCCTTCAATAAACCTCTTGTAACTGCAACCCTGCTTCCGGCTATGGGTGAGCCGTAGGCGAATGCGTTCGGTATGGGGATGTTCGCTATCATAACCTTCGGCATCTTCAACCCTAGCCTCTGACTCAGCCTGCCGACGATGCTGTGGAGTCTGGGACTGGCAGTCCCCGAAACCTCCTCAACCTTGTATAAAGCATCTATCATGAAGGGCGCGATCAGCCACTGAACTATGTTGAACACAATGACTAGAAGTGCCAAGGCTAGAAGGTTTGTCACACCCACCAGACTGAGTATGATTGCGAAGAATAGTGTAGAGACCGCTATGAGGAGTGTGACAGTTCCAATCATAGTCATCTTTAGCTTCATAAGATTCATTTTGAACTCACCTTATCCGTTGATAAGTGAAAATTTTAGGATTGGCAACTTACTTAAATATCTATCTCCAATTTTAACGAGGTGGCTAACTTAGGAATGGGTTCCTCCCAAAAATTCTTAAAGCATCCTATGTTGGACAGCCCAGCCACTATTCAAAGAATCGACTTGATAAGCCTCCTCTCCAATGTTTCTTATAAAAGTTATAATTGAGTGTCGCCAAATCCTACGCGACTCAGCTATCATGCATATGAAGTGCCATTGGCAAATCTTCTGAATGGATTAAACAATTGGAGAAGCGTCCGATGCTGCCCCTCAAATGTTTAGGTCTTTGTAACGAGCTTTTACGATCTTCCATACCTTGCTCTTGGAGTTGAATAATATTCTTGAGGAAGATAAGAGAATATCCGGCAACTTTATAAATTTCGTTTTCAATTTTGGTTTTTACTAAAGGAGCCTGTGCTGACCGCTATATTCAACCCAACACCATCAAGTCCGGATGGGTTAAAGGTTGAATAGGCATCCACAGATAGTCTTGACGTCACCGGCAACCGAGATGACTACCCATCATGACAGAGAGTTCCTCGGATTCGGAACATGCAGTCCAACACCGCCTTTCCCCCAATGGCTGACAAGACTCCTATTCTACCCTACAGTGAGGAATTCAAGTGGATTGGCTCACTATGCACCTTACGGTCTCAGAAAGGTTGAAGCTGCACTTCTGAATAATGGTTTCGAAGAGGAGCAGGTCGCATTAATTCATCCAGACCATCTCAAAGATTATGTCGGGCCGGAGACAAGAGCTGTAGGAATTTCAGTTATGGATCCCCTAGGTTTGGGTCCCGTGAGCGCAACTTTCAGTGCAATATTGAATGGGAAACCTGCCACAGCCTTTGAATTTCAAAGGATGATGAGCAATAGATGCTTCAAAGAATATAATCCAAAAATAATTCTGGGAGGCCCAGGGTCTTGGCAGATCCATGCTGTCAAGAACGCCCAAGAAATATTCGGGATATCAACCATCGTCATAGGTGAGGCTGACGAGGTGGCCCCTGAACTATTCAAAAGAGCAGTCGAGGGGGATGAGCTCCCTTCACTCGTTTATGCTAAACCAGCGATTGAGAGTAATATACCAACTATTAAGAAGCCTTCTGTAAACGGGCTGGTTGAGATCTCACGTGGATGTGGTAGAAATTGCCAGTTCTGCATTCCAACTATGAGGCCGAAGAGAGATCTCCCAATAAGGAAGATTCTGGATGAGGTCGCAGTCAATGTTAAAGGTGGGTGCCGTCAAATTTGCTTACACGCCGAGGACATACTCTTATATGGTTCAGGTGCCGAATACGGCTTCAAACCTGCAAATGAGAAAGTTCTGAACCTCTTCAAGAGCATCATCGGAATGTTGAATGGAGCTGCCAACATAGGCATCAGCCACGTATCACTGCCCGCCGTAGCATCGTCACCAGGGTTGGTCAAAGACCTCACACACCTGCTCGGAATAGGAGATTCCAAGGCGTCCTTCCTAGGTGTTCAGGTAGGCCTGGAGACCGGCAGTGTGAGGTTGATCAAGAAATACATGGCTGGAAAACCCCTCCCCTATAGACCTGAGGATTGGCCTGAAGTAGTTAAGACTGCAATTGGCGTGATGGAT
>JAGTQO010000095.1 GCA_018396565.1 Candidatus Bathyarchaeota archaeon
TTCAAGAACACTATGTGGGTTGCCCTCCATCAATGATCTATCCATGAATGCTCCTGGATCCCCCTCATCGCAGTTGACGATTACATATTTAACATGTCCAGGTGCTTTTCGTGTAGTCTCCCATTTTATTCCTGTTGGGAATCCCCCTCCACCTCTCCCCCTCAGGTTCGCCCTCTTAATTTCTTCGATAACATCTTCAGGGGTCATTTTGAAGAGTGCTTTGGATAAGGCTTCGTATCCTCCGATGGCAATATAATCCTCGATACTCTTCGGATCTATTCTCTCATTATTTGCCAGGAGGGGTCTAACTTGATGTCTGTAGAATGGTATCTCGTCGAGTCTCCTCGCTACTTTACCTGTTGCTGGATCCTTGTAGAGTAGTCTCTCAACAACTTCACCTTTGATGACTGTCTTAGACACTATCTCTTGGGCATCCTCAGGTTTGACCTTAAAGTAACAGATCTCTTTTGGATGTATGCCCAGTCTCGGACCTTGCTCGCAGAATCCTAGGCATCCTGTCTCCTTGACATTCACAGCCTCGACTAAGCCTTGCTTTTCCAACTCAGCTTTGATGGCTTCCAGTACTTTTATTGATCCGAGGGCGGCGCATCCGGTGCTGACACATATTGAGATTGTAGGTTTATCTGTTTTCTTCTTCGATCTCAATTTTCGCCGAAGCTTCTCTAGATCTCCAGGTGAATCTATCCTTTTGATTTCTTCCATACCGTCTTCCTTACCTATACTGTTCCAGGATCTTCTCCACATTATGTGTCTTCACGTTTCCATGATATTCGCCGTCGACTGTTATTACTGGACCTAATGCGCAGCATCCTGCGCAGTTTATTGTCTCTAGGGTGAATCTTCCATCCGGTGTTGTTTGGTCTCTTTCTATTTTGATGGTTCTCTGAATTTTGTCAAGGATGTTTGTTGCACCCCTAACTTTGCATGCTGTGCCCATGCATACCCTTACCAGATGTCTCCCTCTGGGTGTGAGGGAGAATGCCTTGTAGAAAGTTGCGATCTGATATACTTGACTTAAAGGGACTTCCATTTGCTTGCTGACTTCCAACAACATCTCCATCGGAAGCCATCCGAAACTCTTTTGCAGTCTCAGCAGAACCTGTATGAGCATGCTTTTGTCATACCCGTATTCTTCGACTATTCTATTTACGATGGCAGCTACTCCTTGGAGCCTGACAGGCATCCTCTCATGCGCTGTCACCCTCTTCAATTGTAGACTTGACATTCCCCGTCCTCTCATTCGGGTTTTCTCTTTAGGGATCTTGACTTTATACCGACATCGGGGGCAGGTAGCATAGTATAGGTTGGCTCCGCCATAGTTCCACCTGTAGCCACAATGTTGGCAGTTTAACTCGGCCACGGAATTACTACCTACCTACCCACTCACAAATAGTGATGCTATAAAGTATTTGAGTTTTGCCGTAACTTCATAAAATTATGATTATCCTCTGTCAACCTTATAGCGTCTGGAGCGGGCCCACATTCGGAGGAAGAGTATGTGAGTGGGCATACACCCCCCACCCCCTCTACCCCCCTCCAGTATCTAACCCCGATGGATCACCGCTTCAATAGAAAACTTCGGTGTGACCCAGCCGAAGCCCACGGATCCTATTCCAAACAAGGATTGTTGATGCCTTCTTTGATGATCTATCTGCTTTGAGGCGCTGATTCTGGTTCTCAACTACTTTCTTTACCTGTCTGAATCCTCCAACTACCCCTGCGGCCGGTCAGAATGATTGATGCCAAATCCATTATGGGTTCAGATAACCTCCATGCCTTACTTGATATGGCCTCACTGAGAACTCTCAAATCTTCATCTTTTACCGCGCGAGTGAGCCTGAGCATCATCACATATACAGTTACACCCACCATGACACCTATGGGCATCGAAAGGATTGACGGAAGGTTTGAAGTGCCCACATGTACTGTGAAGGCCATAACTATGCTGGCTAGAAGAGACTTGGCCAGGGCTTCTAGATCAAACCTTGGACTGAAAACCTTTCGCGCCTGATAGAATCCGAATGTGAGGTTGCAGATTGAGAGGCAGGCCCTGCCCAAGGCTGCTCCGATAATGCCCCATATTGGGTAAGAGAGGGCGGCAACGGTTGAACCGACCACAACAGAGGCTAAGGTGATCTTCAAAAATTTTCCAGTCTCACCTATAGCTGTCAGAGATGTTGTGATGGGTGTCGATAGAGAGTATATTAGAAATGTTAGGCCTATAACGATCAGGGGGGCTGTTGACTCCCTGTATGAGGCCCCTCCCATAATGAGTATAACAGGCCAAGCCAGCGAAGCCAGTCCAAAAGAGGCGGGGGTGAAGAGGAGGGCTAAGTATCTTGAAGCCTTAAAGAAGACCTTATTGACACCATCCACATTTGCAACACCGTAGACTGCGGAGGTTGCAGGTAGCAGGGTTGCTGTGGCTGAGGCCACTAGGATGGTTGATAAGGCTCCTGAGGCGGCCAAAGCCACATTGTAAGCACCCAACTCCTCAGGCAACCCGTAGCTCATGACTATGAAGAGGTCTATGCTGTTGGAGAGGTATGTGGCCAACCCAGCGGCCATAATGGGCATGGAATATCTCAGAATAGGCTTCAAACCATATTTCCCATCTTTGAAGTCTAGGTGCCATCTCAAAACAGGTATGGAGCCTAGAAGCATGATAGTGCCCAAGAGAGACCATCCTACGATCATTCCGTAAACCCCCCAACCTGAGGTGAATAGCCAAAGGCAGACCAGGAGCCGAAAGATTTGGCCGATAACCTTCAACATAGCCAGCCTCCAATATTCTTGGACTCCCTGCACCAAACCTTCAATGGTGAGTAGAGGGACATAGATCAAGATTATCACCGACGCAGCCTGGAAGAAGCCAGTATATTCATAAGATTGGCTCATGAGGTATGAGAAGTGAGGCGCCGAAAAGTAGTGTAGGAGGCTGAAGAAACATCCTGAGAGAGCAGCTGCAGTCAAAATAGTTCTGGCAACACCAGACGCTTCAGCCCTCTCACCCTCAGCCAAAAGTTTCGCTGTGAACCTGGCCGCTGCAGTATTCAGGCCTAAGACGCCCGAAAGCTGCATGATAGTCACCGTGAATGTCAAACCCGCATAGGCACCCATCTCACCCTTCGATACGAAACGGGCGAAGACCGCAAAGAGTATAAGCCCAAGAAGTGAAGTCGCTGAGCTCTGAACCACGAATCCTAAGGTTCCCTTAACAGTCCTGGAGGCGTCAGCCTTGTAATTCAATATGTGCCACCATCAATTCAGACTTTAAACGGCCATTTCTTGAAGTGGCAACCCTTTAACTGTGTCGGATAAGAACCTAACCGAGATTTCTCTTGGGATCTGCTGGATAATGATGAAAGGCTAAATTCAGAAGAATTAAGTATTGGATTTTATGTATGCAGTCTCTAAGGGAAGTCTCATGATGCCGAGAGAGACGTTCATACTATCTATAACGGTGATAACATTGACAGGTGTTCTTGGATATATTCTGTATAAGTGGGGAACAGACAGTTTAGGCCAGATAACCTTCAAGAGACTGGTTGAAGTCAGCTTCAATGGCAACTCAGCCTTATACTTCGCCATTTTCATCTTGGGCCTTTGCATGGTTGCATATAGTGGCTACATGCTCCGCAGCTATTCTTTCGCCATGCAATACCTGTATACACCAGCCATCCTCGCAGGGTTGATTATGCTCTTCATATCCAGATTCCTAATAGGCATACCTCTATCAGTCACAGGTGTTGGAAAGCTCACAGCACTTCTGACAGCCCTCCTAGTTGTGGGCACAGCTCTGGCAAGCCACATAATCTTCAAAGAGAGCTTCAGCGTAAGGGTTGGGCTTGGAATAGCGTTGGGAGTATTGGCCGTCATACTTATAGGTGAAGCTTAGATTTCACCTTAGAATCTGAGCCCTTAAGATTTCATTAAACCTCTATTCTGGAGGACTTCACAGTAAACCTTGAAGGTTTCAAAGGCAACCCTGCTCCAGTCATGTGAGAGCGCTATCTTCCTACCCATCAAACCCATCCTGACCCTTAAGTCATCATCCTCAACGATAACTTGTAAAGCCTCAGCCAACGCTTGAGGGTCTCTTGGCTGAACGAGCAAACCATTAACTCTGTCAGTCAGAATTCCAGGTATCCCGCCAACATTCGAGGCTACCGCAGGTATTCCCGAGGCATTAGCCTCAAGGATTGTAAGACCGAAACCTTCAGACCTGTCCCTGCTGGGTAGAACAAGAAAATCTGAGGCTGCGTAGTATCTCGGCAGGAGGTTATCAGGTAGATTCCCAACAAAAAGTACTCTTCCAGATAATCCTAGCCGCTCAGACATATCTTGATATTCACATCTAAGATCTCCATCACCCACAACAATCAATTTCACATCCTCCCTATTCAGGATCTTGAGAGCAGCCAAAAGATCCTCTAGACCCTTATACCTATGCCACTTAGTTAAGGCTCCCACAAATAGAGCTACCTTAGATTTTGTGAGGCCGAGGCGCATCTTCAAGTCTTCAACTTCAACTCCCGGCTTGAACCTTTGACAGTCGACACCATTCTCAACAACCCTAACCTTCCTCCAATATTTCTTCAAGAGCTTCGAGCCTTCAAAGTAAACGTTGGAAGTTGTTATGATGGCATCGTAAATGTTCAGGTAATGGCTTGAAAGTATGTTGTCATGCATCTTGACAAGTATCCCAGCTACCTTGGTCACTGGCGGAAGATCGTTATGCCAAGTCAATACTGCAGGCATCTTCCTGAGTTTCGACATGAATGCCCCCGAAGAGGTGGTGTATGGGTTTGGAAAATTTACGTGGACGATATCAGCCTCGACTCTCATCAAATGTCTAGGAAGTTCAGGAACTATTGGGACTCCATAGAACATTCCGATAGACCTCAACCTTCTCACAGCCACACCTTCCTGCACATAATCTCCAGGCTTCAGGGGTGGATGGGCGGCTGTGACTGAGACTCTATGTCCCATCCTTTGAAGGTTCACAGCGAGGTTTCTAGTGTATGTCTCGGCGCCACCCCTCCAAGGTGGATAGAAAGTGTTTACTATGTGAATATTCATATTCAATTCACATCTCAGCTGATATAATCAGGGTTCAATTTGCAAGGACATAAGGCCTGGAATAAAAATATATGT
>JAGTQO010000096.1 GCA_018396565.1 Candidatus Bathyarchaeota archaeon
TGGCGATGACCTTGACAGGGGATATGATCAATTTCCATAATGTGGGTCACGGGGGGGCCATATTCGCCCTGGCAGACGCCGCCTTCGCCGCCGCAAGCAACTCACATGGGGAGAAGGCCTTAGCCCTAAACATGAACATAAACTACTGCTCACCGGCAAAAGAGGGTATGAGGTTGATAGCTGAAGCCCAGGAGGAGAGTCTGGGCAGGAAGATAGGATTGTATAGGATGACGGTGAGGTCTGAGGATGGCCGGTTGATAGCCTCCTCCCAAGGAATCGTATACCGTAAATATGATGATGAACCCAGATGAATATGATGCTTGTAGTCTTCGAACGTCTTTAAATGTTCAGCCGAGATTTGGGATGGCTAGTAGGCTGCACCGTAGATTCTTCGGTTCGGATGGTAAGACTTATTTCAAGCCAGATAGTGAATTCTATTGTAGATTTTGATAGGGGTGTGAAAGGGTCTTGTCTGAGAGGAAGGGTAAGGTCCAGACGAGGGTGAAGCCTAAGGTTGAGAGGGGTGAGATAGTTCCAACCCGACCGTCAGACATCTTGAGCGAGGTGGACAAGATGTTCAACGAGTTGAGGAAGGGTATAGAGAGTATTATATCGCCCATAAGAACCGGCTGGCCGAGGCTCGGTCTTCCACGTTTCGAGTTGCCTGAGGTCAGGGAGCCTTGCCTGGATTTGGTTGATGCTGGAAGAGAGTATAGGGTGTGCGCTGAGGTTCCTGGAATACCTAAGGAGAAGATAGAGGTGACAGTCACCCCCAGGGCTGTGGAGATATCTGGTGAGGCGAAGACCGAGGTGAAGGAGGAGGGGGAGGGGTATATTCATCAGGAGAGGGGCTACTCAAGAGTATATCGGAGCCTCACCCTGCCAGAGGAGGTTCTACCAGAGAAGGCTGAGGCAACCTTGAACAATGGGCTCCTTGAGATCAAGATTCCTAAGAAGTCGCCGACGGAAGTGAAGAAGCATAAGATTCCTGTGAAGTGATTTAAATCACTCCCAAGCCTTTAGACTTCTAAAAACTCAACATTTCTATTTTTTTAATTGATAAGTCGTCAAAGTTTTGTTGCCCAACTTTCACTGCATCAATTCCGTCTTCACATGTATGAGATGTGTTAGATCCCGTCTACTCACTATGCCTAGAAGGTTGCCTTCCTTCATAACCAATACTCTGCCGACACCCATCCTGGACATTTTATACATTACATCTGCTGCGGATACTTCAGGTTCGACGGTGGCGACTCTTCTTAAGGGTTTCATAACTTCACCTACTGTGACCTGACTCCAACGGTTCTTTGGAATATCTTTGATATCCTCCATTGTCACCAGGCCTACGACCGTTCCACCCTTCAATACTGGGTATCCTGCATGCTTCTTTCTGAGAAAGTATTCGTCTACGAGCTCCTCGATGGTGAGGTTTGAGTCGACTGTTGTGACGTCTCTTGTCATTATCTCGTTGACCGTGGTTCCGGCTAGGGCTTGGCTTATGATTGTTTGGCTGAGTCCAGACTCTGCTCCTGACCTTATGAATAGGCCTATGAAGATTACCCATAGGCCGCTGAAGAACCCTCCGAGAATCGCTATGGTGAATCCTCCGAACATCATCAGGTAGGATATGCCTATACCAACCTTTGCAGCGGATCTAGTGGCCTTCACCATGTTTCCGCTCAACCTCCATAGTGTTGAGCGTAGGATCCTTCCGCCGTCGAGTGGGAATGCGGGGAGGAGGTTGAAGGCTCCTAGTGCGCCGTTTATGGATGCTCCGTACTGAAGGATCGCAGCGAGCTCCGGTGGGTGACCTGCAGTCATAGAGTAGTACCATAGGATTGCTAGGATGGTTGCGATTGCGAAGCTCGATATGGGGCCTGCAACAGCTGTCTTGAACTCAACATTCGGGTCCCTGGGCTCCTCAGGGAGCTCAGATACACCTCCAAGGAAGAATAGGGTTATCCTTCTGACAGGTATGCCGAACCTTTTTGCAACGATCGAATGGCATACTTCATGGATCACCACGGAGATTATGAGTAGTAGTCCTGACGCGGCACCTATCATCCAGTAGCTGCCTTGAGGTAGTCCTGGATACTGTTGGGGCATGTAGCCCACCGCCAGAGACCAGACGACAAGAATCAGGAATAGCAGAAGGGTGTAGTGGATTCTGATCGTTATGCCGGATATTCTGCCGAGACTGAAAGACATGGACTCTCGATCTATCTTTAGGTTCCGTCTCACCATATATGTTTGTTGCAGCTACAAGTTTGGAGGATATTGGGCTGCTATGTTTCAGGGCAGCTTGCGCCTCAACTTTTCCACATCCTTCTCAATTGTGGTTTTGTATTCTGGGTTGTAGAGGGCTGCGGCTGGATGGAGTGTCGGCATGACCTTGACTTGGATCCCTTTGAGCTCACCGTCATAGAATCTGCCTCTGACCTCACTTATATTTTTGAACTTGATTTTCATCTTGGATAGGATGTATCTTGTCGGCTGGACTCCCAAGGTCACTATGAGTCTGGGCTTCACTATTTCGATCTGCCTTTCAAGGTATGGTGTGCATGCTTCGACCTCGTCGGCTCTTGGAACCCTGTTCATAGGTGGCCTGTGCTTCACTATGTTCGTTATGTATATCTCCTTCCTTTCTAGGCGGTTCTCTGTTAGGATCCTGTCGAGCAGCCTCCCCGCAGCGCCTATGAATGGTTTGCCCTCAGCATCCTCCCAATATCCTGGGGCTTCACCTATGAGCATCAAGATGGCTTGGAGATCTCCCTCCCCAGGAACAGATTTCTTAGCACTCCTCCAGAGCCTACACTTTCTACAATTATCTATCTCTGCTATTAGCCTCTGCATGAGCTCATCTTTACCTGCTATTGCCAAAGAGGTTCAGGCTCCTGAAGGAGGTCGCGCTCCATCAATGAAGATCTAGATCTTCAAGGCGTATTACTATTAATTTTCCGTTGTAGAGTTAAGTTTCAAAAATAATTTTTCGAACACCGCCTCTGAGTTTCCTGGTGTGGGAGGAAATCCTTAACGTTGACTTAGTTGTTATGATGTTTGGGGTTGTGTATTTATGAGGTTGGTTGCGGTGGCGACGACTGGTGGAGATGCCCCTGGGATGAATGCTGCGGTCAGGTCTGTTGTTAGATCCGGCATATCGATGGGTTTGAAGGTTATAGGGTTCACCAGGGGATATGCGGGGATATTGGCAGGTGAGTCTATCCCTTTGGAGAAGAGGAGTGTTGGAGGTATTATTCATGAGGGTGGGACGTTTCTGAAGACCTCCAGGGCTGATGAGATGAGGAGTGAGGAGGGTTTGAGAAGGGCTTCTGAAGTCTTGAAGGATAAAAGTGTAGACGGCCTTGTGGTTATCGGTGGGAACGGGTCTTTCAGGGCTGCCTGTGACCTTTATGAGGTCAGCGGTATTCCTGTCGTCGGTATTCCGGCTACTATAGATAATGACTTGGCTGGGACGGATACTACGATAGGGTTCGATACTGCTGTTAACACTGCTCTGGATGCGATTGATAAGATAAGGGATACGGCGACCTCCCATGAGAGGGTCTTCGTCGTGGAGGTTATGGGTAGAGATAGGGGTTTTCTTGCTTTGGAGGTTGGTATAGGGGCTGGGGCTGAGATAATTCTTGTTCCTGAGATAGAGTGCGATGTTGGAGAGGTCTGTGGGAGACTCATGGAGAGTCATCGTAAGGGTAAGAAGTCTGCGATAATAGTTATGGCTGAGGGTGTTGGTGACTGTGCTGAGATAACCAGAGCTATAAGGGAGTCTACTGGTTTTGAGGTTAGGTTGGCTAGGCTCGGGCATATTCAGAGGGGTGGTAGGCCGACGGCCTACAGTAGGCTTCTGGCATGTAGGATGGGTGCGGCGAGCATCGATTATCTCCTTGCAGGTGAGAGGAAGACGATGACGGGGATTCAGGGTGGCCGAATAGTTCCGGTGGACTTGGAGTATGCGACAGAGACCTACAAGCCTATAGATGAGAATCTGTATCGGTTGGCGGTTATGCTGGCAACCTGAGAGAGATTTGGTGTGTAGGTTGAGTCTTCAATCCAAAGTCTACTAGGCTGGAGGCTTCCTCACTCTAATATTGAGGGTTCGGTCTGGGTTGGGTTGGATGTCTTCATCTTGATTTCAATGGAATATTTCTTTAGAATTTTGTAGGCTTCATCTGGATCGTTGACTCCCTTGATCGCCATCTCGAATGGGCATAGACCTGTGCCTTGGCGATTCATCAACTTTCCAATATAGGTCTCAGAGATGTGTGGAACATGCCTCTCGGTCAGGAGTTGGTGTGCCCCCTCAGTCATTGAGACTGCATAGACATACTTTATCTTACAGTATAGGCAGAGCATCGCGACGGCTCTGCCTACGATCTTATCAGCTACAGTTGAGCTGTGAAGGTCGGCGCCCAACTCATCTATCGCCCTGAGGAAGCCGGCGATGCCTGGGTCTCTGCTCTTGTAGAGTAATGAGCCATTCTTTACAATGATTAGATTCACATCTCTGGACTTCAACTCGTATGCAGCTATTTGCGGGTCGTCCATGAATGTTCATGAACATAATTTATGTCAGGGGTTAAAAGGGTGGTGGCTGTCAGAAATAATAATTGAAAATTGCATAGAGGTGGAGTAGTGGGTGGTGGAGGGCTATTTTAGAAGTCTGGCTTGAGGTTCTGGGAAATCAATATAAGCTGGCAACAGTCTAGAATTGGGCGGAGTGGGCCGGTAGTTCAGTTTGGTATGCTTGAGGGGCCAAGGAACGCCCGCTTGGCATATTGATGTCCAGAGTGTGGGAGGTCGCGGGTTCAAATCCCGCCCGGTCCACCATCTCCAATCGTCCGAGCGAGCTTGTTTTGAGTTTTTTGCTATTGGGCTGCTTTTTTGAGATTCTTTTTGCGTTGTTTTCTATTTCACTCGAAGGTTTAAATCTGTCAAGTTCATTCTGATGTATGTGTGTTTGGGTTTGGGTGGTAGTTGGCATCCCGGTGAGTCAGGGGTTCCAGCTGCCATGACGAATGGTAGGCCTAAGTCTCACATGGAGATTGCGAAGGCGACTGGGCTTGGAGGCGATGTTGGCGGAAGGGTTTCTTTGTTTTAACAGAC
>JAGTQO010000014.1:0-4187 GCA_018396565.1 Candidatus Bathyarchaeota archaeon
GAAGGTGTTTTGCAACATCTGACTTAGGCCTAATAGCGAGAACCGTCGCCCAAAGTGGTTTGGACGGTATTCTAAATCTTAAGGTTAAGGTAGGTAGGCCTATAAGACCTATGTTGGCTGAGAGACTCTCAGACCCTGCCGAGATACTTGGCAAACTGGGCGGTAAAGCAGCGGCCGAATACAAGTATGACGGCTTGCGAGTTCAAGCTCATATCACACCGGGAAATACAACCCTATTCTCAAGAAGGCTAGAAAACATCACCGAACAGTTCCCAGATGTTGCAAAACACCTTCGTGACTCCCTCATGATTAGAGAAGCTATTCTTGAAGGGGAATGCGTAGCTGTAGACCCAAATACTGGCGACATGCTTCCTTTCCAAATGGTGAGTCAGAGGAGAGGTAGAAAGTATGATGTTGAAAAGATGATGGGGGAGGTTCCTGTAAAAGTCTTCCTGTTCGACCTATTATACATAGATGGTTTGGACTATACCCTCAAGCCTTACCCTGAAAGGAGGGAGATGTTAACGAAGATTATTCGGCCAAGTGAGCACGTAGCCATCTCCGGTCAACTCGTCACCGAGAATCCACAGGAGATAGAAGGGTATATGGAGAAAGCTATCTCTGAAGGTTGCGAGGGCCTGATGTTAAAATCTGTAGGGTCTGAATCGATATATCAGGCAGGTGCTAGGGGCTGGCTGTGGATAAAATATAAGAGGGCTTACAAGTCTGAAATGGCTGATACGGTCGACCTGGTCGTAGTCGGAGCTTTCCATGGTAGAGGTAAGAGGGGGGGAGGTTACGGAGCACTACTACTAGCTGCCTATGATGAGGATGAAGACATATTCCGAACAGTATGCAAATGTGGCTCAGGATTCACAGACCAGGATCTTGAGGAGCTGCCGAAGAGGCTGAAACCTCTCCAGATACCTCATAGGCATCCAAGGGTCGATTCCAAGATAACTGCTGACATATGGTTTGTGCCAAATTTGGTCCTTGAAATTATCGGCGACGAAATAACACTGAGCCCCGTCCACACAGCATGCTTGAATATGGTTAGACCCAACAGTGGATTAGCAATAAGATTTCCAAGATTCACTGGAAACTATAGGCAGGATAAAGCCCCTGAGGACGCCAACACCACAAAGGAGATTCTTGAGATGTATCAGCGTCAGCTGAAGAAAATCTCAGCCGACTGAACACACCCCATAAAACTCTACTTTTCACGAGACTGTCCTTGGACTTCTAGTAAGAGTTAGAGTTACATTATCTCCGACACATAACCCGCTCTTCGCATACTCTTCCATTGACATAACCCAGTTAACCTCATTGGGGGACCTACTGATCTGTTGGAAGCTTAAGGGTATCGCTGAGATAGCCATATGGATCGATTCTGAAATCTGCCTCTCAATCGGTTGATTGATAGGCGAGACTAATGACCTGTATGGTTGTTCAGGATTCTCCTGGTGAAGCTCTATAACCACCAAAACTTTCAAGTCACCCTTCTGAGATATAGTCTTCACAGTTCCAGTCTTCTCTAATTCCATTTCAACCAACCCGAAACCGCATAATCTATATTTGTGAAGGGCTAGAATAAAAACCAATTGCATACATCTAAATAATCCTAATACTAAAGATACTCCGTTGGATCTTGAGAGAACGATACTACAGACTTGAGAGGCTTACATTCAAGAGCAAGGGACAGAAACTGCTCGGCGTCGTTTGGTATCCCACGGATACTGAGAAGCCACCAGCAGTCCTAGTACTGCATGGATTCCCTGGGATAGAGAAGAACTACGATCTCGCTTATGCTCTTTGCCAGAGAGGCTTCGCCAGTATGATATTCCATTATAGAGGGTGTTGGGGGAGCAGCGGAAAATATAGTTTTCTCGGTTGCTTCGAAGACGCCAAAAGGGCAATAGAAGAATTGATGAGTCGTGAGAATATACGTGAAGGCAATCTTGCAATCGTAGGCCACAGTTTCGGTGGGCTGGTGGCAATTTACCTATCAGCCCACATTAAGAGGGTCAAGGCCACGGTAGCCATGTCTCCCCTTGCAAACATAAAAGAGAATGTGTCTATCCGAGAAAGGAAAATAATATTCAGAGGAGGTCTTCCTTTCGTTAAAGATCTCTCCTTGAGACGTGCGATGGATGAGTTTGAGACAATAGAAAAAACTTACGACCCTGTGACATATGTTGATAAGCTTTCACCATCACCTTTACTTTTAGTTCATGGAAACGATGACGAAATAGTTCCCGTGAAATGTTCGGTTGACCTTTATAAGGATGCTCTGCCACCTAAAAATTTGTTAGTAGTGAGGAGAGCCGACCACATATTCTCTGGAAGGAGAAGATATGTTGTCAATAGAGTAGCGAACTGGATCCGATCAAAGATCTTGTAGGATAAAAACTTCACATAAAAAAGAAATGGGAGAAACTCAGTATTTTGTGGGAGTCTTCGAGATACCGAGCATCTCCCTAGCTTCTGTGGGTGTTGCTATTGGTCTATTCAACTCCTTCGCTATTCTCACAGCCCGCTCCACAAGTTCAGCGTTGCTCTTCGCCTTAACCCCCCTTGCATAGTAAATATTGTCCTCCATTCCAACTCTGACATGCATTCCTAGTATCATGGCGAATGTTGTCAGAGGAACTTGGTGGACCCCTACCCCAATGATGTTGAACATTGTATTTGGAGGCGCATAAGCTGTCTGGTTGAGTAGATGCCAAGGTGTCGGTGGTGTAGCGCTTGGCATTCCTAGAACCAAGCACACCCAGTATGGCGGTTTTACTAACTGTTTCTCAATTAGGTTGTCTATTAAGTACCAGTTACCATCTCCGAAGGTCTCCATCTCAGGCTTGACGTTATGTTCAAGCATTTCCTTAGCAAACCTCTCTGTATCACTATAGGTGTTCTTGAAGACAGATTCTACATGCATGTCCTGGTCCCTGCCTGTGAGAGGTGGCTTCCTAGCCTTATAGACTCCCCTCATACATAATGTCCCCATGTTCAGGCTGCACATCTCGGGATTGGCGTAGACGGCTTGTAGCCTCTCCTCGATTGGTGTCAGTGGGCCTACACCAGTCGTGTTGGCGATTATTATATCAGGGCATAATTCCCTTATTCTTTTGTTCACGTCATAGAATATTTCCTTTGAACCTATTGGTTCGGCGTATCCCTTCTTCGGATCCCTGACATGTACATGAACTATCGATGCTCCAGCCTCATAGGCTTCAAAGGTTGCCTTTGCCTGCTCTTCAGGAGTCTCTGGGATATTTGGGTTAGCCTCCTTCCCTTGCCAACCTCCCGTAATCGCACATGTGATTATCAGGGGCGGCATCTCAAACTTCTCATGTAATCTCAGATATTCGCGTGGGCTGCTATAGTCCCAAGTAACCTTGTATGGTTTACTCATACTACTACCCTCAAGCTAATACTTTCCTATCTTAGATATAGATATAATTTATGTTCGTTGCAACGAATAGTTGCTGGAGATGTGTAGAAAGTGTCTCTCACATGCAAGAAATGTGGATTAGTTAACGTTGATGGCAAATTCTTCTGTGAATATTGTGGAGCCAGACTCCACCATTCATCCATCTACGACCTTAGGGTGGATGACTTTATTACTGATGGAGACCGTGAGGCCTTTAATATCTTAAAATGCATCGGCCCCCTCATTCCATTTCTATATTCAACTATTATCAAATCTAAACTCCAGAGAGATACTTCAAAATTTATCCGAAACCATTCTCCAACTGAGAGGTTAACGACGTTGAGTGTAGATTGTGCTGAGATCTTGGCCTTAGAATATCTGCCGAAGGTGTATGTTACCGATCTTGGTCAGAAGAATGCGATCACTCTTGGTGATGATTCAGAAGCTCTAATAGTGTTAGATAATGATCTCCAGAAAAGTCTTTCAGATGGTGAGCTACGTGCGCTATTGGGCCATGAGATGGGACATATTAAGAGTCGACACCTAGCCTACCATGTTACGGCTGAAGTTCTTGAATGTGGTCTAGCCTTCGCATCGCATCTAACAAATGTTGGCATACTCTCTTTACCGGTGAAACCTATTCTTCTTGCATGGCACAGAGAATCGGAGCTCAGCGCTGATAGGGCAAGCCTCATAGTGGCCGGTGATATAACTCATGTCGAAACTATGTTCTTGAAGATGATAGGTGAAGCCTTGT
>JAGTQO010000014.1:4239-5348 GCA_018396565.1 Candidatus Bathyarchaeota archaeon
CCCACACTATTTAAACAGACTCAACGCTTTAAGAGAGTTCTTGACATCCACTGAATACAAGATGATAAGTATGAAGTTGCTTCGAAAGAAAATGCTTAGACCTGCTCTTGTAGAGTTTTGCAGGTTTTGCGGTTCATCTAAACGTGTTGAGGATGTTTTCTGTCCAAGTTGCGGCCGAGCACTGGCCTGAATTGACGATCTGCAACCAATAAATTTTGTCCGTCCTCGATCCAAGAAAACTTTCGCTGCAATGTTTTTGGATAGTAAAGTTTCCAGTCGAATCCAACCTTCATTCCCCAGTCCCTATAGACCCTAGGGTCTATGTAGCTTTTCAGTGATGTTCTGAGATTATAGTCTCTGGTAGCCTTCATCTTCTCTATCTCAACTTTAATCTTCTCGATACTTACTGTTGTCTTCTCCGTTTTTCTCTTAGACTTTGTCAGTTTTCTAAGCCTTTCAATTCTCTTCTTTAAGACTTCCCTCCAATTCTTTGGGAGCTTTCTCTTATGATTGCACACTATTGCCGCCTGCAGGTTGGCCATTGTTGCCACATATTTCTTAACATAGTCAGGATCTGATCTTGACACTTTTACGCTATCAAGATACTCCTTAACCGCCTTAGTGGCATGGTATGTTCGGAAGACTTTCGCTGTAAGGTTGGGGACAGCTTCGCCGAGAAATTTTGAGACTATATCTGAGCGGACGCCGTTGAATATAGCTGAACGGGCTTTCTCGACGAAGATCTTGATGTTTTCGATTACTGGGGGTGGGAGTTGAACTTCTTTTCTCCATCTGACAGAGTCTTTCCCCAAGAAATTGAATGCGACGTAGCCGCTGTCCCTAATCTTTATGTGGCATGGCCTGAGAGTGGTGGCGCCGACTGTGTCAGCTTCATCTCTATCCTTCTCGTCACCTACACGGAGTTTCAAGGCATCTATCAGGTAGCAGACTGTTGCCACTTTCCTCCTCTTAATATCCTCAGCCTTCAGGTTCGCCATTATATGCTGTCGAACTTTCTCTATGCTCTTCTCAAGCGCTTTAGCCTGCTCAAACTTCTCTTTATCTCTCCGTTGTTTTACCGTTGAGGTATCTGCTAACCATATATATTT
>JAGTQO010000014.1:5441-18436 GCA_018396565.1 Candidatus Bathyarchaeota archaeon
GTCTGGGGAGAGGTTGAGTATGATGTCAGATTGCTCTGGCCCCTGTTTCCATCTCCCTCTCATAGGATGTTTCCCTCGACCCATGAATATGCATGATGGCTCAGCCATGTAGTTGGCTATCTCGACTCTCTGTCCATCGACTACGGCGAATCCGTATTGCTGCCTTCTAGCCTCCTTTAATGCTCTTTTCTCCTCTGCCTGCCTCTTCTTCTCTTCCCTACTCATATTCATCTTGAGCTCTTTCTCCCGTTCCAGAAGGCTCGTTATCTCTGAAAAGTCAACGTCTTCAAGATTCAATGTCTCTTTGAGTCCTAGCCTTTCAGAGAAGTCTCTGAAGAAGTTCTTGACGAATACCTTATCCTTGACATAGTCGGTCTCCATCTTCTTCGCGAAAGCAACCGCCATCTCCTCTTGTTCAGAGGTCAATCTCACCCTTCTGCCCTTTACTGATATGTGAAGCCCCTTCGCCTCGTATCTTGGAGGTATTAAGACCCCGTTATGTATCAGCTGCTTCATTGTCTGACCTACAACTGTTCTCTGGTGTTAGATTCCACCGTTAATTCATTGAGCAGAGAAAAAACACTTAAATTAATTACTTTTATTCTGGTAAGCCTAAGTTTGCGTCCACTTCTCATGAATAAACTTCTGTATTCCTGATGAGTCGAGGGGGCCGACAAGTATCTTCCAGCCTGTCGCCTCCTCAACTTCTCCACTCAACCTCGCAGCCCTCCCAGGGATTACCATCTTATTATGCTTCAGTTTCTCTCTCATACTTGAATGTCCAAGCGCCTCTGCAATCTTGTCAGCTGTAAGTTTCCTTCCTGCAACCGCACTCTCCACAGATAAGCCTTCAGTGTCAACCACAAGCAGATAACAGTCTAAACCAAAGGATTCGATGTCGGCGGCTACTGTATAATAGGTCAAGGCGAAGTTTGTAGTCATCAGGAGCGGTGAGTTTTCATCAGGCTTTCCGAACATTCTTACCCCAGGCTCCACAGCTACAGGTTTCCTGGGATCTGTGTATATATTCTGTCGGAGGATCAGGTTCGGAAGAACTACCCACCCATCCAAGCTGTGCATTATGAGCAGGTCCGCATACTTCACAATCAACATCGATGCGAGGTAGGCTTCTTTCCACTTCAGAACATCCGGATGGTGGTCTTTCTCCATCCATACAGTCATAGGTACTCCCATTATGGGGTAACCGAAGAGTTCATCATCATACTTGCATGCGGTCAACCTCAGTGTGCTGAATCTAGTTACCGTTTGGACAACACCATCGTCTGGGAAGGTCCCTGGATCTAGAATGATATTCTCACATCCATAATCGTTCAATGTCTTGATGAGAGACCTGAGTTGACTGAGTCCTTCAGGGGCTGACGCCACTATCGGACAGTTATACATGGTGGCTAACTCAGCCATTTCCTTCCAGTTTCTTGCAGTAGCCGCATAGATTAATGGTCTCCTTTCAGAGGATGAAACCAGCCCCGCCTCCATTATGTCGGGTTCGGTGGAGCATAAGATGAGAGGTAACTCTGTCATTGATGATATTTTCATCACTGCTTTCCCAAAAGTCTTAGAGTCACCAGATACGCTTCTGACAGCTACTGCGTCAAGCCTGAGGCTCTGCCCTATATATGTATAACTTAAGCTCTCAATACTCTTCACTCTTTTCAGAAGTTGGTCTTCAAACATCTCGTCGTTTACATCTATAGCTATGGCTGTTGGATTATGATAGGTGAATTCGTGTCGGTACAGGACATATTTTCCACCTATCTTCAGAACATGTTCTCCGCTTCCAATGGAAACTTCTTTGATAGGTGGTTTAAGGATCTCCCATAGTTGGTTGAAAGAGGTTTTATACTTCTCTTGCATGATTGGTGGACACTGGTCTAAAGTCGCCTCCCTATTTACAAGCTTCGCTGCAAATGCCATACAGTTCTCTTCACCACATTCCCTGCAGTTTGTCATAGGGAGGAGTCGATGAATATCTATTGGGCTCACTCTCTTCTTCAAGGTTCTTATTCACCAATTATTATTCTCGTCCAATCGTAAGGTCTATCTATCATCTCACGTTTTCCAGATACACTTTTTATAACATCTTTTACAGTCTTGACTGCAGCTGGATGCATCATCATGAAGTAGTCGACTCCTGCCAGAAGTAGAGTCAATGCTGTTACGGTCTCCCATATTGGCCCCCTCAACTCTGAGGGACCCCATTCAGGTGGCATCTTCATCCAAGCCTCCCTCGCAGCCCAAGCGTTTGTTGTTCCTGAAGCCATTGGCTGGGCCAGCTCAGCATCACCCATCAAGCCTGCAAGTCTAGTCCTCTCCATTATTGTGTACGCGTAATCTAAGCCGTATCCTAAGGCCGCGGTCGTCGTATCTATGACTATCTGTTCGGGGGGGAGATACTCGAAGAGCTTCCTGTTAAGTTCCCTAGCCTTATTCATATCCATTGGGGTGAAGGCAATGACTACATGCTCGTTCTTCTTAATGGATTCAGCCATGCGTCTGATATCCATGTCGAGGGTTACTGAATTAAAAAGTATCCTCTCGCCCTTGGTTACATCCGCTATTCTTTCGAAAACTTGTAGGTCCTTATGTGGATCTCCGCATCCCCCAACTGCGATTGGAACCTTGACGGCCTGAAGGATATTCTCAACTGTCTTAGAAGCTTCTGCAGGCGACGTATCTTTTACCATTGGATCGATGCTGACCAAATGTAGGTTCACCATTTCAGCATTAAACTTCTCAACGGCTAACTTTGCCCAGGACACAGGGTCTTCAAGGACGTCGGAGAAGTGTGCTTTGACAGGCTTGGCGAGGGGGATCTTTGTATCGAAGACATCGAGTGATATGACTGGGGGGTGAGGGTTGGAAGCTTCATTCAACTGTAATGGGGGCGATGTCTCGCCGCCGATTACCAGTCTTCTGTCTCTGCTACCACCTTCAGCCTTAGTTGCTCCTAAAATCACTTCAGTTATTTTGGCGTTATACTTCACATCTGGCGGAGCGTAGCTGACCTGTATGAGCTCAGTTGGCTTCCTCCGTTTACTCTCCTCCTCTATCACCGATGTTATAGGTCTCACGATTTGAGGTAGAAAGAGTTCAAGTTCATCAATTTCAAGTTCTACGTCATGAAGCTCAATCTCTTGGTATTTGTCCAGTGTATCGAATATGTTCGGCTGGATTTTTTTCAGGGCATCTCTCAATCTGCTCGTGATCTCGTCCATCAGTGGGCTCCTTCCCTAGTCACTTTTAAGATTACCCTCTTAGCTGAGATCTTTGCACCCTTCAGGACTATCTTGACTCCCCCACCTACGGCATATGGAATTGGCGTCGGCGCAGGGGTGGTTTCCGCAACAATCTTTGGTGCAACCAGCTCCGGCACCTTCTCCACTACAGGCTTAACCCATCTATTGATTATCGGATGGTTTTTAGATTTCAGAAAATCTTTCAACTCGTCAATACTGTGGACATCCTTTTCGGTCGGTATCTTTTCCACCAGTTCTGGGGGGACGAAGTTCAATACTCTCTCCTTTACAGCTGAAGGCATCCACACTATTCTCTTCCATCCACCATCGGCTTGAAGGAACTTATTCGACCTCATGTATTCGATTGATATTCCATGGAAACCGTCGACCTGCCTTCCGCCTGCTGTTGAGTCGGCCATTGTTGAGAATGGTAAGCCATTTATTGTGGGCCCCTTGAAATCTCTATGCACTATGCCCATTCCGTCGACTTCAGGTATGTAGAATGCTATGGCTTCGAAGCATCCGCAAGAGGTATGGGGATATTCAAAGGCTGAATACAGGTATACTCTTTCGATCTCACCCAAAGACTTCTCTTTGACAACTTGATTTACCCCCGAAAACTCTCCCTTCAGGGAGTCTAAGATTTCCCCTATGTTTATGTTGAAGATAGGTCCTTTGGGATCTACTTTTGAGGCTGCTCTTCCGTCGAACCAACTGATCGCACCGCAATTGGCATATCTTTGGGGTGTGATTATGCAGACATGGCTTGGTGCGAATGATTGGCAGAGTGTACATCCATAAAACGAGTCTACCTCCTCATCTTTTAGGCCCCTCGCCTTAGCGTCCCTATTCTCATAAGTCTTCATAGCTTCCTGCTTGTACCCTTTGACCTTTTCAGGATCTGTGATGAAGGTTATTTGTATCTTCTCGATTATAGGCAGTTCACTTTTGTATAGGCGCATTAATACCTTGGCTAACAGGTTGAAGCTGTTGAAACCTTTCTGGAAAGATTTTTTACTCAATCTCAACCATATGTCATATCTCTGGTTGAGATGCATAAACCCCTCAATATAATTGCAGTAGTGGTGGATACGTCTCTCAATTACACCTTCGAGATCTTCTTCAACCTGTTTTCCGGAGACTTCAATCAATATTCCGAGGGGTGAACTGGAGCTTTCGGGCAGATCCTTTATATCTGGACCGATTATGTTTACCTTCCCGTCCTCAACCTGACTTGGATCCTTCACCTTGACCAGTTCAAATTTATCTGAGATATCTGTTCCACCGAACTCCACATGCATATCCGGTTTCCTTACTCTTTCTCCTTCCTAGTTACAGTTGGTCAATATAATTGCAGTAGTGGTGGATACGTCTCTCAATTACACCTTCGAGATCTTCTTCAACCTGTTTTCCGGAGACTTCAATCAATATTCCGAGGGGTGAACTGGAGCTTTCGGGCAGATCCTTTATATCTGGACCGATTATGTTTACCTTCCCGTCCTCAACCTGACTTGGATCCTTCACCTTGACCAGTTCAAATTTATCTGAGATATCTGTTCCACCGAACTCCACATGCATATCCGGTTTCCTTACTCTTTCTCCTTCATAGATTACGCCGACATCGACTGGAATATCGTCGAACATGGACATGTCTTTCACGCTTCAGGAGGATATTTTGAATGATTTACATCACTCTGCTGAGCCATCATATAATGTGTGCTCGGCATCAGGTCTATGTTTTGGAAAGGCTCTTTATCGTAGAGGCCGAAGCTATCTGTGGCATAGTAGGCCAAACGTTTCCACTATGGCGTTGTTTTTGGCATATCAAGGCGATCAGTCCTATTTATTATTTCCCAAATACTCTTTCTATAAGAGTTGTCGATCTTGAGAGTTGAGTTTAATGGTTCAAAAAATTGTGATTTCCGTCTCAGGTAAAGGTGGGACTGGGAAGACAACGATCACTGCACTAATTCTGAAGAGTCTGATCGAAAGGGGTAGCAAGTGTATTCTTGCCGTTGACGCGGATCCTGCAACGAACTTACCTGATGTCTTGGGGGTGAGGATAGGTCGAACCGTAGGTATGGTTGTCGATGAGCTGAAGAGAAAAGTCGATCGAGGCAAAATTCCACCAACTGTAACTAGGAAGGAGCTTTTAGAGGGGGGTATAAATAGCGTCCTCGTTGAGACCGACCGGTTCGACCTGCTTGCAATGGGCAGGTCTGAGGGGGAGGGGTGCTACTGCAGTGTCAACTATCTTCTAGCATCCATAATTGACTCTATTTCAAGAAATTATGATCTGACCATTATGGATATGGAGGCTGGTCTGGAGCATTTAAGCAGGAGGACCGACAGGGATGTGGACGTGATGCTCATTGTGACTGACGCCTCCAAGATGGGTTTTCAGACAGCTTCGAGAATACGTGAAGTTGCTGAGAAAGTACACATAGATTTTAAGAGTATGTTTCTCGTATTGAACCAGTTCAAGTCAGGTAATGAAGAGTACTGGAGAAGGATAGCTGAAGAAATTGGATTTGAACTGATAGGTATCATACCTGTGGATCCGAATGTTGAGTACTACAATCTTGTAGGCAGATCTCTCCTCGAGTTGCCCGGTGATTCACCAGCTTACCTTTCTGTAGTCAAGATGGTTGAACGCTTAGGATTGCTGAATAACCATTTTTAGCTTGCACGGGATATCACGTAATCTGCGATTGTGTCTGATATGGACTTGTCAGTGACTGTTTGGAGTCCACGCCACCCAGGCTGAGAGTTTATCTCCAGAACAGCAGGTTTTCCCCCTTCATCTATCAGGTCGACGCCGGCTATCTCGCATCCTATAGCCTTCGCAGCCTTCACGGCGAGTTTCTCAAGGTCCTGTGAGAGCGATATTGGTAAAGCCTTGGCGCCTTTGCTTATGTTTGTCTTCCATGAATCGGCAACTCTCCTCATGGCGCCGGCAACATTATCGCCGACGACAAATGCCCTTATGTCAGAGGTTCCATGCCAGATATACTCTTGAATATACAGGATCTGTCTCTGGAATCTTAACGTTCTGAATACTCTCTCGGCAACATCGTAATTTGATACTCTCGCTGCGCCTATCCCTCTGGATCCAAATATTGGCTTGACTACAACATCTTCCCCAAATTCTTTGAACGCATCCATTGCTCTTGCCACGTTCTCGGTGACGACTGTTCTGGGGACGTTTATGTCATGCTCTGAGAGGATCGCTAGGGTGTTATACTTGTCCGCAGCCTTCTCTATTGAGGAAGGTGAATTTATAACTGTTAAACCTGACCTAGCTAGTTTCTGTAGAAGGTTGAGTCTGAATATTATCTCCTCCAATGAGCCTCTGCCTATAGGTCTGACTAAAATAGCATCCAACTCGGTGAGTAAGTCTATGTTTCCAACACTTGCAATTGGCTTCAAGCCGACCCTCGCAACTATGTCGCCGAAGCTGAAACAGGCGATGTTGGCACCTCTATTTTTGAATGATTTTATTAGCTGTTGTGAGCACCAAGCGTTTCTATTTCTCGTAAGTAAACCGATCCTCATATGCAAATCAAACTGATCTATTTCAACATCATTATAAGCCTACTTTCGAGTACTTTTCATGGAGTGGAACCTTGAAACTACCCAGGTATAGGGCGCGCGCATTGAGATCCAGCTACTGGAAGCCTGGGACAGACTATAAGCATAAGATTCTGGATGCGGTGAGAGGGATAGTTCAGAGAGGTGATGTGATAGTTGTATCTGAGAAGGCTATCTCCACAGCTATGGGAAGGATCATTGATGAATCTGGAATTCAACCTTCACTCTCCGCCGAGCTCATCTGTAAATTTTGGATGCGGAAGGTATGGGCTTACTTCTTGGGGCCACTCACTAGGCTCAGCCGAACAAACATATCGAGGCTCAAGAATTATCCTCTGGAGGATGGGGCTAGACATAAGCAGCTGTCACTATCTTATGCTGGGCTCCTAGCTTCTTTGAAGCATGGTTCAGAGGGAGGGATAGACGTAAGTAATCTTCCTTACTCTTACGCTTCCATACCGCTATCTGAACCATACAAGATTGCTTATGAGATAAAGTCGCATATAAAAGGGCGAACAGGTGTCGATGTTGATGTTATGATAGTTGATTCAGATAAGACCTTCAGCATCTTCTCTTTTCACATGTCCTCAAGACCGAGTTTCGTGAAGGGAATTAAGAATCTCAGTCTATTCGCCTTCATCTTCGGTAGACTGCTGAGGTTGAGGCCTAGGTCAACACCTATAGCTTTGGCTTCGAATGGGATATGTGCTGAGGAGGCTTTGCAGATAGCTGCTGTATCTAACAGAGTGAGGGGTGACGGGGCGGGTAAGACTGCTTGGGATGTTGCAGAACACTTTAAGGTTGGGGTGTCTCAGGTAAGCTGGGAGATGCTTGAAAGTGTCTCTCACTACCCTTTGGTGATAGTAAGGAGAATAAGGTGAGGTTCTATTCTCAAGGCCTGAACCCTTGAAGGAGAGCTATGGCAAGCGATGATGCAGTGAGGTCTGCAGTAGCTCCTGGATTCAACCTGTTACCACTCAACCTCAACTTTACATCCAATTCATATAACTTTCTCCTTCCAGTTGAAGACTCCAAGCCGCCCAGAGAGAGTATCTCTCCAGCGGAGCAGGAGATCTCTCTGGCAACCTCCTCTCCAGCCTTCCTGGCTATCAACGTGTCTGGGAAGGTAGATAAGATCTTTAGGAAAGTATCTACTGTCGCGATGTTGTAATCTCCAGTCTCTTCGAGTCGCCTGATGAAATAGGGGTATCCAACCTCAAATGTGATCTTGAAGTCGTTTACCCACTCCGAGGCTATAGAGTCATAGGAAGATGATAGATGGAAGAGTTCAATCAATGGAATCTCTGAATCTAATATTTCTCTGCGTCCTGAGTCTGTCGTGACATCGAACCTATCAACTGAACCCAAACCTCCAGCCCTTGACATCCTGATTGCGTCGCAAACTTCAACTGAGTCCACGCTTGTTGTGGAGTGGGTGATTTCAGATAGTGTCTTCCTCAGCTTAGACGTGTCAGGTAATCTCCTAGACCATACGTATCCAGCTGCGATAGATATGGGAATTGTCAGTATCAAGGTTCCGAGAATGGTATTTCCACCATGCTGCCAATTAAGCATGGAGGAGACACCGTCCTTTATGAGTCTCCCAATGTGAAGATCTCCTAATCTTACCCTGCCCTCGGAGAGTAGTCTTCCTTTACTGGCCGCCACCCTGAGTGTATGTCCTACCCCGACGGCTGATGCCAAGAAATGTTCATACCTGGTCCTCTCGAAGTTGGCTGTGCGATGGACATTGCCTGGCTTAGGGTATGCACTGACCTCTAACAAGATTGCTAACTGTATGCTGCCGGAAACGTACTCCTCGACTTTTCTCAAAACTCACAACCCATGTATCTACTTGGCTGAGGTTGTGGGATATTTCATGGCTATTTATACCTTAGGAGATTCTGCATGGCGCTTTGAGGGTGTATTCGGTAGCCTGAGGATTTTTGAGGTCCAGACTCTAATGTTTGAATGTGAATTTAGCAGACGCCCCACCCCCCTAGGAGGGTTAGGCTTTCCCTATATGGAGCTCGAGATCCTGAGATCTCTTTGAAATAATGGGAATTCTTAGATATCAACCACAAAATCTAATAAAAGGTTTGTTGGTCTTAGAATGTTCATTTAGACTCGGTTTTATCTTACCGTTACTCTCTTATATCTTGGAGGCCACCTCTTTGAACTCTCCCCGTTCAGATTTTCGTGACAGAGACTTTATTGAAACATTAGACGGATACTTCTTCACAGTCGTCGGCAATACACATCCAGCAGGCAGGGTTTTGTCCTATCTGAAATATTATCCTGAAGCTAAGGGGAAGTGGAGGCGACTCAGCCAGACATATGATAGAGCCATAAAGTATTATGACATCCCCCACCTGAAAGATGCTGTGAGGTTGGTCTCTGAAAGGTGCAGCCGATACCTGTACAGGGACGATCTCTTGAACATAACCTTTACAGCTGTACCTCTCGAGGCTGTTGGCGTCCATTACAAGCCTGAGGAGAAACTGAAGTCCTTCATCGATGGTGAAAAGCTCGATCCATTACAGAAGAAGGCTCTGGATCTTGCCCTGAAACTTTCTCGTAATAGTGACATCCAACTTTCAAAGTTTGGTGTGACAGGCTCCATACTTATCGGCCTTCACCAACAGGAATTCTCTGATGTGGACCTTACCATATATGGGAAGCAGAGTGGGTTGAGGGTGAGAGAATGTATGATAGATATTTTCAACTCTGGAGATCAGGAGCTTGTCAGGTCTCCACCTGAGCTCAACCCTACTCCAGCTAGGGAGTCGAGACTACGCCTAATGAATAGGGAGCAGTTGAAGATCTTCTATGAGAGAAAGTGGAACCGAGGTTTATTCAGGGGGACACCATTCTCAATCAATCCAGTCCTCGAACCTTCAGATGTGAAAGAGAGATACGGCGACTATAAGTACGTTCCCCAAGGCATCGTTGAAGCTGAGGGCACCGTCACCGACGCATCTGAGAGCATCTTCGTCCCCGCGAGATACGTTGTCTCCGATGTGAAGGTTAAGAGCGGTCTAGAAGTCAAGGAGATATTGGAGGTTGTGAGTTTCGACAGAGATTACGGTGACGTCGCCTTAGAAGGCGAGCGAATATCAGTTAGGGGGAAGTTGGAGAGGGTTGAAAGGCTGAGGGGGAGAGATTCATATTTCAGGATTGTAGTAGGCTCGATAGAATGTGGCGGGGCAGATTACATCAAAATAGACGTGTAGCAGGTGAGTTAACTTAAGATTTCTCTTAGGGGAATCTTGAAAGGTCCGAGCCTACCCTCGAAGTTCACTGCAGTTATCTTCCGAACACCCTCAATAGACGATGCGGCCCTGATCCCTTCAGACATAGCCCGCTTTACACATTCGAGGTCTATCCCATTCAAAACTATCTCATAGACACTGTTGACCCCGTCAGGAACCTTCGATTCAGGCAGGACTTCCTTCAGGGTCGGGCAGAACGGGTGGTTCGTCGAGGCTGGAAGCTTATACTTGTTCGACCCTACCTTGGAACCTGAACGGCAGATCCCCCCAGGGAAAGGTGTCACAACCCCTTCGACAGACCTGATAGCCTCCACAGCCCTCTCTGCGGCGGTTAAGCCACTTCTATACGTCTCCGCCATAATGATGAAGTTACCACCTGCCACACCCCTCCTAACCCCAAACTTATCCTCTATGATAAACTCACCCTCCATCACAGGTATCCGCCAAACAGTCCTACCACCCAACGTGTCTTTCTTTTGGTATCCGTCACCGAAGAGTCTGATAGCCCTCCCAATCTTAAGCCTCTTCTTAGCACCATACATTGAGTCGAAGGCTGATGTTGTAGGGCAAGTCAAGATACATTGCCCAATCCTTGAAACCATCTGCATTTTGAAATCCCTACCTGTCCTATGATATATCTGTATATTCACTCCTGGACGTCCGTCAGGTGTCTTACTTGGGGGGACGGGCACCCCCTCGACACCTGCCTCAGCAGGTGACATTATTATCGACGATGCGAAACCGACCGCGCTGTTTGCGGCCAAATTCGCCCACCTCTCATTCTCCGCTGTGATTAATATCCTACCTACAATCATGGGAAAAGCTTCTGCAAACGTATCCTCAATTTCCACAAAGCCCAAACATTTTCACTCCAATTCAGCTTCAACTATTCACGCCTTAAATCTTGTGATTCTACCAAAATAAAAGGAATACATACCGTTTTATAATCGACATGGATACTATTTCTTGGTGTCCAGAGTTGGGTAAGATAAAGGTTGGCTTCGCCAAGGTGGGAAACATAGGGTGTAGCCCCCTAATTGAATTCCTCCTCGACGAGAGGGCTGAGAGGGAAGATATTGAGGTTAGGGTGTTCGGTTCAGGTTCAAAGATGGACCCTGAGAGTTGCGTCTGGGTCGCTGAGGAGACCGTTAAATATGCACCTAACCTCGTAGTCTTTACGTCGCCAAACGCCTCACTTCCAGGACCTTCCAAGGCTAGGGAAGTATTTCAGAAAAGTAACATCCCAACCATCATAGTCTCCGACAATCCAGCCAAGAAGGCGACCAGACTTATGGAGGAGGCCGGGCTAGGATACATAATAGTTGAGGGTGACGTAATGATAGGGGCCCGCAGAGAATTCTTAGATCCTATCGAAATGGCGTGCTTCAACTCAGACATCATAAAGGTCTTGGCCGTGACAGGTCCCTTCGAGGTTCTAAGAGCAACCATCGATAAACTGATCACGACTATTAAAAATGGTGGAAAAATAGAGTTGCCCCGTATCATAGTAAATAAGGATAGGGCTGTAAATGAAGCTGGATTCAACAATCCATATGCCAAAGCAAAAGCCGCATCCGCCTATGAGATGGTGAGGCGTGCGGGTGACTTGACCTTCGAAGGATGCTTCGTCGAGAAAGATTGGAAACGCTACATCGAGCTTGTCTGCGCAGGCCATGAGATCGTAAGGGCTGCAGCGCAACTTGCAGATGAGGCTAGGGAGATCGAGAAGGGCAATGACATGTTAACTAGGAAACCACACAACAATGAAGGTTTAACCCTAAAAAAGAATAGGCTCATAGAGAAACCTCACATTTTGTGATGGACTGAGAATGGAAAATGCGGAAGAAAGTCAAAGTTATGATGAGGAGTAATCTAGAGGCCATAGCTGGGGCACTTAAATTTTACCTCTGAAAGTTTAATAGGGCTACAAACTACCATTCATTATATATCGAGATCGCCATAATTTTCTTTGGTGGGTTACTTGAGATATTTTGGAAGGGTCGACCTGACTAACACATTGATTGCAAGGTTCAGACCGATGGAAACCGTTCCTGAGAGAATAACGGATCTTATGAGTGAGGTAGGCTTCAGGAGAGCTGCGATCCTATCAGCTATCGGAAGTTTCTCCGAGGCCACTTTCTACTGTGTCAAACCAGAGTCCAAGTTACCATATGGTACAGAGCAGATAACTAAGATTAGTATGAGAGGCCCTTTCGAGGTCTTGACAATGGAAGGGAATATGTTGCCATACTCGGACAGGCTGATACACCATCTACATGTAGCTTTGGGGACTCATGATGGTAGGGTGGTCGGCGGCCACCTGGAGAGGGCGACCGTGTATACCACCCTAGAATTATTCTTAGCTGAGATTAAAGGTTGCAACGTGGAGAAGCAGGACGATAAGATCGCGGGTGGCGTTCAGATAAAGCTGCCGATAGAGGATTTTTGATACGGGAAACCTACTCTTTCAGACTTGTGAGGGCAACTCAACATGTCGCATGATGAAGTTTTGATAAAGACATTGGAGGCCAAGGCGAAATCTCTTCGAAAAATAGTCATTGATATGATAAAGATTTCAGGTCAAGGATGGTTGGGCGGATCATTCTCGATGGCTGAGATAATTGCTTCACTACTCTTCCATCATATGCGACATAATCCGAAGGATCCTATGTGGCCATGTAGGGACAGACTGGTCTTATCCAAAGCCCACTGCTGTGAGATGTACTATGCAGCCTTGGGTGAGGCAGGATACTTCTCCAAAGAACATTTCTCATCATACGGCAGATTTGGAGGTTTACTACAAGCACACAGCCAAAGAACTGTCCCCGGCGTGGACTACTCGGGAGGTTCACTAGGTATGGGACTCTCATTTGCA
>JAGTQO010000014.1:18467-27200 GCA_018396565.1 Candidatus Bathyarchaeota archaeon
TAGGCACAGATCTCTCCGGAGTTTCCACTCCAAAATACAGGGTCTACTGCATCATTGGAGATGGTGAGTGTGACGAGGGGCAGATATGGGAGGCCGCGATGTCGGCGTCCCACTTCAAACTCGACAATCTTACAGTCATTTTGGATAAGAATATGTATCAGTCCACCGGTCCAGTATGTGAGGTTATGAATATTGAACCCCTTGAAGATAAGTGGAGAAGTTTCGGATGGGCGATTCAGGAAATTGACGGCCACGATATCGGCCAGATTCTTGATGCTTTAGATTTTTCAATCCAGGTCAAGGAGAAACCGAGCATAATCATTGCAAACACAGTCAAGGGCAAGGGTATTCCATCTCTCGAAGGCCATGTCCACTTCATAACCATCACCGACGAGATCTATTGGGAGGCCATGGAGCACCTCAAATGATGTGGAACGAAGAATATGACCACGGAGATTCTGAGGGATAAGCCCGGCAAGAGTAGAGCAATGATCGAGGCGCACAACGAAGCTTTGGTAGATCTTGCCGAGGCGAACGATAAAATAGTACTTCTCTATGCAGACTTTCCTAAGGGCACTGCGGGCCCATACTACAGAAGCAAATTTCCGGACAGATTCTATGACTTCGGAATAGCAGAGGCCAACATGGTAACCGTAGCTGCAGGTTTGGCTGAGGCTGGGAAGATCCCTTACACTCATTGCCACAGCATATTTGCGGTTGGGAGGGCTTACAATCAAATCAGACAGATCGCGTTCGACAGGTTCAATGTTAAGATGATCCTCTGCAACAGTGGTATATTCTGGAGTTTCATGGGCGGATCTCACCAGTCAGTTGAAGATGTCCCTGCACTCAGAGCCATCCCCAACCTCACAATAATATCCCCTTCAGACCCTGTGGAGGCTAAGAAAGCTACTATTGCAGCAGCTGATTATCCTGGCCCAATCGCCATCAGGCTCGCCGAGCCTCCGGTTCCAACAATCTACCGTGACGAGTACCCATTCATAATCGGCAGAGCTTTGACCCTGAGGGATGGCGACGATGTGACTTTAATATGTATGGGAATCATGGTACATACCGCTCTTGAAGCAGCTGACTTGCTTTTAAAGAAGGGGGTCAGCGCAAGAGTCATCAATATGCATACGGTCAAGCCACTCGATGAGGAGGCGATAATGAGATCAGCCAACGAGACCGGGGCGATAGTTACAGTCGAGGATACAAACATAATAGGCGGTTTAGGCAGCGCAGTAGCAGAACTCACCTCTGAGACCATACACATCCCAATTCGCAGGGTTGGAGTCAAGGACAGGTTCGGTCAGACTGGAAGCCCCACCGAACTTGCTCTCGAGTACGGGCTCTCCAGTACCAACATAGTCGAGGCGGCAATAGAGGTTATGAGTAGAAGGAGATAGAATGATAAAACAAATCAAGTTTTAACAATTATTAGTATGAAGGTGAATTTGATGAATGAAAAGAAGGTGACCATTCAACATCTGGTTGAGATGAAGAAGAATGGTAGGAAGATAGTTGCAATCAGTCTATATGACTATCCAACAGCTGTATTCGCTGAGAAGGCTGGTGTCGATGTCATACTCGTAGGCGACGGAAGTGTTGGCATGACCGCCCTCGGATATAGGAACACCGTACCTGTCACCATGGATGAGATGATTACCTTCTGTAAAGCTGTGGTTAGAGGTGCTAAGCATCCACTGATCATAGGCGATATGCCATTCATGTCCTACCATTCAAGTGTCGAGGAGGCTCTCAGAAACGCTGGAAGATTCATGAAGGAAGGCGGAGTTGACGCGGTTAAGCTTGAGGGTGGAAGGGAGATCTCAGACAAGATCAAGGCTATAAGCGATGCCGGTATACCAGTATCAGGCCATATAGGACTCACTCCTCAGACAGCATCACTCGCTGGAGGATACAGGGCTCAAGGAAAGACTGCTGAAGAGGCGAAGAAGATCCTTGAGGACGCCATCACATTGGAGCGCAGCGGTGCATTCGCACTGGTTATAGAATTTGTCACCGCTGAGCTGGCTGGCCTCATCTCCAAGAAACTCACCATTCCGGTCCTCGGCTGGGGTTCAGGACCATACTGCGACGGGGTGGGTCTGAACATATCAGATATCCTCGGACTTTCTTTGGGGCTTTTTCCAAAATTTGCCAAAAGCTATGCGAATCTACATGACATATGCACAAATGCTTTGATTGAATACAAGAAGGAAGTTCAAGAGGGGATATTCCCATCAAAAGAACATTCCGTAACTATGGATACATCAGAGTATGGGAAGATGATCTCATGGAAAGAGTCGGAGATGAATGTCGACCATAATTGAGAAATCCCGTCTAAGAAATGTTCTGAGCAGGGCTTATTCTCATATACAGGCTAACGTCTATACCCCCTTACACTCTGCGTCACTATAGTCCTCAAACAAATTTAGGCAACGTCGCCCCCAGCCGATTTTTCCCCTTCAAAGTTAAACAGAGTTTAACACTGATTCTCGCAACCTCCAGCAGCCGACCACATTCCTTCTTAGCACAGTCTCAGCTGTAGCCCTCAGACCCTGGGATATTACACGAGCCTTGCACAGGCAAGAAGTAGACTTAACAGTCTCTAACCGCAGCTGAGAGTAGGCGAGACATGCGTGACCAGCCCCTCTATCCAGTGGTTTAGGTTCATCTGCCAGAATACCCATGTCAGATCCATTGAATTTCACCTTGAACTCATATCCTCCAATCCAACTGAGTTCTGTAATGAATTCTCCTCGCTTGACAATGTTTACACAAACTTTTGCCATCACTTATCGAGAGAAGATCTAACTAAGAATGCTTCTCCTAATATTTAGTGGCGGCTCGGAAAATTTTAGATAGGCTTGGCTACGATTACATTTAAAATTGCTTTAAAGGTGTGTCGGTGTGCCAAAGATTCAAGTTACTCTATTGACAGGGAGAAGTCTCGGACAAGGTAGGGCTAAGGAGCAGGGTAAACTTTCAGAACTATATCTTGAGAGTGTCGCCTGCTGTGAGGTTCAACACGAAGACCTTCAAAATATCGGTCTGGAATACGGTAATAATATTCGGGTGACCTCTAATCATGGTTCGGTTGTAGTCAAGGTGGTGGCGCCAACCCAACCGCTGCCTCGCGGTGTAGTGTTCATGCCATACAGCATATGGGCGACCCAGATTTTGGGGTCCGACACGGAGGGCACAGGCATGCCTACCTACAAGTGTATTCCTTGCACGGTTGAACCTGCGATTGACGAGAAGATTATGAGCATCGAAGAGTTAACCAAGAAATTTCCCAGAAAAAGGTCTAGAAGTTGATCGTCTCCATGGCGCCGCTCAGTCTCATGAATAGGTTTGGAGGATTATAGAGATGGGGCTGGAAGAGTCAACCTTCAGGGATGTTGTGTGCACAGTGTGTGGGTGCTGTTGCGATCACTTAGAGGTTACTGTGAAGGAGGACACCGTTGTGAAAGTAAAGAATGCCTGCGCCATGTCTACCAGCAAGCTGCTCAATTATATGAATGAGAGGATTATGAAGCCTATGATCAGGCGTCGAGGTAGACTTTCAGGTTGCAGCTACCGCGACGCAGTCGACGCAGCTGCTAAGATACTGTTGAAGTCTAGGTCCCCACTTTTATACGGTTGGAGTCTCACGAGTTGCGAGGCTGTAGAGGTCGGTGTCGAATTGGCTGAGGAGGTAGGGGGATTCATCGATAACACTACCTCCACATGCCACGGACCTACAATACTTGGAGTTCACGAGATAGGGGAGTCATCCTCCACATTGGGGGAGGTTAGGCACAGGGCCGACCTCATAATCTACTGGGGATGCAACCCCATCCACGCGCATCCACTCCATATGTCAAGATACACTTTGCTCAGTAAAGGTAGGTTCCGTAAGTCAAGGTCTGAGAGAACCCTCATAGTCGTCGACGTCAGAAGAACGGATACCGCGAAGATGGCTGATATGTTCATCCAGGTTGAGCCAAACAAGGATTATGAATTGATCTCGGCGCTGAGGGCTGCGGTTCGTGGCGACGAGATAGAGCAAGATGAAGTTGGAGGTGTGCCGACCGATTTGATTGAGGAGGTAGCTGAGATGCTGATAAGCTGCGATTTCGGTGCACTATTCTTCGGACTCGGCCTTACGATGAGTCCTGGTAAGAGCGAGAATGTCGATGCAGCTCTCAGCTTAGTCCGAGACTTGAACTCAAAGACAAAATTTGTAATAATTCCAATGAGGGGCCACTTCAATGTGAATGGTGCTAATAACGTAATGACTTGGATGACTGGCTACCCTTATGCAATCGATTTCACCAGAGGATTTCCATACTATAATCCAGGTGAAACATCGGCTGTGGACTTGCTGGCGAGGGGTGAATGCGACTCCGCCCTGATAGTCGCCTCCGACCCAGTATCCAACTTTCCATACAAAGCTACTTGCAACCTCACATCCATACCCCTGATAACAATAGACCCACACATAACCCCCACAGTACTATGTTCAGACGTGGTTTTCCCATCAGCACTTGTTGGAATAGAGACATCTGGAACGGTCTACCGCATGGACGGTGTTCCATTAGTGGCTAGGAAACTTGTTGAGCCGCCGAGAAACATAAGGTCCGATATTGAGATCCTTAGAGATATTCTTAGACGCTACCGAAACCTCAAGAGGTTAGGGAGATGAGTAGGGAAATCGCCATACTCAACGGAACAGTATTTGATCCCACAAACAGAATTTTTGGAGAGAGAATGGACATATTCGTAAAGGACGGCAAGATAGTTGGCTCCGCCAGCAGTAAGGCTCAGAGAATAGACGCCTCAGGTAAAGTTGTGATGCCTGGTGGTGTCGACATCCATTCACATATAGCAGGGTCGAAAGTAAATTCTGGAAGGCTTCTGAGGCCTGAAGACCATAGAAAGGATGTGGAGGTCAAGACCCCTACAACCCATTCGGGGGTTGGATACTCTATCCCATCAACATATACGACAGGATACAGGTATGCTAAGATGGGCTATACCACGGTATTTGAGCCTGCAACTCCACCCCTGAAGACAAGACACACCCATGAAGAGCTTGATTCAACACCTATAATCGATAAGGGATGTTTCCCATTATTCGGCAACAACTGGTTTGTAATGGAGTATCTTAGGGATGGCAAGGTTGAGGAGTGTGCAACCTATGTTGCTTGGATGTTGAAGGCGCTTAAAGGCTACGCTATAAAGATAGTCGATCCAGGGGGTGTGGAGGTCTGGGGTTGGGGTAAATTCCTCAGGCACTTAGATGAAAAGGTTACACATTTCAACGTAACCCCAAGGGAGATAATCAGGGGCTTATGTAAGGTGAACAGGCTCCTTAACCTTCCACATCCAATCCATGTCCACACGAACAACCTTGGTAATCCAGGAAACTACACAACAACAATTGAGACCATGGACACGGTCAGAGACATGGCGAACGGGAGTAAACCTATCGTACACATAACTCATGTGCAGTTCACGGGATTCTCAGGCTCATCATGGCTGAATCTGGGGTCAGGCGCCCCCGAAATCGCTGAATATGTCAATAAACATGGTCACGTCTCAGTCGATCTTGGCCAAATCATATTTGGCGATACTACAACAATGACCGCTGACGGACCATTCCAATACTTCCTCCATATGCTGACAGATAACAAGTGGGTGAACATGGATGTCGAGGTTGAGACTGGTTCAGGAATAGTCCCCTTCCAATACAAAAGGAGCAACTACGTCAATGCTATTCAGTGGGGCATAGGACTCGAACTCGCCTTGCTCATCAAGGACCCTTGGAGAGTCTTCATGACGACAGACCATCCCAACGGCGGCCCCTTCACCTACTACCCAAGAGTCATTGCTTGGCTGATGAGCCGAAAGGCTAGGGAGAGAACATTGTCGAAGATCAATAGAACAGCAAGGAGGAGACTGACCCTACCGTCAATCGACAGAGAATACACATTGGAAGAGATAGCCACAATCACTAGGGCAGCACCGGCAAGATCGTTAGGCTTGAAGAATAAGGGCCACTTTGGTCTAGGCGCCGACGCAGACATCGCAGTCTACGATATCAATCCATCAGATATGGATGTTCTAAGAAGGAAGCCTGCCAAGTTGAGGAGGGCCTTCGGCCAGGCATGCTACACTATAAAGAACGGGGCAGTAGTGGTGAGGGATGGTAAAATCTTGAAGAGCCCATTTGGGAGAACATTCTACGTCGAGAGTCAAACAAAACCGGAGATCGAGTCAAACCTTCTAAGAAGTATAGAGACAAGATTCAGGGACTATTATACGGTCGGGATTGAAAACTATCAGATAAACGAAAGCTACCTCAGATACCCCGCCAAGGTAAGATGTGAGGCGGAAATCTAGAATGTCGGCTCTAGAATTAACTCTCAGAAGAACTGTGATGGCCCCACTCTACTTAGATATTATCAGTCCAGACAACCTTTCAGGGAAGAGATGGAGAGAGATAGGGGATTATATAGTTTGGGAAGGCAACAGAAAAGTGAAGTTGAGGAGCCTATTCAAGATAGAGGGTGAGGCCGAAGCCAACCTGCAAGACACGCTTATTGAAATAGTAGGAGACATGTCTAGGGCAAGACGCATCGGCTACAGGATGAGTGGCGGAGTTATAAGAGTAAGAGGCCACGGCGGATTATATGTGGGAGAATCGATGAGAGGCGGGAGAATAATTGTGGACGGTGATGCCGGCCCATGGCTCGGAGCAAACATGGCTGGTGGAACGATAGAAGTCTCAGGGAGTGCAGGAGACCATGTTGCGGCTGCAAGCCTTGGAACAGACAAAGGGATGACCGGAGGAACAATCATCGTAAAAGGAGATTCAGGAAGCCAGACAGGTGCTTGGATGCATTCTGGACTGATAAGAGTCTCAGGCAGCTCAGGCATGTTTCCAGGGGCCCATATGCGTGGCGGAACCATACATATTATTGGAGACTGCTCCGGCAGGGCTGGAGCAAATATGCGCGGTGGGAAGATAGTTCTCTCAGGCAAATTGCCAACGGTTCTCCCTAGCTTCACCTTCGAAGATATTAGAAGCCAGACCAGAGTCGATAAAGATAATGTTGAGGGCCCATTCTACGTCTTTTCAGGCGACAACAATGAGGGTGGGGATGGGAGACTCTTCATAAAAAAAGCCTCCAATCCACAGTTGAAATGGTGCGAGAAGTTTCTGGAGGTCTAGATAGAATGTGTGAAAGTGTGAACTTGAGGGCTGCCGAAATCGTCAAGAGAATGTTATGTGAACCTGAACATTACAGGATTGAACTCCATAACGTCAAAGGTGCAAAAATAGTCGATGCTGGAGTATTCTCAACAGGAAACGCCTCAGCAGGAATTCTTGTCACAGAGATCTGTCTGGGAGGCTTGGGAAGAGCTAGTCTGATTCATCAAAGATTCGGGGAGGAATATCTACCTTCAATATTCGTCGAGACATGGAACCCACCAATAGCAACCCTGGGATCCCAGTATGCCGGATGGCAGATAAAAACAAGCGACTACTTCGCAATGGGTTCAGGACCCGCTAGGGCACTAGCCCTCAAACCTAAGACTATATATGAAAAGATAGGTTATAAGGACGAAGCGAAGGAAGCTGTTATCGTCTTGGAGTCAGACAAACTCCCAACTGAAGAGGCTGTAGAGTACATATGTGAAGAGTGCGAAGTCGAACCTTCAAACCTATATGTTGCAGTCACACCGACGACCTCTCTAGCAGGTTCAATACAGATATCTGGGAGAGTTGTGGAGACGGGTATCCATAAGTTGACTGAGCTCGGCCTCGACCCCAAATCCATAATCTTCGGATGCGGATACGCACCGGTTCCACCTGTTCATCCAAACCAAGCCAAGGCCATGGGTAGGACAAATGATGCGATACTGTATGGGGGCGCGACCTACTATACTGTCATACATGAGGATGACGAAACCCTCAGAAGAATAGTTGTTCAAGCTCCATCCTCAAGCTCGAAAGATTACGGTCGACCATTCTACGAGATAATAAAGGAAGTTAAATTCGACTTTTACAAGGTTGATCCAAACTTGTTTGCACCAGCATATGTTGCGGTGACCAATGTAAAGACTGGAAGAACCTATACTTCAGGGAGGATCGATGAGACCCTAGTCCAGAACATGTTAGGTATAAGCAGGGTTTAATTCAAGCCACGCTGGAGGCCCTCACATTTTCCTGAGGGCCATCTCAACAGCCATTACGAAGGGCTCCCAGTAATCCGCCACCGGTGGAGAGTAGCATGTGTCTGTGCTCGCAACCTCATATGCCGTCAGACCCTTCTGAATAGCAATCGATACCATATTCACCCTCTGTGTAACCTCCTCCCCACCAATTATCTGAGCCCCAATCACCCTACCTGACTCAGGCTCCACAATAACTTTAACCCTGATATCCTTCCCTCCTGGATAATAGTGGGCTCTGGTCTTCGCTGTTATAGCTCCAACCACAGGCTTAAACCCTGCTTCCCTAGCCCTCTTCTCCGTTAAACCCGTCTGACCTATCTCTAGGTCTAAAAGTCGTGTAACCGCAGAGCCTAAGACCCCGAGCAACGTGCTGTATCCGCCGGCCGCATTTACACCGGCAACCCTACCCTGTCTCACAGCTGTTGTACCTAGTTGAGGTGCGAAAGGTTTACCCGTGATCATATTGGTCGTCTCAGCGCAGTCTCCGGCAGCGTAGACTCC
>JAGTQO010000015.1:0-21042 GCA_018396565.1 Candidatus Bathyarchaeota archaeon
GGAGGGTAAAACAGACATGGAGAAGCTTGCCAACGGCGAGCTGGTCTATACGGGCGCCTTAAGGACGAATGTTGCTGCAATTGTAAGTTGCGTCCCGCTTAGGGGCAGGATGTTGCGAGTTTCCTCCGAGTTTTTCGCTCAGTCGGGTGACGTCCACCTTGTTCTAGAACATATAAGCGAGGAGGAATATCATGTGGATACCGCTGACTGTCGTGGGAAAACAAGGGTTGAAGCTATGGCGCGGCTGGCTCGTGTAGTATGTGCTGATATAGAAATGCTAAATCACAGCGAACTCACGGATATGGCCCAGTATATTTATGAAAGGCAGGTGGAGCAGATATCCCAGGCTTTAACGCAAGTTTATCTGCGGGTGAGGCGGCAGGTGATGGACAACATTCCCGTGGTGGTCACAGGCATAGGAAGAAAATTCTTAGGCAAAAGGGCAGCTGAACAGATAGGTCTAAAAAATATTGTGGACTTGGGTGAGAGGTTGGGATCGCATGTTGCAAGTGCTACGCCCTCAGTTGGCGTGGCGCTTATGGCAGCGGAGATGTTTGAAGGAGGCATCCAATGGAAGCCGCAATTAAGATTGGAGGGAGCCTATCCGAAGACCCGTCTGCTCTAAAGGCTTTGTGCCAATTCGTAGGCGCATTGGCTGAAAACTATAGAATCATGGTTGTGCCAGGTGGCGGAAAATTCGCTGACACGGTCCGAGAGTGCGATAGGCTCTACGGGCTGTCAGCCGCTATAGCCCATAAAATGGCTATATTAGCCATGGATCAGTACGGGTTGATGATAAGTAGCCTAATACCCAACTCCTTCACAACATACTCGCTTAGAGAATCATGCAGAGCCAAAGGCGGAAAGCTTCCAGTCTTATTACCGTCGAAGCTTATATTTTTCATGAATCCCTTGGAGAATTCTTGGCGTGTAACCTCTGACTCCATTGCGGCTTTCATCGCTGCAAAAGCCCGAGCGCAGAACTTAATATTGGCAAAAGATGTGGATGGAATATTCACAAAAGACCCGAAAACATATACAGACGCTGTGCTTATTGAAAAACTCCCTGCTTCAAAGCTCGGAAGAATAGAACAAACATGTGTAGACGAAGTTCTTCCCAAACTTCTTGAAGAAACAAGCTTAAATTGTTACTTGGTAAACGGCAAACACCCTGATAGGATAGGGCGTGTTCTAAAAGGTGAAAACACAGTCCACACCCACATTATTCCAAGGTAGGCTGTTTTAAAATCATAGGGGATGAGCAAGGCTCAAAGCTTTTTCCCATGAGCTATGGGTTGGATTGAGGAAAAGTTTAAGCCGTTTCACCAAATCACAATCTAAACCAGAAGCGTATAGACTTACAAGTCATGCTTGCAGTGCAAATTACGACGTGTTAACTTATTGATTTCCTCTACGTATTTTGCAACAATGCCTTCATCTATTTTTCTGCCTGTTCTGCTATCATCCCTGCAGGCACCCCTTCTAATACCCATTATATCTGCGCCAAGGCTGTAAACCCGCCCGGCATCGCCTATATCCAATGAGCCCGCAAGTGCCACCATAAGGTTTATCCTATGAGCTTCCTCAACATACTTTTGCAGTTCAGCATCGCCGAAGTATTCAAAGAGCTTCCTCGAGGGGCTTTTCCTCTTAACATCAATCATAACTCCGTCAGCTCCAGCCTGATACGCCGCCATAGGGAGCTCAAGCGGGTTAACACATCCAAAGTTACTATAATCTGCATAGCCCGCGGCAATAACCTTCACGTCGTAATCTCTGACAGCCATGCAAACCGCCCGAAGCATAACTTCAGCCTCGCTCCGCGTCTTAACGCCAAAAAGCCCAACTTTAACATAACGTGCTCCTGAAACAGCTGCGCCTAAAGCGGCAAGTGAAGCCGTACCAGGCAGGTTAGGCAAATCGCCCAACGTAGCGCTTATCTCAGCCTTACCGGATACGACCTCGCTTATTTTGCGTATAACCGTCGGGTGGTGGGCGCCCAACGATCCTTCCTCTGGATTTTTAACGTCTATTATTTGAGCACCCCCTCTAAGCGCATTAAAAGCCTCATCTAAGTCCCTCACGCTGACCAGCAACTTCATCCATTTACCCCTCATCACCACGGCTTTTAATGGACCGTTTGGATCATCAAGAAAGCGAGAAACATCGAGAAATATTTTACTCTTCAAAGACTCATCATTCATTAGAAGAAGGTGAGCTATTATGGAGAACCTAAAGCCTGAAATTCAAAGAGAAAGACTGATTATAGAAGGTTTTTATGACTTAAGTCTAAGCCAGGAGTTTCTTAAAAACTTCCTCCTAGGATTGAGCAAAACACTCAACATGAAAGTTATAGCAGGGCCATACTTATTCTCGCCTAATAGCTTCTCCAAGCTTCACCATGGGCTCGGCGGGTTCATGGCTTGGGCTGAATCAGGCGTAACATTCTACAGCTGGAACCCTCACAAATTCTTTACATTGGACATCTATAGCTGCAAGGCCTTTGACACAAAGCTAGCCTTAGAATATGTTAAGAAAAAGCTTAAGTGCCCACGCATGGTCTGGGAGAGAATAAAATACGATAAATAGAGAGTGAGAAACTAGACATTAACCTTAGAATGAACCAGAGGAGTAGGAAATACTAGCTTCCAGCTGTTAAAATCCACACGCGGCTACAAGGTGAGAAGCTGTATGTAATATCTAGGCTTCCCCCCTCCTCGGCTAAAACCGGCAAAAAACACCTAAAGGCTCGGCAACAATCCCAAACATCCAAACGTCAATGGGCTTAACCGCCCTAGCAACAACACTGCCAATGAAAGCCGTCAAAAACCCTCCCCATGGACCCAAAACAACCCCTCTATTGGCTCAATGTATATGGCCCAATTACGCCACAAACCGAAAGACATAAAATATAAAACCACATGCAACGCCGCAAAAACCCCAACAAAAGCAACCAATTTAGCTGACAACCTCATACTTCAACCTTTTAGTCGCTGTTAACAGAACTATTTAGATCGAAGAGGTAAGCGTTATTAGGATGTGTTTGTATTCTTTTACTCGGGTGGTTTTTTGGGTGAAACGGTTCTGGAGAAGGTTGAGGAAATAGGTAGGAAGCTTGATGAGTTAAGGGGTTTTCTTGAAGATGTTTTTCTAACGGCTGAAGAGTGTGTGTTGCTGAAAGAGGTTGATGAGAAAATTGAGAAGAAGCGTTTTAACGAGTTGAAATCTCTCGATGAAGTTTAGAGTTCTCCTCCATAAAAAGGCAGATGAGTTTTTAAAGAGAATCAGCCTCGAAGACAAGCAACGCATAGTTGACAAGCTTAAACAGCTGGAGGATTTTCCAACAGTCAAACTTGACATTGTTAAAATCGCAGGTGAGGCAAATACCTTCAGGCTACGCGTGGGAAACTACCGAGCCCTATTCAAAGTCTACGAGCAAGAGAAAATAATAGTCGTCGCCAAAATAGACACCCGAAAAAAGATTTATCAATAGCAACCTAAAATTAAGATTCCATCATGAAGCTTGGATCATAACACATCAAATTGTAAACTAACATTTTCGATTAATTGCAGATAACAGAAAAGTTCACATGAAATGGTTTTAGTTTGACTCCTTTCTTTTCCCTACGTATTCTTCTAGGATTTGATTTACTGTTTTGTAATCTTTTTCCATTTCCTAGGCAAGGAGGACTTTTCTATTTCCTTTATATATCATCTTCTCTTTCCGTCATAGTGTATGGATTAGTATGAAGCCTGCTGACATGGTTAGGAAACCAGTGATTGTTAAAATTAATCCTATGTAGGCTGAGGAGCCTTGCGTGGTTACATATGGAAGTATTGAGGAGCCAGCTCAGCTCTTTTGCAACAAGGATTACCACAATTAAGCCGCCCACAAAAAGGTTCACTCCCAAAACAGTTATTAGGAAAGCCAATATCTCGTTGTGGGCGTTTCCCTCAGTTTTCCTATGCATCCAATCTTCCATCAACAATCGGTATCGCCCATATCAACACTAGAAAACATGTTCAAACTCAACGTAAAGCTTATTCATTTTAAATAATTATCTGAAATACGCTCTTCAAACAACTTCACAATTCTCTTCAACGCCTTTTTATCAGGATTCTTTGTGGTGGTAACACGCTTACGAATTGCCATCCTTCCGCAAAATATTTTTCAAGCTCCCTCTCGTGGATTATTCTTTGGGGGTTGTGTCTTCCTTCCCTAAGCTTCTTTAGCTCTTTCTCATAAAGTTCTAACTCTTCGTCTTTGCTTAGTTCTCTTCCAATTTGCCTTTCTTTTGCAACCTTAACATCGAGCAAGTCTATTCCTAGGAGGCTTTTAACCATCCTCAATTTTGGCTTCTTTTATTATGGTTGACTGTTCTAGAGGCTGTGTTGCCGTGCTTAGGAAGGGCTCACATTCTTTGTGGGACTTACGCATGTCCTCGATCATGTAGAGCGGCAATACGCCTTTATTTGTGCTGTATCTTGCTTCTATGTCGCCCTTATGCCCTATGATAAACTGCAGGTATGGATGGCTGATTTTGCCCTTAGACTCTGCTATGATCATGTTTGTGTCGCAGTAAGCCCGGAGCACGTAAGGCCTCCACTTAAAGCCGGCCCTTAAAATGGCTTCACGAATATCCATCGTCACAAGCGTAGTCCTCAAAAACCTGTTCCTTTTAACGCCTCTAGGGTCAAAGCCCAGCAGTGGAAAATCCTTGTTCAGCTCCTCGCCCTGTTTAACACCCTCCTCCAGCTACTCTCGAATGTATGTTATTGTTTGCTGTGGGACAAAGGTGAAGTACTGGTGCCTAGCCTTGCTTAATCCTCTTCTAACCACGAGCATGGCTGGAACTTGGTGAATGTTATGCCTTCTTTATTCACTTCGGCTTCTACGAAATCTCCAAGCCTTATACCATAATCAGCCCACTGAAGGCCATGAGGGCTATTGAAACAGATAGAACATTAGGCCCCCAGCCGCTACCAGATCAAGCAGAACAAAACCTAGTAAGATTTTCCTTCCAACATGCGATTTCCGAAGCGGCACAGTTGATGATGCAATGCATGATACACAGAACATAGCCCCATCAGATAGTTTTCTCCCACATTTGAGACAGAAAGGCATTTCCGCCACTAACCTCCTACCAAAAGCCTGCAAATAAAAACAGACCGGAACCACTTAAGGCTTCGGGATGCCATAATACATGTTTCAAAGATTCGGGTGGCAGAAATCTGGTTCAAAAGAGACCGAAACCAGGCCGAGAGATGAGAAATGGGGCAAGATCCAATACATCGATTCAGCGCGTATCCGCCTCATCACATTAGCGGCTGCAGTCTTGGATGCATGTAGCTTCTATCTGCAGCCACTGGTTCAGCCCGACATTACAATTGTGAACATTCCGCCTTCCTTCTTGAGCACTGCTCACTGCCATGGGCGAAACGAGTAAAGAGATTCTTCTCTTCTGTTCTCTCCTTCTACAGCGATCATGGAGCAAGGGGAAGAGCCAACGACGGAGACAAAGAACTCATCGACGAGGCAATAGTCCCGTATGAGTGCACAGCCGAGTCCTTAATCTGGGATGGGAACTTAAAGCAAATGTTCTCAGACTTCGACACAACGAGGATCATCCTCACATTTGATAGCTGCTACGCGGGCTGCATGACCGACTTGAAGGCGAGCGGAAGAGTCATCTGCATGGCCTCCACCGAGTCTGGGGTTGCCTACGAAAGCAGCACCCTAGAAAATGAAGTTTGTGAGGAAGGGAGAATGCTAAATCATACCCTCAAGATTGCTCTCCTCGCGCGCTACAAAGTCACTCCTTTCTTACATTCTTGTTTATCTTTGCAAAACCAACAGATTGGGCAGAGCTCGCTGTAATGTCCCTTCCATCCCCATTCGCATTTCGCTTCTTCGACCACAATTGTTTAAGGCGATGATTAATTATGAAGTTTACTATGAGTTCCACCGACTCCTATTTCTCTTTTTAAAAATGAATCTTCAAATACTAAGTGCAAATATCTTATATCGGTAGGTTCATGGTCAAGAAGGAAAAGTTTACAGTGTACTTTACGGAACCAGGTCCCGAGAATACAGATGAGGTTTTAAAGGCTGTTGCTAGGAGGATTGAAGAGGGAGACATCAAAACCGTGGTCGTCGCCAGCACATCCGGCAAGAGCGGTGTAAAATTTGCAAGGGCGCTTAAAGGTAAGGCCAAGGTAATAGCGGTATGCATGAAAAGATGAATCCTGAGTTGAAAGGGGAGGTAGCTAAACTAGGGAGCGTTGCTGTCGATGAAACTCATCTACCCCTCCATAAGAGAGGAATGGATAAGGTTAGGAATAGCTTCTACGCCCTTGGTCAAGGGTTTAAAGTCGCCGTAGAAGTGATCTCAATAGCTGTTTATAAAGGACTCATAGAACCTTACAAAGACGTTATAGGGGTTGCTGGTAGCGGAGAAGGAAGCGACATAGCAATAGTGGCGAGAGCTACTACAACGAAGGAGATTTTCAGCGAGGATCCCCCGAGGAAGCTTGAAGTAAGGGAGATAATAGCCATGCCGCTGAAGAAAAAGTGGTGGGAGTAATAGACAACAACACAAAATACCAACACAAAACAAACTTTGCAACTTCAAAGCGGAAGCTTGAGTTGGAACGCAAATTCGGAAAGCCTATGGACAATCTTTTAGCCGAGAGAATTGCAGCAGGCAAAAGCGTAAACCAAATCTGCAAGGAATTGAGCATAGGAAAACAAACATTCTACAGTTGGACTGAAGAATATCAACTAAAACGTTGAGGCTGTTCCTTTTTCCTTCCGTTTGCGAGCTATAAGTCTGGCTGCTTCCAATATTTGCTCGGCTTGTTCCATTCTCAGTTTGTGTCTTTTTTCGCCTAATTCTTTTATGGCTACTTCTATGTCGAAAACTTCAATATAGCCCATGCTTAAGCTTTCTAACAGCACAGTACAAGTGTTCCAAGTTTTAAGCCCAAACATCCTCGCAAGATTTGAAAGAGCCTTCTCGTCAACCAAAACCTCCGCTTTTCTTTCTCTTGCAAACAGAAGCGTCTCCGCATCTGCCCCCGATATGTTTTCGTCTTCAGCCAGCCTTTTAGAGGGCTTAGCTAAACGCTTCGGAAAATCTTCAACCTTAATCCATCCTTCTTCTATGGCTTTCCCAATGATTTGAGCGTCAGCATGACCGAGCCTAACGCCTTCCTCATAGGCTTCTATCTTCACGTTTGAGGTAATTATTACTTGTTTGAAAAGCTTCTTGACGAGGTATAACTTGTTTATTTGGGCTAAATGGATGAGCGGACCAGCATCAGAAACCACGGCTGGCAAAGGACTTAATCTCCATACTTAGCCTTCAAATATTCGCGTATGCCATCAGAATCCCAATTGACTGGAACGCCTTCCCTCTCCAAAACTTCAAGAAACTCACGCAAAGAAACGCCTAAAATCTCAGCCGCACGCCCAGCAGTCAACCTGCCTCCCTGATAAAGGTTAACAACTCTCCTGCGCAATCCGTATTCAATAAACTCTTTAATCAACGTGGAACGGTCAACATCCTCAATAACCCTTAAGGCTTCAACCCTTTCCAAATCACGCTTGGACAAGCGAACAGTGACAACAGCGCTTTTCTCCGTCATGTTTATCCCAAAATAATATAGAATACAATGTAATACATAAGGCTTCGCAAACAGCCACTTGCTGAACTTAATCTATGTGCACATGAAACTTTAAAGCATTGCTGCGTGACGGACCTGAAAACATTCCGATTCTTGAACAATTCAGGCAGATCGCGAAGCGTGAAGCTGGTCCAAGAGGCTTCAGCCAAGTTTTGGTCAAGGCTATGGAGGAGTACAACAAACGCCACAGTATAGGTAAACCTCAACTACTAATAACACATTACGTTAAACCTGAAAGCCCACAGCCCATGCGTGTTTTATGCTCTTACTGTAATGAGGCAAAGCTAACGACGAGGACCGAGAGCTTATAGATAAAGCAATAGTTCGAACCTTTGAGAGGGTTGCGGGCCAGGCGAGGTTTCTAACAGCCTTCTTTGCTGGGGGAGTGCTCTCTTTCATTTTGAGCATACCCTTCTACAGGAGGGATATTGTTATGGTCGGCTCCTCAGCTGCTCTCTTCTCGGTAGCCTCAGCCGACATGTTGATAACACCTATGACCTTCTCCATAATGTTTTTAGCACCTGTAGGGGCTGTCGCCATACCTACCTTCTATATAATCTCGCATCGATCTACTTTGGGGTCTCCGGCAGCGTAGCCTACATATCACATGCGATCGGCTTCATCATAGGATTACCCTTCGGAATAGCTTGGAGTAAGAGTTGGACGAGAAACCTTGCAACATCGATACTGCTCCTACTGGTGTATATTGTTATCTTGTGGGTTCTCTCCGTGATAGTCAAGGTCAATGTAATATCCTTTTGAATTTTTTAGGAATATGCGGATCATTCGAGATTGGAAGATTCTGAATCTGAAATGGTCTGGCTTGTCTAGCAGGGAATCTCTGGGGCACTCGTTTGAACTGTTCATGAAGTGTATTATGCGAAAGATCAGTGAACGATTCAGAATTTCCATTGACCGCGATGATTTTAATGTGACTGCTTGACGATGGAGCTGGGACCTTACTGTAATTGTTTAATGATGCCATGCTTTCTCGCTCTTCCTCAATTTCTCCTTGGGTTCCCATGTGAATCTCCACAAACCTCTCCCGAAGGATTCAACAGCGATCTCCATCTCATCTGCCAGTTTGTCGTTGATAAACGGCTCAACGGCTAGGGAGGAGACCACGATATCGACCGGCGCCGCCTTCGATTCACCATCTTCCGTTACGACGCTTACCTTTGCCGCTCTTGGATAAAGCCAAGCCCTCAAAGGGCCACCTGCAGTATCCAACGTCACCTCCGAGGCTCCTTGAGGTGGCCAGAAGCCAAGTTTAACAGCTAAATCGATTGGAACGAGCAGTTGAGGTGTTGGGGCCTCATAACCACTGTTAAGGAGTGCTACAGTTTCAACAGATCTTTCGCCAGCACTAACCTTTAGCCTCAGCCTCACGGCCATCGGTAAGCACCTTAACCCTGCCGACGTGGCCGAGAATTCTAAAAGCGATTCGGCCGACGAAGATCCTTCCATCCCCGGAAGACATGCGATATACCCATATGAATTGCATCATCCAAAAATTTATGTCTTTTGCATATTATAAAGTCAGGTCAGCCACATACACAGTGTCTTCAATAGGGGATGTTGCGTATCTTAATATATGTATTTGAATCTGTGCGTTCCGTAGATTGTATTGTGGTGGGTGTGATCGTCTGTGATTTTGCCGTTCACCCCCCCACCCCCTACCCCCTTTGGCTGGTTGGAGGATTTATAGGCTTTAGAAGTATACGTGAAAAGTATATGTTTATCTGCAATATATCGAGTCTATTCAGGGAAAGTCAATCGGTGGATTTGGCAATGTTCACAGCTTTTCTCAACTTCACCTTTTTCATAGAAGCAATCGAGAATGATGTGTAAATCACGTTAGATCAATCTTATGAAACGTTTAATGTTGAGAAGCACATAAGTTACTACGGAGAGATGAGGTCAGCAGATAGTTTTCTTTCACATTTGAGACAGAAAGGCATTCCTGCCACCGACTTTCTACTCAAAACCAGCAAACAAAAACATATCAGAATTGCTTAAAGCTTCGGGTGGTAAATCTAGGATGATGCTACATCTACTGTGAAGAAATGCATGAAAATAATATAACGTTGAAAGTTGAGATCCACGAACATTGTCAAAAATTTAGAGGACAAAAAATCCACAGATAGTAGGCCAACTCTTACAAAGCAACTATTCAAACCAAGCCGAAGCATACTTGTCACCAGATCCTTGTGACAACCGAAAAGCTTAGAGACGAGAAGAATCCTTGGAGAAATGTGACAAGGGTACATGAAAAGGTTTCGGTCATAATAACAGTATACTCCGCCTCACAGCTATAGGGTTCAATAGTAGATTTGAAACTCAAACTTCTAAAAATCCCTTAACTACTTCCCAAAAAAATAAACACGTTTTGGTGGACTGGACCTTACCCGCACTTAATTAGTTGCGAGTCCGATTTATTTCTCTTTAAAATCAATAGGAGACCTTCATTCGAACTGCAAGCACAGAATGCTTGATCCATGATCAATGCTAAATCGATTCATCACTGAGGCTTAAAGTTGATTGTAAATCAGCGAAAGCATTAGAACCTAAGGTTCTCGACTATTCCGTCTGAAAACCTTAAGAGTGGGACATAATTAACTAAACAATATAATGGGAAAAATGGAAACAGTGGTCGAGATGGATGCCAAGGGCCGAATAATAATCCCTTCAAGTTTAAGGCGGGGACTGGAAAAGAATGGTATTGAGGATGGTGGGCGACCACCTCGAGTTAATACCTCTCCCTAACCCACGTTCCATTAAAGGCAAGTATAAGATCGACGGTAGAATAGAGGATATAGAGGAACTTCAAGAGCAGAAGCTGCTGGAGCGAGTCTGAGAAGTCAAGAGTGCCGACGAGGCTTGTCGTCGATACCGTCTTATTCATCTCATATTTGAGGGACGTGAGTTGTCCGATAGAGCTGAAATAATAATGGATAGAGCCCTAACCAAGAAAACCTTACTCTTAGCCTCTTCAGAGATGTATGACGACCTTATAACTGCTTACCGGACATAGGGATACAAGCCGGATGAGGTAAGGAACATACTCCTTGATCTCCGGGCAATACCTCATGAGGTAGTACCCACAACCCTAAATATAGCGATTCTCGCCATGGATCTTTACTCGAAGTATGGCGGCAGTAGGAGACTACATTACTTCGACGCCTTCCATGTGTCGACAGCGTCGACAATAGGCGAACCGTTGATCACAAGCGACAAGTTCATTATCGAAAACGCAAGAGATTTGATGGTAGAAGCAATCGATTTGAAAGAAATTTAAAAATTAGTGGACCGGGCGGGATTTGAACCCGCGACCTTCCGGTTTTTTGGTTTCCCTTGCAAACCGGACGTTCCTTGGCCCCAACATGGCTGGTATACCAGACTGAACTACCGGCCCAAACCTTCCATCTACCTCATTTTCCGCTTGAGTGCCTAGTTATTGGAATGTTGAAGTGGCTAATATCGATTTAGATTCTCTCCTTGACGTATGATATATGGGTGTGATGTGTCGACGAGTTAAACTCGTAAATGAGCCGATTGTTATACATACTTTACAAGTTTGGATTCAGTATATTTTGATCTAACCCATACTTTTAATGGCTTTTATGCAGAGTGCTCTGAACCCTTCAGGGACCTCTGAGGCGTCTCCAGATGTTCCCCTAGATACCACTAAAGATATGTCTCTGCATAAAGGGATGAGTAGTCTCTTCAGAATATGTTCTGGTGTAGGTTCATGTTCTCGCATCGCATGTTCCAAAAGGTTTCTGAAGTGGCCTATAGCATCTTTCACATAAGGCTCGGCTTTACCCATACTTGACTCTCTTCTCCAAAACTTCTACATGTTCAGGACTCCACGCAACAATCTCGAATGTCGTTTGAGGAACAGCAACTTTTACCCCGTGAAGATTTAAGATGTCTTCGGTGATTTTACCCTCCTGGGCCCTACTCAGACCTTGGACCGATAGACAACCCTCCTCCCCTAAGACAATATATTGAAGTCACCGGACTCAATCCGCATATCTGAGAATCCTCTCAATCTTTCGGTAAGATCCCCTATCAGGTCGAGACTAGAAAGGTTTATCTTCCCAACAAGATAAGAGAAGCCACTCTCAATATTCTTGTCTACCTCTTCAAAGCCCTCTAGGCTGCTTCCTAGGGGTATCTTCGCATAGACTGTGAACTCTCTCCTACCCGACCTCCGGAGGATGAGTTTAACAACCCCCTCCAAAAGACTGGGTTTAATGTCCAATGATAAACCGAAGGGGGTTTGAGAAACTTGGACTAGAGGCTCGCCTGTCCATTTGGCCAAGGCGCTTGTGACAGCTTCAGAGATAGATCCTCTTCTGAGTCCGAATCGTAGTGCAGCCTTTGTCCTGAATCTTTTGTCTAGGTCTTCCGGAACTTCAGACTTTACTAAGACCATTTAGTACACTCGTACCAAAGTACTAAGTCGCCCACATATAAAAATTTGCAGTCGAGTTATTGCAAACCGTGCTTTCAATCATGGTTTGGCATGAATGCCAAATCAAATTTGAATCGAGTAGGCTAAAGTCTGCAAGCTTCTATCCATTTTCATGTTCTTTAAGGAGTTTCCGTGAAGTAGTGGTTGTAAGTGTTCCAATTCATCTTTCCATTATACTTTGACTCCAGAATGTTTCATGCCTGTATGACTAGTTCAGTACCTTGAATGAAGTGAATATTATGAGTGTCCCGTCCACAGTTAGAGGCTCTTTGTCAAAATCTATTCGGGACCCCTTTATGAATAGTTCAGCCAGTCTCCTCAACGCATTTAACTCTCTAGACTATTGGTATGTCATGTTGATCTATATGTGTCGGCCTTACGTTATTGTTGGAGGTTTCATGACTGTGGATGGGAAGACTGCTCCAGCAAGCAGGAAGGGTAGACTCTTCACACCTATGATGAGTGAAGAGCTGGTTAAGAGGCTTCACATGCTCCGTGCGGATGTTGACGCTGTTCTGGTCGGTCTCGGTACGGTTCTGGAGGACGATCCGAAACTCACAGTAAGGGCGGTTCAAGGAAAGAATCCGATCAGGATCGTTCTTGACAGCAAGGCCACTATTCCATTAGACTCTGAAGTTTTGGATGTTGGGGAGGCACCCACTATTGTGGCTGTCTGCGACAATGCAGATGCGGTGAGGGTCGATAGGCTGGTTTGGAAGGGTGTGGAGGTGATCCGTTGCAAATGTGACGGCAGAATAGACCTAAAACTCCTGCTTGAGGAGCTCTACCGTAGAGGTATCAGAAGGATGCTTGTTGAGGGTGGGTCAGAGGTCAGGTGGGGCATCATAAGGGAGGGTCTTGTCGACGAGGTCTTCATATGGATTGCACCATACATATGGGGTGGAAGGGATGCGCCCACGATGGTTGGTGGAGAAGGCTTCCAAAATATTGATTCTGCATTCAACCTCAAACTTAAGAATCTAGAGGTTGTTGATGGTACAGTCATCCTACACTACGTTGCCTTGAAATAACCTCAAACCTCATTATTTGGATAGAGATCTTACGAGACCAGTCTCAGAAGCCTACGGAGCCTCCTCAAATTTCCACCACTCAACTTCACAAGCTCCTCCACCTTCCTTATTGCATGCCCTTCATCTATTGTGTTTGAAGCTAATTCGTATCCATCTTTTATCGAGTCAACCTCATCCGCCAGGTAAAGGATTGCGCCGGCGTTGATGGCTATGAGGTCTCTTCTACCTGTTCGGTCTCTCCCAGATAGGACCTTCAGTATGGCCAGGGCATTTTGGCGGTGGGTCCCACCAGACACTACCTCATTAACATCACCCTTCTTGACGCCGAGATCCTCACAATCAACTTCATAAGTTTCTATCTTACCGTTTTGGTGGAGCTCCGAAACTATGGTCTTTCCAAGGTTTGAAAACTCATCTATCCTCACACTCTCATCCGCACCGTAGCCTAAGGGTACGAGGGCCCTCTCATAACCTATCTTGCCCAGAACCTCTGCGACAAGCCTGTTCTGGATTGTTGAGACACCCCTGACTTGACGTTTCGTCGAGAAAGGATTCAAAGATGTTGCGATCATCAACCTCAATGAGTCTAAGTGTGGGAAGAGTATGGGTGCGAATTCGCTTTTTCTCAAATCTATGAGGGGTTCCATCCATGGGTAGACGATGGATGAAGCCCACACGGCGGTACCTAACTTCTCGACACATTTCTCTACAATCTTGGGGCTGGAGTAGACGTTTATCCCCATACTCATCGCCAAGTCTGCGGCCCCTGTCCTTGAGGTGAAGGCTCTCGCCCCGCTCTTGACAGCCACTGCGCCGGCTGAGGCTGCTAAGAGAACAGCTGGTGTGGTGACGTTTATCGTCTTGATAGTATCTCCCCCCGTCCCTCCAGCGGTCACGACGGGTTCCGAGACTCCGAGTCTCAATGTTACACGTCTAGTTCTCTCCATGCCTGAGTACATGGCTGCGAGCTCATCGATGGTCGGACCCTTAAAGGTCAATCCTCCGAAGAAACCTACCATCAATAAAGGTGTGGCTGCATCACCTCTCTCAATCAACCTTAAAATTCTAAACGTCGCCTCCTCAGCCTCATCTATACTCAGATCCTCCTTGCAAACCAGTTTCCTGATGATAGGTAACCACCAAGAATACTTCTTAGAATATCTAGGCCTCTCTGAAGATAAAGGTCTTCCAATACACTTCACATAACCACCCGGCCATATTCAGCCTGTAAGATGTTAGAGGGATACTTCTTACCCACAATTAATAAATCTACTCATAATTGGATTGCTACCAATAAGGGTGGCGGCTGAGACAAACTTTTGAACATACATTCCGATAAACATACTGAGATAGGAGGTTTAGAAAAGTCATGGTCCCAACGAAGACTCTGGTGGAAGAGATGACCTGGAAGGATATCCAAGCAAGACTGATGGAGACGAAGACAATTATAATTCCCTTCGGATCGACTGAGGAGCATGGCCACCACCTCCCCCTATCCACCGACACCCAAATAGCTTATGAGCTAGCGGTCCGTGTTGCCAAGAAGGCCGGAGTCCTTGTAGCCCCACCAATATGTTATGGGGTATGCAGGAGGACAGGATCTTTCCCAGGAACCATATCTCTAAGTTTCGAGACTCTGAGACTGCTTGTAAGGGATCTGGTTGAGAGCCTCTACAGTCAAGGTTTCAGAGACATCATATTTCTACCCGGCCATCTCGGCGACGCGCAACTTGTTGGAATGGAGTTATCAGCCCAGGAAGCCGTCAAGAATTATGGGGACCTCAACCTAGCAATTATAAGGCTTCCAAAAATTCTCGAAAAGCTTCCTCAAGGACTGGTAAGTGAACCTCTAGGACATGCTGGTGAGGTTGAAACCTCAATCATGCTCGCCATCTCCCCAAACCAAGTTTCAATGGAGAAAGCTACATTTGAGAGGCCGAATTTCCCACCACACACAATAATAAGGGATTCGAAGATTTTTATGAAGTCAGGAGTTATGGGAGACGCAACGAAGGCCACAGTTGAGAAAGGTGAGGCCATACTAGAGTTGCTTGTTGAAGAGATCAGTAAGATCATCCAGCAACTATATGTATAGAAAGGAGATATTGAATAGTGAAGATTATCAATATTTACGTACTCCAGCCAAGGTTCAGGATTGGAACATTCAAGGGCTAAAGAAAATCGCCCGCATCCTGTGTAGTCGAAGAGAACGATACTACTCTCCAGCATTGAGGCGCCATGCGGCCCGAATTTAGATAATTCAACGAGAACAATGCTTGAAGTCATTCCTAGACTCAAATTTTCTGATATGTCAGACCCTATATCTAAGATAGTAGGTTTCCATGTGATGTTACACTAGAATAGATAGTAGAACCTTTAAGAAGGATGGCAGCTCCGTACATTGTTGTGCTCTCCAATGGGCATGACTGAGTTAGAAAAGATATGCAAGAAGTTGATCCTCTTCGGTGGGAAGGGGGGAGTTGGTAAAACCACATGTGCCGCTGCGGCTGCGCTCCATTTCGCGGAAATTGGAAGAGAAACTCTGATAATCTCCAGCGATCCAACTCCATCGTTATCTGATGTCTTTGGGAAACAAGTAGGTCCAGTTGAGAGGCCTATTGAACCGTTCAGGAAGCTCCACGCCCTCGAAATAAGCTCCGATCTAGTATTACAGAGGTGGAAGGAAAGGTATGGGCAAGAGGTGTATGAGGTTATATCGTCTTTCGTCCCTGTTGAATACGATATCGTAGATTATGTTGGAGGGGCTCCCGGAATTGAGGAAGAATACATGTTAGGATTCATACTTGACATTGTTAAGAGTGGGAGATATGACTCAGTTGTCTGGGATACTGCCCCTGCAGGGCATACGCTCAATTTGTTAGGGATGCCTCAAAGGTTCCTTAGCCATTTAGAAGCTGCAGTAAAAGTTTACACTAAAGTTTACGCATCACTTCATAAACTGCGTCTTGCGCTAGGCCTCAGTGAAGGAAAACGATCTGCCTTAGATATCATCAATGGTTGGAAGGCATTGGCGAAGGAAGTTATGGAATTCATCACGGATTCCTCATCGACCGAATTCATTATAACCATGATACCCGAAGCGTTAGGAATAGAAGTTACAAAGAGAATCCTCGCAACTCTCAACGACTTTGGCATTAAAGTAAATAATATAATTATAAATAATGTAATCACCGAAGTGGACTGCAAACTTCTGCAAGCGCGACGTAAAATGCAAATGGAATATATCAATCGAATCAGAAGCATGCTTGACCAGACAACCTCCATCACGATTGTTCCAATGTTTTCATACGAGATCAGGGGCATTGATGCACTGAGACAAGTTGCGGGAATTCTATTTACTGATACATAGATCCCTCCATGCTAATAAGGGAACAGTTGAACAACAATTTTTGAAGTGGTATTTAATGAAGTCTTTGAAATTTAGAGTCAAGAACTGGATCATGCTAACTAGAGCTAATTTCCTGATTCTAACCGTTGTAGTCGTATCGGCTAGTCTGACGGGGGCACTCTATACATGTCACAAACTTGATCCATTCACTGGCTTGCTAACATTCCTTGGCTCGTTACTGGCGCACATCTCGGCTAACGTGATGAATAACTATTTCGACTATCTTTCTGGGATTGATAAAAAGACTAAGAAGACACCTTACAGTGGAGGCGTTGATGTTCTGGTTAATGGTGAAATAAGTCCGTCATCAGCATATATTGTTGCCATGTTGTCTATGGGAGGCGCTGCCTTTATCTGTTTAATACTCCTTCTCAGTCGGGTCTGGATTATTTTACCAATGGTTATGTATGGTGCCGTATCCATTTATTTCTATACGCCCCGCCTCTCACATCTTCCTGCAATCAGCGAGATAGTGGCTGGAAGTAACTTCGGACTAATGGCGTTGGGCACCTATGTAATCCAGACAGGTTATATCGATGTGACAGGTTTAGGAGTCCTATTCATTGTGAGCCTCCTCGTTGGTCTCCTACTCTTCCTGAACGAATTCCCTGATATCGAAGTGGATAGGGAGGCCGGTAGAAGATCTTTGGTAGTTATTCTTGGAAGAAGACGATCATCGAGAGTGTACGGTTTGCTGCTTGGCCTTGTATACCTCCTAATCGCTTCTTTGGTCTTTGTGAGTGTTATACCGCTTACATGTATGTTAGCACTTGGGACAGCGCCTCTCGGCCTAAAGGCCCTGAGTATCTCACTTGATCAATATGATGACATTGCTGTTTTGACGCGTGCACTCAGTCTGAACACATTAGTTGTTCTTCTAACAATAGCACTATTATCAGGCGGCTTCCTACTTGCAACTCTAACATAAATGTCACCCATATGCTTAGATTGGTCTTACATTGCCGCTGGTCAAGTCCTTTCAGCCTCCTCCTCTGGAATCTTAAGCATACTTACTGTTATTCTGGCAAGTTTCAACTTCATGAGTACCTCAGAGTATAAAGTCGAATTCTGGACTAATAGATAAGATTCTAAATTTGTCCCCCGATCAAAATTGCATATCTCAGGAGGATGCCTCCAAGTAGAACCAGGATGAAGCTTATCGTTGCCGATATCCTACTGTAGATGATCGGTCTGAGACCTGTCTCTTTGAGTACTCGTTCACCATATTCCTCTATTGCAAATGGGATTAAAAGCCCTCCAGCCACAGCCGCCCAGAAGAATGGAGCAAGCCTCCCCATCAGTACCGTGAGGACTTCCTTCGTTTGCCATACGCTAATGACATATAAAGTTAGAATCAGAAGTTTGGCAAGGATCCCGAACCGTAATGTTCGAGATAGTTCGATCATTGCGTCTTCGGTGCCTGTTGAAAAGAATGGGAAAAGTATTCTTCCAAGCCATGTTTCAGCTAATCCTACAAGGGCTAAACCTGTACATATCGCTGAGACAAGGAACAGCCACGGTAGGAAAGGTGATGCCCAGAAAACTCTTCCTCTTGCGAAAGCAAGAAGTAAACCAGGATACAATGCCACACCGAATCCAAGAGAGATCCCTGCAATTTCAATTATTGATCTAAGCAAACTCTCATGCCATTTGAACACCCAAAATACGGTTGTCAACAGCGATATCGCTAGAAACATCGTAAGTAGAGTCGAACCAATAGTCATCATTGAAGATAAATTGTTGAACACGTTCATCAGATGACTCGGTGTGTTGAGCTCAGGTCTGCCAAGATCAATTATCAGAATTCCGAGGCCAACCCCCACCATTGGCCAGCTCATAAGCGCCCCCGCAAAGGCTAATCTCCTCCAAGACTTTTCTCCGAACAGGTCTATAGATGAACCGACAATGTAGGCGCCTGCGCCGAGGCCTGCCAGGAAAAGTTCTAATGCAACTAGGACTCCCCAATTCGCTCCGAATGAGAACATTGATAAAAACTCTTCTATCAAACTCGTTTTTCATCCACCTCCATTACTCCTCACCTTTCCTAGGGCTCGCAGTACTCTTATCAGTTGAGCCACAATTATTGTGAACGGTCTTCTCCAAGCGTGATCGCCGTTTAGAGTAGACTCCAAGCCCATAGAGCGCACCTGCGCCGACTACTCCCAATAATCCAACCTTAAGAAGCATATCGGTCACATAGGCGGTCGGATTCTTGGAGTCATGTTGAGGGAGGCCGAGCTCAGTCAATGGAATATCGGAGACATAGACCCAACTCGTCCCGCCCACCTCATCTTTCCCGTATATGTGGGCCCCATTCGACCTAGCCGATTCCGCCAGTTGAATGACTTCATTTCTCTCGTGCATACTTAACGCACCAGTCGGACATGCTGCCACGCAGGCAGGCTTCAAACCTTCCGCAAGCCTATCTGCGCAAAATGTGCATTTCTCAATGATATGTTTTTCCTCGTCGAACCTAGGAACATTGAATGGGCATCCGCTTATACAGTACTTGCAGCCTATACATTTCTCCACATCGTATAGAACAGGTCCCTCAACTGATTTGCTTAAAGCCTTAGTTGGGCAAACTGAGGCGCATCCTGGCTCGACGCAGTGATTGCATTGAATCTTTAGAAAATGCCATCTGAAATCGTCTCCACTCCCTCTACCAATAAACCTTATGTATGTATAGGTTCTTGGAGAGAGATCAGATGGGTTGGTCCACTCAAGTCCTGGAGTAGCGTTGAGGACTGTTTTTTCACTCTTCCTATCATTCCATCTCTTACAGGCTACTTGGCATGCGCGGCATCCAATGCATTTTCTAATGTCGACGAGAACAGCTTTAGACATATCATGTCCTCCTATGCTTTCTCCACATTACAGAGGCAGACTTTATACTCAGGTATGTTCGCGGAGACATCGACAGCGTCTATCGTCAATGTGTTGGCTGATGGGCCCTGAGTTAGTCCCTTGAAACCCCAATGCCACGGCATGGATACTTCATGAATCTTCTTCCCATTCACAAGGAGGGGCTGAATCCTTTCCGTCACAATCGCCTTAACCTTCTCTCCTGTTGGATTTCGGGCGGTCTTGATGAGAACGTATTCACCAGTCTTTACACCGATCTCAGCCGCTAGGTCTGGACTGATCTCGACGAACATTTCAGGTTGCGTTTCAACCAGCCATGGCAGGTTTCTGGTCATGGCTCCAGCTTGCATATGCTCAGCCAGTCTAAATGTTGTGAGGATATGTGGATAACGGTCGGGGTTGCCCTTTGCCACAGGATACCTGTCGTCCCACATTGTAGGAAACTCCTTGGCGAGGGTATCATCGGGACACTCTAGGGGCTCGTTATGCATTGGGAAGCCATGCTTTAAAGGATTCCAGTCTGGCTTCGAAGGGTCGTATAGTGGTTTGGACCAGATTGCAGCAGTATCTAGGCCTAACCATTTGTCTGGAGAGTGGGCCCACCATACAAAGAACGTCTTCACCCCTGCTGGCACCTCATCTATATTGTATAGGATCCTTTGATTGCCCATCCAGCTCCAAGCCCAATTCTTGAAATAACCAAACTTTGCATCTTGCTCATTCACCGGTCTTGGATCGCGTCGTTTGGCTAGGACCCCTCCAAGATCAGGTCTCAAAGCATCATCGTAGGCCCCTCTATATATAACGTTAGCCCATTTCGTTGGGTGACATATCTCCTTGTAAACTGCCTCCGCAGTCTCTCCAAGCTCCTGTTTGTAGCGTGAGGGCCATTTCGAATCAGGATCTGGCTTCAATCCAAAGGGAGATATTTCCGATGGCAACTTTAATCCACCCTCCATCCGTAATCGTTTGAACAGATTCGTCAAAAACCAGAGTTCACTTCTACACTCTCCAGGAGGCTCAACAGCTTTCCAACGCCATTGAACCCATCGTCCAGTGTTCGTGATAGATCCTTCTCTCTCAATCTGTGTCGTACCTGGAAGAAGGATGTCGGCGTAGTGGGCAGTCTCAGTCTCAAAAAGTTCTTGGACTACGAGGAAGAAGCCTTCGCGGCTGAGCGCCTCCCTCACCTCTTTTGCGTTCGGATTCGAAACAGCCGGATTCTCCCCAACTATGAATGCTACCTTAATCTTTCCAGCCTTGATCGCCCTGAACAGTTGCACGGTCGGATATCCTGTACCCAACGGAAGGTCACATACTACAGGCTCATTATCTGGATCTTTACCTGGATATGTTCCAACGTAACACCCCCAATTATACTCGAGATTATTCCATGTTGGAAACATTCTATCATCGAACCTTTCTTGAATCTTATCAGTCGGACTGTATGTGGCTCCTCCTGGGAAGCCTCCACGCAACTCCGGCATCGTATTCTTCCACTTCTGATATCTCCTCACGTCATCCACACTTCTGGGTGGAACTCTATACCCCATTATCACGTGAGAAAGTAA
>JAGTQO010000015.1:21057-22802 GCA_018396565.1 Candidatus Bathyarchaeota archaeon
GCCTTGAACATTGCTTATGCCCCTGAGCGCATTCACTCCGCCGCCTGGAACTCCGATGTTGCCTAGCAGAAGCTGAAGGATAGCTTGGGCACGTATGGCTTGAACGGCGTTAGTGTGTTGAGTTGTACCCATTGAATAGTAGATGTTTCCAGGCTTGTTCTTCATATAGGTCTCTGCGATCTCCACAAACTTCGTTTTTGATAGGCCTGAAATTCTCTCGACTTCGGATGGAGTGTACCTCTCAACCATATGTTTCAGCATGTTCAGGATTGAGTTTGGATTTGTCCTCCAGTCATCCAGCCTGTTACCCGATATGTCGTAGGGTGCGTTCGTTCTCTTCTCAACAAAGTTCCAGTCGACGTACTCTGGCTTATCGAAGAGGGCGTATCTGATAAGTCCAAGAAATATTGCAGCCTCAGCACCAGATCTATATCTGGCGTAGATGTCAGCCTTGGATGCACTCCTAGTGTAACGTGGATCAAGAACAATCAGCTTTGCACCGTTCTGTTCTCTCGCCCTGATCACCCATCTGAACTCCATAGTATGACTTTCCGCTGGATTGCTCATGATAAGGAAGCACTTGGAGTTCTTCGCATCTACTATATGGTTTGTCATCGCTCCGAAGCCAAAGGTGTTGGCGAGCGCCACCACCGTCGAGGCGTGACATTTTCTGGCTTGATGTTCCACATTCAAGGAGCCTAATAGAGACATCATCTTCTTTGCGAGATAGCACTCTTCATTGTTCCAGTATGACGAACCGTGCCATGCGATCGGGGAGTCTATCCCCCACCGGTAGTAGCTCTTCACCTTATTTCCACCTACTGTTTCCTCATGCTCGATCCTGACATTCATCAACGCATCTTTCACCTTGGAAGTGATTATGGCGAAAGCTTGATCCCACGTTATTGGAGCCCATCTAGGATCTTCATTCTCACCCTTCCTAGGATTGGTCCGCATCATCGGCTGGAGGATACGCCTCTCACTGTTGACGAGCTGGATGTAAGCGCTCGCCTTGCTGCATAGGGCTCCCTCATTTATCGGGTGGTATGGGTCTCCTTCTATCTCGACAGCCTTGCCAGCCAACGACGTTACAATTATTCCGCATCCACCGGCGCAGTAAGGACAGATACTTGGAATTCTCTGGCCCACCCTATACTTGGATTTCATCTTCTCACTTGTGGGTAGGCCTTTTAGACCCATAACCCCATGGAATCCTTCCAAGAGGAGTCCGGAAGCGGCGATGCCAGAGAGCTTCAGGAAATTCCTTCGGTCAATAGACTTTTGCATTCACATCACGCTTGAGTCAGGATTCCGAGATCTATGTCAGAGTAGTATTTATTATTTTTCGATATGAAAATCATCTACATGATTGTAAGGTTTAAGGTTGAGATGTTTATATTGCATGAGGTAAAGATTGCTGGGATTGAATGGGATTGCCTATGCTTTCCTTAGATGAGAGGCTCCGTAATATCGAGTTGGCTATTAAACAATATCCGGATTTACAATCTCATCTAGAAATTCTTAAGGCGACGGTTGAGGCTCAGCGGGAGTTAAGAACTATGTCGGGAAAAGGCTTTCACACAAGCCTATGCAATGGCGATCGTGTGAAGAAGTTGCAACTAAAATCAGAAGCGACCGGACAGCCTCTAATCAGACTTCTAAAGACATCTATGATGAATGAAGAGGTCATGCTTTCAGCAACTCTTAGAATCGTGGAGGCCATGATTGAACATGGTACAGTCACG
>JAGTQO010000015.1:22837-24793 GCA_018396565.1 Candidatus Bathyarchaeota archaeon
AATTAGTACATTGCTAAGTGCGCTTTTCGAGGGAAATGAGCAAAAGATCATTGGTCTCGCAGTTGAGTTTAAGGTTGATGCCAATATCCTCGTCTTCCTTGCACAGATGCTAGTTCAACCATGGCTGGAACAGGCAGCGAGTATGATAGACCCATCGCTTTTGCATAGGAGAGTGTATTCTACATGTCCTATATGCGGGGTCAAACCCATCGTTGAGACATCCAAGGAGGGAAAAAGGTTCTTGCTCTGTGTATTGTGTGGATTGATTTTCCCAGCAGCCCCATTCTCATGCATATTCTGTGGGAACAGAGATCCATATACATTAAAGTCACTTTTTCCAGAGAATCGCTTAGCGTTCAGGATAGACTACTGTGAGAAGTGCAGATGTTATACCAAGGTTATAATCGATCAAAAATTGAAAGAGAGAATACCTAGCGGTTTGGAGGACCTGTTAACAAGTGATCTCGACATTATAGCGAGAAGCGCGGGTCTACTCAGAATTGGTGTGGCATACCTTAACCCCACGGCGGTTCGACACGGTTAGATGGTCTGCAAGAAATATTGAGGATCTTCACCTCCCCATCTCTCAGCGTAGTTGTCATCATTTCTTCCTCGTAATGTTGAGTAGAAAAATATAGCTTATACTCGCCAGGGGCAAGATTTCGAAACTCATAGTGGCCTTCACTGTTCACTGAGGCGTATTTATTTATTAATGGAAGGATTAGCGTGACTGTACCATGTGAGATAGGTTTCCCCCTAAGTTTGTCAAGAACATGACCATGTATGACTCCTGTGCCGACCGCATCATTCATATGGAAATCAGCAACTACCCCCTCTTCATCCTTAACGGCAACTTTTTTTCGTTGTGTTTCAAAACCCTGAATGGCAACCTCAACTACGTATATCTTAGGCTCTAGGTGCTCAAGTCGATAAGTGCCATCAGGGAGGGTCAGCGTATCCCCACCTTCGCAAGACACCTTTACGCCAGATAAAGGGCTGCCGCTTTTAGACAAAACTCTACCGACGATCGAACCGGTCAACGATATTCGCGCCCCTCATCCTCAAGAAATATCTCTTAACATATTTTACTATAGCGCTTTTCTTGATTCCCGCCTCCCCCGGTACCCTTAACTCTTCCTTTGCGCGGGAAATCGTTCGTTCAACCGCCTCAATAGTCCTCCTCAATTCCTCGAGGTTTGATGAGCTAACTCTAGAAGATCCAGTAACTTCGACAGGGCTAACTAAAGCACTTGCTTGCCTGATGCTCTGAGCAATAGCTAAACCAGTAGAATGGTCTATGATACCGAGCTCGAGTTTCAACTGGATCATGCGATACATCACCTCATATGTTGTGGCAACCAACTCATCCCTACTCATCCATAATGTCTCATAATTCAGATAGTGCCTCCATGTTGGCATCATGAGAGCCCTACGATGTTCCTCTAGTGTTCTGAACAATACCCTGTAACCATGTCTCTCAGGCGTCTCGAAAGCAGAGCTTCCCGGATCTAGAAATGGAGCAAGAGGCGCAATGAAAGGGTGTAATCTTTCATCCCTGAACTTCTGAGTGATGTGACGAGCATATTCAACCGTTTCCAGAGCCATAGAGGAATTTTGGGCAGGTAGACCTACCATGAAGAAGACGTCAAATTTCCTACATCCAAGTTTCAAAGCAGTATCGATCGTCGCCTCAAGCTCATGGTTACTGTAATGGCGGCCTTGCAGACTCCTTACCGCCTCATTATGGCTTTCAGGAGATATCTCCAAGCAAAACCTTGCACAATTCTCCGCTATACTCCTTACAAATTCTCTTGAAGGAGTGAACAATTCAAACACTATCGGATTATCGATCTTCTGTCTCTTTATTTCCTTGAGGGTGTCTTGCGCATAGCCGTTGCCCCCTACCCGTAGGTCGCCTATAAGGAAAATTGGCCCCTTCACATAGTCCTCAATAGT
>JAGTQO010000015.1:24799-26788 GCA_018396565.1 Candidatus Bathyarchaeota archaeon
CTCTTCAGCGATCTTTGTTGGACTCTTCAAAGCCACCCTGTCTCTGTTGTAGAATACTCTGTATGCTTCAGAGGATCCTCCGCACGTTACGCAATTGTGCACACATCCTTTACAGATAATTAGTGCAGTGAAAGGGTATTCTAGCCACCCCTCATAGGGAAGGTTACTATCGAGGTCTCTGTTTGAGATGACGAGCTGAACCATGTTGGAGTAGTCGAGGATAAAATCATTTAATGTATCCGGGACATAGGTTATTGGGTTTACACGAATCCTGCCATTCTTGTCTCTCCAACTCAGATTTGGAACATCTTCTGTATTTTGCCCCCTCTCAATACGTTGAAGCAGATCAGTAAGAGGTTTCTCAGTAGAATCGCCCTTAACCACGTAGTCAACCTGAGGATAGCGGCTGAGTATTTCCTTATGGTAGTATGATGCTGAGAGGCCTCCCATTATGACTGGGGTTTCTGGATGATGCTTCTTGATGATTCTGGCGATCTCCAGGCTGCCATGCGCGTGAACCAGCCAGTGCAGATCTATTCCGAAAGCCGTAGTTCTCAGTTTTCGAATAGTCTCTTCAACATTGAACATTCGATCCTTCAACATTCTTGCAGCTAGATTGATTATTCGCGTCCTGTAGCCATGCTTCTGTAGGTATCCAGTAATGCTTACGAATCCCAGGGGATACATGTCGAAGATTGGTGTGGAAGGGATAACGTCGCTAATTGGGCCGTACAAGGCAAGTTTTCCTCTGAAATCGTAGACGCTGGGTGCGTGGAGTAGTATAAGATCCGTTTTCCCCAATGGTCTCCCCACAGATTCTAGCTACGAGTCATCAAAACACATATGGAGAGTCCTTATTTCACTTTTTCCAACATTCCCTGGGTCTGTCAACTTGAAGGTAGAACGAAGCTGGTTTTCCGGTAGGTTTACCTTCGTCTCGAAGCGACATCGATGTTACCACATTTCATCCAATTGTTTAAAAAGAGATAGGAACATTTCAGCGTAAGCGTGAGCCTTCAACGCTGAAGGTCAAGATCCTGAACTACATACACCTATCGCTGAGAAAGATTAACGATACATTGTTGAGCATTTGTAAGCCTACGCGACCGTCAAGAGTCCGCCAGCTTCATTGATAACTTGTCGTATCATAACGTTCTCGCGCGTTAATTCGATATTCAAACTAAATTGTCGCAGCTAACTAATCAAAATCGTAGAAGGGTAAATGAGCTAAATGTGAAGTGAACTTGGAGTTCATGGTGGCATTGGGAGATTTGGCATCAAGGCAGAGTGAGATGAATAATCATATCGCCTTCTATAAGGATCAGGGACATCAACCAATCATGCATACTACTAATGGTTCTCGATGGCAACCATTCAAATGTATCTAGTTTGTAATAGCAGTCATACCATAGCAGTTCATGATCAATTGATTGGCGTTGGGTTACCCAGTAAGAGGCTTTTAAGCAAATCTTATTCATCTGATTCTAGGACAAGGGCTGTCCCGTAGGTAAGTTTACATGCTCGTCTGGATTCTAAACTATCAAGATCATATCGAAACTAGTCGCAGTTCAAACCATCAGTAGAATTGAATACTGACAAGATAAGCTCACCGTCCTGAGGACTCTTGAAGGTGTCCATGTGACATCATAGATCCTTAGGGAGCTCAGGCCCAAAAATCTCTCATCTTGTTTGTATCGCGGGATTGCATAGTATGTTTTATATAATTGTTTGTTTCTTCTGCTTGAAGAGGGATTCCACCATGTGGAATTCGGAGTTATTCAATCTGCTCTGCTTGCTCTTATACATCGCCTTATCGATTATCTTACCTGTAGGAATGGTGCTTGGCGCTAAGATTATCGGCCCATCGAATCCAAATCGGATAAAGAACTTAACATTTGAATGTGGGCAGGTGCCTGTTGGGGAATCGCGCGCACAATTCACAACCAAATACTTTCTCTATGCGGTTATCTACGCATTCTTCGATCTAGT
>JAGTQO010000101.1 GCA_018396565.1 Candidatus Bathyarchaeota archaeon
AACTTAGAGAGCTGTGAGAGACCCAGCAGTCAGGGAAGTAATAACTCATGAGACAGGTCACAATCGTGAGCAGCGCGTTGCTTCTCCCAGCTCTGATATGGTTGGTTATCGGATTGAAAGCCCTTATACGAAATGGCCTCTACAGTTACTCGTACCTATTTCCTTTCCCCTTCAAGATACATACATTGTCGCTGTTGAATGTTAGCGTGTTCTAGCTCGCCGCATTTCTGGTCATCACACCACGCAAGCCCATCAAGAACTTCCTAATCACATGCTCACTACTCTTCTTGTTCAACGCTATCTATGAGTTCGTGTTCGCAGCTTTCTATGATTGGAGGGGTCTGAGTGTCGCTTTTCCTCTCGTGTTAGGCGGATTCACCTTAGTGTTCCTGCTTAACCAAAGATACGACTTTATGAGTAAGGACCGAAAGAATATCTCTTCGGCCATATTGTGCTTCTCTTGCTTTCTTCTATTGATGCTTATGCTCAACAAATCAGGCTTCTTCGAAGAAATGCGCATCTATCTGGGTAGAGGGGGTGGTTAACGATCCGCACAACCCATTATGGGCTCTATCCAAGATCGTCTGTCTATGGATGCTGTTTCCCCTGCTTAAGCTCTCCAAGGGACATATGAGCAGGGATGGTGAGTGTACTCACAAGCCGCGGTTGTGATTCGTAGACTTCCATAAACGGATCCGATCACAAATTGGATAGGTGACTCCTGGTACGGATAACTGTGAAATAGTCTGAAAATCGACGTTTCACCATCTCAGATTGTGAGGGCGAAAGAGTCTGCGCGATCCCAAACTGAGATTGGCAACGCCCCACACTTAACTCATCAGGTTTAATTTGGAAGGGCTTAGAAGTTAATTATTACATGATAAGAGCAAAACTATGAGTCAATCATAAATTGTTACTAACTAATTTTTGAGCATTAACATATTTTCTTCTTACGAGTTAAGGTATTGTAACTTTAGATGGCCAAGGTGTTTTAAGATATTCTTCAGAGAGCCTACAAGGAACGTTCAATACGAAAGCCCAACAAATTCGATGCGCCGTAAATAACCCTTTTCTGCTTAATTCTAGCGTATTGTTATCTTCTTTTATGTAGCCGAGCAGTTTCAAAATGCGTAACATTTTACCGAATCCAGTACTTCCTACTAACTCGTTGAGGTCTCTGCCGAATTTTCGTTTAAATTCCGATTTATTTAATCTTCTACAGATGAAGATCCTGCAAGTAGTATATCTAATTGAACGTTCAGTTAAGCTTATCCATCTTGCCCCAGCGATTGGAAGTTCTCCATTGATGGAACTCTGTATATACTCTGGAACAGAACATGTGTTTTGATATTCGTAGCCTCCAGTAAACCCCATCGCTCCACATCCCAACCCAAGCAGAGGGCCCTCCATTTCGTAATTAACCGTTACATACTTCCAGCCTTGCTTTCTGCTGTAACCGTAAATTTCGATTGGCTTAAACCCTTTAGAAGTAAGCAAATCATCACAGGCGTATACCATGCTTTTGAAGTTTCTATTATTAGGTTGATCGAGTCTGTCCCTCTTGAGATGCGTGTATCCAATGCAATATGGGGTGATCAAGGTGGGGTAACAGGTTATTTCATCCACATCTTGCTCAGAGGCGAATTCTAAATCGTCAGTCCATTCATGTAACGATTGGCCAGGCACCAAGTACATCATGTCGATGTTGATGTATTCACAGCCACCACTGCGTAGGTTTCTAATGGCTCTGAGCGAATCTTCAGGAGAATGTCTTCTTCCTAAAGATTTGAGCGTCTTGGAATTAAAAGACTGTACCCCTAAGCTAACCTCACATACTCCGCTATCGATCAAATCGAATACATGAGCTTCATCTTTTAGATCTTCGGGGTTGGCTTCTATGGCTATTTTCGGTTCAGCGTTGAAAGTTTGAGTCAAATAATTTAGTATGGTTTTCCACAGCTTTCCATTCACTAAGCTGGGAGAGCCTCCACCTGCATGAATATCCACGATCTTTAAATTCAATTTCGCGGCGATTTGATGGTAAGCTTTTATTTCGTCCAAGAGGGCGTCCACGTATTTCTGGACGAGTTTTTCTCGCTCATACTTTGAAACCAGGAATCTAACGTAAGGACAGAACATGCAAGTGCCGCTGCAAAACGGGATATGCACATAGAGCGCAAGCTCCCGTTCGGCAAGGGTATCATAAATTGCCTTACTCGCTTCAGTGGTGGTCGGCCTCTTGAACGTAGCTTTAAACGCTCTCTTAGCTATGATGCTCCAGATTCCAAAAGAGTCCTTATCCAGGCGCATACTTTTCAAATTGGCGGTCAGGCTTTTAAATATTACTATTTCTTACAAAAATAACACTGATAAAAGATAGGATGTGGAACAACGAATTACAGCAACATTGAATATTAGGGTTGCATGGGTCGTAAGTTGTGAGAGTGTGGACAAAGCCTATCTTCAGCATCACCACTTTTAAGTGGTAACGGCGTTTTCCATCATAGAGCGGTTAGTCATCGTACTTTTACATTAATCTTTTTTTCAGTTACTGGCACTAACTTCTTAAGCTTCAGCTTAACGTTTTCGGTAAGCTTGTATTGATTTATCGGCTTATCGCCGAGTTTCCCATTAACTTCGTATAGATAGAATCCTTCTTTGCCATCAATGGAGAGAAGAAACTCTTTTTCATTAAACCTTCTGGTAGTGATGGCGCATGTTGCTTTTAAGACGTCAAGTACGCTCTTGCCAGATGGGACTTCAACTTCGGCGGTGTCAGCGAAAGCATCTAACATCTCGTATAATCGCTCGGGTTTAGCTCTTAGAACTTGGCTTCTACCGAATTCTTTCTTCTCAATCAAACCAGCTCTCTCCAGAATTCTGATATGTCTCGCGGCGACGGGAACGGATATTCCCATTTCCCGCGCCAGTGCTGAGACATGGATCTCACCCCTTAATATTCGCCTCAACATGCTCAACCGGGTTGGGCTGCTGACCGCTTTAAACAACGGAAACACCTTTATTATCTATTTAGATAACAAATGTAACCAAAATCTTATATAAACATTTCGTTAAGCTCTTCAGCGCAGCAGTCCAACGAAGAGTGATGAATATGAGAAAGCGAGTAATAGCGTTTGCCCTAATAATATTATCGCTGACCTATGTGGCGGGCATCTACGCGTACCCATACCAAACCACAGACCCAAAAATCACCTCAGCCTTAAATTGGCTGAAGAATCAACAACAGGCAGGTGGAATGATAGGCTCCTTCGCCTACTCCTCCTGGGCAGTTATGGCCATCGCGTCTGCGGAGCAAGATCCGAACACATGGGAAAAAGGCGGCGTCTCTGTAGTCCAATACTTAAAAAACAACGTCAACCAACTGTCGTCGTGCACTGACTATAGCAGATTCATACTGTCAATGGTAGCGGCTAGAATAGACCCCGAAACCATTACCAAAGACGGACAAGGCTTAGTGACCAAACTCAAATCATTCTATGATGGATCGCAGTTCGGCGATGGCGGTTTGGTGAACGATGACTTCTGGGCGGTCATGGCTCTGATATCAGCTGGAGTTTATAAAGACGATCCGATGATTCAGAAGTCCCTGACATTCATAAAGAGTAAACAAAACAGTGATGGAGGATGGAGTTGGGCCGTTGGACAAACTAGCGATGTGGACGATACAGCGGCGGCGATAATGGCGTTAATCGCTGGGGGCGAACCTAAAACCTCAACACCTATAACGAATGGGCTCTCTTATATGAAGTCGCAACAACTCAACAGCGGTGGATTCGGTTTTATGGGATCGTCAAGCGCAGAAACAGACTCGTGGGCGATTCAGGCCATAGTAGCGGCGGGGCAAGACCCGACAAGCAATGATTGGACCAAAAATGGAAAGACCCCAGTAGACGACCTCTTAACATTCCAAGATTCTGGAGGAGGCTTCAAAGATTACACCGGTAATCCAAATGTATACACGACTTCATGCGCGATTCCAGCGTTGCTCGGCAAACCCTATCCAATAGTGATAGGTGCGAAAGTGGACATACGCATTGAAGGCCAATCTTCAACCGTCTGGAAAGGAGTGGTCTTTGTATCGTGGTCCGACATAACTGACGATCAGGGGCAGCATCATTACTACAGTAAACCGACAGTATTGGGCGCTCTTGATGAAGCCTCAAGAATAGCAGGATTCACCTATGTTGTGACCTATCAGTATGGTCCAGCATACGTCACTACGATCAAGGGTGAAGCAGCCCAGGGCCTGAATGGATGGCTTTTCAGAGTGAACGAACACACAACTGGAATGTACGCGGCAGACCAGTTTGTACTGAATGATCCAACTGTAACCACTCCACCCCCGCCCCACAGCACAATCCTATGGTTCTATGGTGGATGGAATGATAACGTTACAAGAATATCGGTTGACCGAACAACGGTAAAACCGGAGGAAGCATTCACAGTCACGGTCACGTATCTTGATGAAACTACTGAGACATGGCTTCCTGTACAAGGGGCAAATGTTCATGCGGACAAGAACTACGTAACAGACCAGAATGGCCAGGTGAGCATTTCAATTTCAACTCCAGGAACCTACGGAGTCTACGCTGAAAAGGAAGGGTTTGTACGAACGGATCGGATTCAAGTTACAGTCACTGGGGGAGATAGCGCCAATCTACAAGTAAACATAATTCCAGCGCTCTCAATTGTAGTAACTCCGGATTTCATCGACTTCGGCACAATGGGTCCTGGGGACATAAGCCAAACATTCCAGATACATCTCGTCAACAATGGATCCCTAACAGGCATCATAACCGTCAACGTCACCGACATAGGGAACAGTAGGGTATTCCGCGATTG